>CALHPU010000058.1 GCA_938036435.1 uncultured Pirellulaceae bacterium | reverse complement strand
CTCGGAAATATCCGCTCGCTCGCGCTTCGGGCTTGTATTAGTGCAACTTCAAAATGCGCAAGTGAGGGATCCGGAAATTTCCGCTCGCTCGCGCCTCGTGCTTGTATTTGTGCAAGTTCAAAACGCGAGTTTCGGGCGAGTAATAGCTGCAGACCGTTTGGTTTAGCGAGTCGTCGTACCGAAATCGATAGTGTTGGCAACCCGTGCTGTGAAGTCGGTCGCACCGGTACTGCGGTTAACTTCTGTGCGGACGGTACCTTCTTGGAAAGGACCAATGCCCACAAGACTCCAAGCAGAGTTGTCGGCGCGAGCTAGGCTCGTTCCGCCGTTGAACATCATCTTGCCCGTCGGCGTTTCATAGGCGATTACTCCAATCTTAGCCGTTCCGAACTGGCTTTGCTTTTCGTAAAGCCGCACTTCAGGAAGCTCAACTGGCAGGCCGGGTACCGTTAACCCCGGTACGCCCAAATAGCTTTCTACATTGTCTGTACCGACGCCGCCGGAATACATCTCGACAGTCACATCAGATGCGTCCTTGGCATCGACCAAGCTGGCACCAGCGCTCAATAGCTTCTGACGCATGCTACCGACGATGTAGCCTTTGTCGACTGAATCAAGATACTTCTCTTCCACAAAGACTTTCCGGCCCATCACGTCAGGAAGCGCAGTCTTGCTGATCGTTTGATCGACGGCATTGGAGATTAATAATTGCTCGATGCCAGTCCGAGCGGTGTCAGTTGTGCGCGTCGTAGTGCAGCCAACGGAAATTAACAGGATCGATGCAATAATCGCAGTATATGAATATTTCATGATGTTATCTGAGGACAGTCGCGAACGCTCTGTGACTTTTAACAGGAGAGATTTGGTAAGAACTGAGCGACGTGTAACTTATTTAACAATTGCGATCAATACCGTTTTTCTGCGCGACAGCATGATTGCTGGCAGGGCAGAAAGAAATTTGATGATCATCACCGGCGCGTGGGCGACTCGGAGATTCGTTTTACGTAAATCAACTCTCCGAGACTTCGATTTTATCGAAAGCTTGGATTAAAAAGTCCAGAAGTTAACCCCATGCGGTAGCTTTGAAGTTGCACAATTTTGAAAGCGAATTTGACATTCTATAAGACAAAACGCTCGTTAATTTAAAACCGCGAAGCGTTTCAATACGAGCCCGACTCGCAAGTTTTGAAGCCGCACATTTGAAAGAGAATTTCTCACTCTACTTTGCAAAACGCGCGTTATCGCCAAACCGCGAAGCGTTTCAATACAAGCCCGACGCGCAAGCGAGGGATGTCGAAATCGTCGGAAATATCCGCTCGCTCGCGCTTCGGGCTTGTATTGGTGCAACTTCAAAAAGCGCAAGCGAGGGATGTCGAGATCGTCGGAAATATCCGCTCGCTCGCGCTTCGGGCTTGTATTTGTGCAAGCTCAAAACTTGCGCTTCGGGCTTGTGTTACCGCAACTCCAAAACGCGCAAGCGAGGAGCGGGGGTGATCCTCGCTATTTCTTGCCTACGCGTCGGGTTGTCAATAAAATCGCAGCCTCTCCGACACGGTAACCAAACCAGTGCCGGCGGATCACGCCGTTGAGAACGTTAACCTATTGGATGCCAGCGTGACGCTGCCAGTCGTCATCGGTCAGGTTGAACCAAACCAAATCCACCGCGCTTTTTCCTAGTTGGGGTTCACCAGTGATCATCACCGCAGAGACGTCGGTGTGCGTACGACAATAGGCCTCGACCTCATCCAATTCCATTACGAAGAACGCCGTAGCTAGTGCGTCCGATCGCGCGGCCGAAGGTGAGATTACGGTGGTGGAAAGAAAATGGTCCGTAGGCCAGCCGCAGCGCGGGTCGATGATGTGTCCGTAACGCTTGCCTTTATGAAAGAATCCTTGACGACCGGAGCCCGAGGTTCCTAGGGCTCGATCCTTTAGATTGAAATGCGCCAACCTCACCTCTGGCAGCACCGGGTGGCTTAATCCAATCGGCCAGCCCGCACCATCGCCGCCGTCATTGGTGAGGTAATCGCCACCGCACAGCACGCTGCTTTGCCCGCCATGAATCGCAAAATCACGGATCCCGTTCATACGCAACATCGAGGCCATTGCATCGATCGCGAAACCTTTGCCGATGCCGCCCAAGTTAATCTTCACTCCCTCGGCGGAAAACTGAACGCTGGTTTGATCGTCATCGAACATGACGTGCGAAGTCCCAACGCATCGCAGCGTTTCTTTGATCGCTTCGTCCGTTGGGATCGATCCCGAACGTTGCTCGAACCCCCACAGCGCAGAAAGTTGTCCTGCGGTAACATCAAACGCGCCGCCAGTTGATTGCCAAATCTCTTTAGCCAGCTTCAACAATCCGTAGAGCCTTGGCTCGACCTGCACTTGTGCGCTAAACGCAAGCTGGTTCAACCTGCTGATTTCGCTGTGATCGCGGTAGACCGTCATTTGGTCTTCGAGATCGTCGAGTAACTGAAAAACTTCACCGGTCACGTTTCCAGCGGTCGGATACTGGTGCATGTTGAACAGCAGCTCGAACTGGCATGCCATGGCCGGTTTTGAGTAATGCTCCATATAGGCAGACTGGCGTCCGGCAGCGGTATTGTCTTCGGGGCTGTCGGATTGCGCGTCGGCAGAATCTGGTGCCTGAAGTGGCTCTGGTGCTTCAGCAACCGCTTCGATCGCCCGCAGCGCTGCCCGGCCTTTGAGAAAATCGCGGCGGGTCGAAGATGAATCTGTCATCGTTTGAGCCGCCTACTCTATGTTTTTTGACTCAGGAATTTTTTCGATGGAGGCAACCGCAGATCGCACCGCCTCCCGGATCAGCGGATCAGGGTCATTGCTCAGTGAGAGCACTTTCATTTTTGCCTCGGCAGCTTTGTTTCCAAAACTTCCAAGAGCAATAACCGCCCCTTCTCTTTCGAATGCTTCACTCGAACTGAGGTAAGGCAAGATTTTTGGAATCGCAGGCGCCCCCGCAGGCCCCATCTCTGAAAGGAAATGAAGTGCGTTACTACGTAATGAGCGCTTCTCCAGTAAGTCGCCAAGAACCTTCGCCGGTAACTGACCGTCGTCGGTAATCTTGTAGTAGGCATATGCTGCTTGAGGCCTTACTCGCGAGGTAGGATCTTCCATCGCGATTTTGACTTTGTCTTTTGCGTTTACGCCCTCCTCGCCCATTAACGCCAGCCCCAACAGCGCCCTTTCGCGATCGACTTGGCGGTGATGATCGATACGTGCGGAAAGTAATTTGACCGTGTCCACGTCTTCCACTGGTCCTATGGCACCCAACGCGATGCCCGCCCAAGTCGCGGCCGACGGAATTCCCACCTCGTAAACCTTTGCTAATTTTTTTGCCATCGGTGCCGCGTCGCGTCCCAAACCGATACAGATTTTGGAAATCGAAACTTGACGCATGAAATGTGCGTCGAGAATGATCGAGTCCATCGCATCGAGAGCTGGTAATGCGTGGGAGCCCATCGTCTCCAATCCCAGAAGTCCTGCTGCCACGTAAAAGGGGTCGCCCGATTCAACCATCTCAATCATTTTCGGCGCAAAAGAGCTCGCGGATTCACCGAGCAAATAGATCGAAGAACACGCGCGACCGATCGTCATGGGGTCATCGGATTCGAGCATCTCGTGCAGCGCGGGAAAGGCTTTGGGGCCAAGCTTCTGCAGCGAGACTCTAGCCGCCGCCCCAACTTCGTTTTGCAGATGCGTTTGCTGTAGCGATAGGGCCGCCACGCGCTGCTCTAACTCGGACTCTCCATTTCCCAGTTGCAAAATCGCTGCTAGTAAACGGCTTTTCTTTTCTCCATTTGGTGGAAGACCTTGAGTGTCGAGCGTCCTGACAATCTCTTTTAGTTCGGCGACAGACAGACCTGCGACTTGGTCGGTTATCCGCTGCGGCGAGGTTAGATAAAAGCTGGTTACCATTACCGACACGACAGCAGCAGCCACCAAGAGGCCAATCACGTAGGAGAAAAATTGTTCCATGGGCTTGTTTCGAGGCATCTCGGGGCCTGCTTGCGAGGACAATGACGGGCCTCTATGGCCGTAGCTAAAATGTGTGAACTGATCAGACCCGGCCAGCGTCGCGTCTCTTGATACTGAAGATAAATCGCTCGCCGACGATTGTAGCGTACTAAAGAAATTTAACGACCAACAGCCAGCAACTATAGGCTACCACACTTCCGACAAGGAGACTGCCAAAATTAAGCAGAGATTTTCCTTTGCGGATGCTGGTGGAAGCCACGATTTGAGTGATCACGCAAACTGCCGCCACAATCACAAGCTTGAAAAAGATTAGGCCATTGAAGTTATATTGCCTAAAGAAATAGTTTGCGATTGGGTTGGCTTCGATTGCTCCGAGACTGATCAACACGTAGGTCATGAAAATGTCCAAGGTGTTGATCAGGATAAACATCGTTGTTTGGTCCTGAAGCGGAAGCTTGCGCGTCATGAAGTTCTGGGCGTATCTGTATTGGCGGGGGGCGGCAGCGTGCCGTGTCCGAGCATCTTGCTCACGATCGAACGCTTCTTCGCTAGGGTTGAGCGCTTGGTTGCTTTGCCGCGTTCGTCTGGCAGCCTCTTCTGCCGCGGCCTTCTTGAGTCTTTCCTTGCGAAGCTCGTCATTACGCTGTCGTGCAACAGCGGCCGCGCCGTAAAATCGTTCCTCTTGCTCTGCCTCTTTTCGCTGCGATAACAGTCGCTCGTAAGCGTTCTGGATTTTCTGAAACTCGTCCTTGTTGCCGCCTAGATCGGGGTGGTGGGTCGAGGCAAGCTTGCGGTACGCGCGATGAATTTCCTCATCGGTAGCTTGGGGAGAGACATCAAGTATGCGGGCGTACTGATCCAATGCCTTGTATCCGAAACGAGCTTGGCGATTTACCACTTAACTCAACTGAGACCAACAATGGCGGAAGTGCATGGGAATCGAACCCACCGATCACATGATTTCCATACGACCCAACGGTTTTGAAGACCGCGACCAGCACCAGCTGAGCAAGCACTTCCGTGTCCATTAATTGAAGGTTGCTAGTTTACACTCCCAATGTCGTCCCAACTATCCCGCAGATTCAATTTGCGCGATAGGTCACAATTTTTTTCGGTGAGTTATGAAGCGGCGCGCCGTGTTAGGTACGTTTAACATCAGCGCCGGTAAGCAATGGCCGCAAGAAAGCACAAGATTCGCAAAAGAAATTGCGGCACAAGCGGCTAGTGTCCATGCTTTGATTTCTCTACTTTGACATAGCACTTCAGCCTTGCTTTAGCTTGGCCACTCTTGGCCGAGTGCAGCCAAGAGAATGGTGACGAGCGAGAATGTCAAACCGAACACCAAGCACGCACGAAATCTGTTACTGGCGGCTGACCTGATCAATGACTTGATCGATGCCCGGCTCAAGTCGAAGCTGGCGGATGAACCGGTTACGTTCGGCTTCGGATTGTGCGAACCCGGTCACCGTTGCCACTCGGTTGTTGACCGACACATTAAGCCCGCCTCCGTCGTTGCTGATGACTGGCTGGCGTCGAATCCGGTTGTTGAAGCGGTTCGAAATTTCATCAGAGCCGTAGGTCGACGTGGCGAAACGAGGTGTCAGCGACGTGCGAACGCCTTTGCGAATAACTTGGAAGCCCTTCTCTTGTCCGATCGCCCCAAATCCAGTTCGTTGATTGCGGCCAGCGTTTCCGCCGCCACCCCCGCCTCCTGCCACTGAGTCATTCACACCGCCTCCAAAGGATGCGTTCTCCGCCAAAGGTGGTCCCGAAAGTTCTCCAGCCGGGCCCACGAATCCGAATTCCTGAATTCTTTGTCCCGTTGCCCCAACGAACCCTTGGTTCCTGAGGTCCGTGGTGGAAGTACTGCTAAATGCCTCGCCATCAACCGAAAAAGGGTTATCGCCGCCACCTCCAAAGGCACCACCAATGCCGCCACCAATGCCGCCGCCAGCCCCCAAGCCACCACCGTCTGGTGCCTGCGGAAGTTGTTGAAGGTCGGTGATCCCCGGCCCACCATCGGTTCCTCCGAAATCCTGAGCGTACGTGTCCTCGATCATCAGCATGCACGTGATAAGTGCCAGCGCAGCGATGCACCAGCATCGGTAATGAATTGGCGGAATCATTGTTGGTTGGTTTTGTTGAATCATGGCGGCCAGCGCAGAGGTGAAGGTTCCGATGTTGTTCACGTGTGATATCGGTTTTCAGGACCTGACAAAAGCGAAATCGACTATTTTTAACGATTCTAATTCCTCAGGAATTCCGTGATCGGAAAAGTTTACCGTTGTTTGCCGGATTTTGGTTAGTGAGATGAAACCAACAACGATCCCGTCAGGTTAGACTTAATGATATATTCACCGGCGTTACTTTTCGTAGAACCAACAGAACCACAGAATGACAAACATGGCACTAGAAATTTCACTTAAAATCCAGCAGCAATGCAGCTCATTTTTCCGGCAACCTAAAGGCGGCGTGGTCAAATTTCGTAACGCAATCGTGAAATCATTAGCTGCGGCAGGCCTTTGCTTGACTTGGCCACTGTTGACGATCGGCCCAGCGGAAGCGCAAGAACTTCCCGATCGCCCCGCGACTGAAATGTTGCTTCCTGAGACGACTGTCGCGATGGCGAAGATGACCAGCTTCAGCGAGTTTTTCGAGAAGATGCAGAACAGTCTCGGTGCCCAGATGATCGAGGACGAAAGCCTCGCACCTCTTGTGGAGCGGTTGTACGAGGTCGGCGAAGAGCAGTATGGGCGGATTGAAGAGTCCGTCGGCATGTCACTGGATGAACTTCGAACCTTGCCGTCGGGAGAAATGACAGTCGCCCTGGTTGCACCTCGTCGAAAGGAACCGGCGGTCGTCGTAGTAATTGAGCTGGATGACGAAAACGAAGTCGTCGACAAGGCCATGGGGCGATTGAGAGAGGTTGTTGAAGACGAGAATGCGATTGAGGAAGTATCGACTGATTTCGAAGACCTCAAAATTGAAAAAGCGATTGTAAGGGGCAAGCCCGTTTTCTTTTGTCGCTACGATGGCGTTATGATTGGCTCGAGCTCTCGAGAGGTACTCGAAGACATGTTCCTGCGATGGTCAGGCGGCGAGAATGAAAAAGTTCGGCCTCTATCGGAGAATAGGAAATTTATCACCATCAGCAATCGCTGTTCAACGTCCGATGAATTTCCGGCCGACGCGATGTTCTATGTCGATCCGATCGGCATTTTCAAGGCCAATGCCAAAGGTAACTCGGGAATGCAAATGGCTGTGGCAATGTTGCCAGCGTTTGGTTTGGATGGATTGCTGGCGGTGGGCGGCAATATGTACGTGCAGACCGAAGGCTACGAAACGATCATACATGGTCACATGATGTTGGCGTCGCCCAGAGAGGGGCTCTTTGACGCGATTGCACTCAAGCCCGGCGATTACACGCCTCAAGATTGGGTGCCAGTGAACATCGGGTCTTACTTGACCACCAGCTGGGACGCACAACAAATGTACGCTGGTATTGAAGAGATCTCGAATACTCTTTCCGAAGGATCGTTTGATCAATTTCTCAAAGGTGTCAAGAACACAGCCGGGTTCGAGCTCAAGGAAGCGATCATCGATGAAATGAATGGAAGAGTTACCTTCATTCGACCGATTTTGACGGGAGATCAATTCAACGCCATCGGAAACGTGTTCGCCATTGGGCTGAGCGATCCGGACAAATTCGATGAATTCCTAGAGGGTCAACTGTCCAAAGAAGAAAGAGAAGAAGATTGGTCGTCGGTCGAGCACGAGGGCGTCCAGTACTGGACGATGGGGGACGTCACGAAGCGATCGGACGAACGTCGTAAGAAGTGGATGGAGAAAAACAAACGGAAAGTTGACCCTGAAAGAGAGGCAGCTCGTGCACAGAGAAGAAAGAGCATGCGGCAGTCGAGGCCTTCCTGTGTCGTGCTGGGCGATAGTTTGATTTTCGGCGACAGCGAAGAGTTCATTAAGATTGCGATTGATACTTATAACGGCAACCAAGAATCATTAGCCGGCGACAAAGAGTTCCAGCGTCATGCTGAAAACATGACAAAACTTCTCAAGAGCGACGTTCCTGCCGGGATGTTGTATTCTGATTCGGCACGCGAGCTGGACGTGTTGACTCGGGCGATTGGCTCGGAAAATCTGAAAGAATACCTAAACGAGCAAGCGGAAAGCAAGCCAGAGAACTTTCAGGGACTGAAAGACGCGCTCGATGAAAATCCTTTGCCGAATTACGATTTCTTTCGAAAGTACATTCCAACGTCAGGCGGTTTCGTGACCAGCGACGATTCGGGTTACCACTTCTTGCTGTTTCAAGAATCGCGATTGGTTGAGGATTGAAATTCCATCGGTGCTAGTGGTCTTTGAGAGCTGAGTTGACATGTAGTGGGATTCGCCAGAATTCCTAATCAGCCAAGGATTTCTGGCGAAATCCACTACGGTTAACTGATCATTTCAGCTTTGACCAACCACTAGTTGAAGAATGTATTCCAATGGCACTCAACGGATAAGCAACGAACGCCAATGGTCCTTGCTTCATTTGCAAAACCTTAGCGTCCACTCGCGCGTCCTCTGGTCTCACGAAGTTTTGCGTCAACAAAACTGGGGAGCTTGCGCTCCACCGCTACAAAGGAATGGCCATCGGGCTTTCGGTCGGACGCTGCAGTTCCACAGGCTGATATTTTGCGTCAATGCCTGTGCCACTGGCTGTGAATCAGTCGATGTTCGAAATCTGTTCATACATCATTTTGATATTTTCAATCTGACGGTCGAACTGCCCGCGCGGATCGAGTTGAGGGTTTTCCAGAATCCGATCGGCTAGGAAAGTGAACGCTGCCCGTCGACGGGATTTAAGCTTAGATTCGGCCAACTGATTTTGAAGCTCTAATGCCATCCCTTGCGACGTCGCATAATAGGTTGCCAGAGCGTTTTCGCTGCTACTGTCTCCGAGATCAGTGGATTGGTTAGAACTAGTTTCAGATTCCAGCTTGGCCAAATGGGAATAGATCTGTCTGAGCTCGCGGTAAATATTAGAAAACTCTTCTTCTCCGACCCCTTGATGGTACATCGCCTGCCCAAGTTTTTTCTTCGCATTGGGAATGTCAATCTTAGCCAGACGCCTGTTAATCGAGTTCGATTTAAAGGTGCGGCTGGAACCAAAAATGTGTCCCTTTATTTGTGTCAGGTCGTTTCGCAGACTTCCACGACGCCATCGCCAAACGACTACAGCCAGCAGCCCAGCAAAGGCGGTCAGCAAAGCCAGCAGTAAGGGCCATGTCCTGATTTTAGGATCAGTCTCCGCTACCTCGGGGCGTAGGGTACCCGTCTCCCAGTCGATCTGCTGGCGAGAGTATCCTTGCTGCAACAGTTTGTTCGACCGAGCTTGTGCTTCTTGGCGAGCCCAATTGACTCGCTCCCGGCCTTGCTCCATTTCTACCTGCTGTTGCAGCATCGCGTCAGCGCGTTCTTGATCGATCAGACCACGCTTCTGCATGCGCGTGATGCGCTCTCTCTCCAACTTGAGGGACCGCTCCTTCTTTTCCAATTCGCGCTTTCGAGCTAAATCCGCCTTTGCCTTTTGGCGTTTGGCCTCTTGTTCTTGGCGAACCCGTTCACGATCAGCAATGCGCTGCTGCTCAAGCTCCACCTGTTTGGCAACCTCCAGCGCCCTAGCGGCCGCTTGGTCACGCGCTAGATCGTGTCCGTTGTAAGCGGTAATTGAAACGGGCAACTTGAAATTAGCTTTCGCGATGCCATCAGCTTTACCATCGGTGGTGTTATTAGTGGTGCCATTTGGCGGCAGCCTATGCAACGCTTCGAAGCGAACAGGATCGATGTGCAAAAGAACTTGCGAAGCGCTATCAGATTTCACCCATTGGATTTCTCTTATCTTCACTACAAGATCACCACCGTACATCTGAATCGTTTCATCGGTGTCGGCTGCAGGAAGGTTGTTTGCGTCCACCGCAAAACTCATGTGGTATGCTAGCGCAGGATAGACGGCTGAAAAATGGCTTAACTGGCCACTGCCATTCAAGTCACCAGTTTTTTGCTTGAGTGACTTCAATCGCCCCACGTGGCCGAAGTCTTCCCGCTGCGGGAAATCCAGTTCGAGACTTTCTTGAGAAGAAGCGCCGGGAAAGAGGCTGGCAATATTGTTATTTCGATCGACTCTGATTTGACATTCGAGACGGAACTGCCCGCTGGCCGCAGCTATCCTCGATTTCATCCAGCGCTTCAGTAGTGCCAGCTGCGAGGCGCGAATGCTTCGTTTTGAAAGGGAAGCCACATTCATGCGCCCTTGCCCAAAGAAACCTCTTGGGAAAAAGGGCAGGTAGCTATCGTCCCAACTATCCGGCTGTTCTGACGGAGTGACCGTCGGCAGTAACCGACTTCGATCGTTGCCCTGGATCTGGCGAGAGACCGTCGTCCCATGATCGTAGTACTCCATGTCGTCCAGATAAATGCTTATCGCTGCTGCCAACCAGTCATTGCGTTTGATGGCATCAGCGTCGACATCGGCGGCTAAAGCAACTTGGACCTCGGGTTGCCAGAGGTAGAGCGGGTCATCACTAGGCACCACCAGCTCGCGCGATGCCAACATTCCTGCCGGCGGCAGCACCAACGGAAACTCCCAGAGCTTGTTCTTGCACTCAATATCTGCATAAATTGCACTGTGGCGGGGCCGAATTTCAAACCGTGCGCCCCAAGAAAGTTTTGGATTGGGATTGGCGTCGGGATTGGCGTCGGGATCGGCGTCGGGATCGGTGCGGTCAATCACATCGAACACCGAAGAAACGTACACACCTCGTTTTCTGTTGTCCACCGAACGCAGCAACGCTGAAACCTGCTCCGCCTTCTCTGGCTTCATCGCCCAGTGTCGAGGAAATTTCATCGATTGAGGTAACGCAAGTTTCGACAGTAGTTTTTCCTGTTTCGTTCCGTCGAAAGAGAGCCGCAGTACACCAGCTTTCTGATCATCCTGCCAGCCAATGCTAAATCGTTCGTTCGCAAAATCGTATTGGCTTACTCCAGCCCAGTTTACGGTACGGAATCTGAACGGAGGCTTGAGCGCTAGTTTTTTGAGAACCCTTGTTTGGTCCTGATAGAAGGCTTCCCTGTTGCGTTTGCGTTGGAACTCATCAGCACCTCGCCAACCTTTACCGTCTTGTTGACATACGGCTTCATCGCTGCACTGCCGATCAAGCGAATGGCCATCGCTCGAACGTCGACATTGCCAACGTTTGCGCCGGGGGTAAGAATCTCAGGATGCAAATACAACGTCAGTCGATCGGCAAGGATTTGCAGGCCGGGGTTCTTGGGTAGTCCTTTGGGGAGGTCGCCAACGACGGGAAAGTCGCCCAACGTCAGCAGGTTCATTGCCGAGCCGAGCCGTTTCATTCGTGAGGCGGTGGAGTCCTTTTTCCATGCAAGCGACGGCTGCCTCGCTTTCGAAATGGTCGCATTAGGAACCGTATTGTCACGATTCTGGGCGTAGGCATCGCAGCGGAACACCGGAGCAATCTCGCTGATAGAAAGCACCACAGCAAGAGCCAGAAAGACGTGTGGACTGCTTTTAGATATAGTTGTCAACAACGACAGACCCCACATTTTGATTGGTCTTTTTAGAAAAGGCGTGACTTTATTGTCATGTTGAGCGTTGCTGAAGTCAATTTCATTTTTGAGTGTTGGCAAATAGTTCCCGTCATAACTCGATTGCTGACTACGCCTTGGGGACCGCTCTGACGGCTCCCGTTGAGATGCCGCCGTCGATCAGCAATGTTTGGCCCGTCATGTATGCGCTGGCCTCAGAAGAGAGGAAAACGACCGCCCCGTGAAGATCCCCGGGCAGACCGGGGCGCTTCAAGGGAATTCGGTCCGAGAGATATTCGACCCAGCCTTCGTCTTCGTACATCACCGCGTTCTGTTTGGTCTTGAACCAACCGGGAGCCAAGCAATTTACCGTCACCCCGTGCGGTCCCCAGTCATCGGCAAGGCTCATTGTCAATTGCTTCACGCCTCCCCGGCTGCCGCAGTAAGGCCCCAAGCCAGCGTAGCCGTTAACACAAGTCACCGATCCGATATTGATGATGCGTCCGTACTGCCGCTTTACCATGCGGGCGGCGTGTTCCTGAGCCACAAAAAAGACGCCGCGCAAATTGGTTTCTAAAACAAGGTTCCAATCGTCCCACGTGATTTCAAGCGCCGGCTTTCTGACATTGCAACCAGCATTGTTGACCAGAATGTCAATCGAGCCGGCCAATTCCCAAGCTTTGGCGACCGCTGATTTTATACTGTCATGGTTGCGTACTTCCAACGGAACAGGCATCGCTTTGCGACCAAGTTTTTCAACCATCGCTGCGGTGGTGGCAAGATCCTCGGCCTTTCTCGCTGTCATCACAATGTCTGCGCCCGCGGCGGCCAAGGCGACCGAAAACTGTTGCCCCAAGCCACGACTAGCTCCACTTACAAACGCGGTTCTACCGGAGAGATCGAAAAGACTATTTCCAGACATGCAGGTTGTTCCTCAGATTGTTCTGTAAAGGTATGTGACTGGCCTATCGATATCTTCCTTTAATTTCCGACAAAACATAAGCGTCGGTTTCAACTTTCTCGCGTTCAGCCAGAGCACTGATCGAGTCCGCATGTTGTATCTGCCGCAGCGCCCAAGCGCTTGCCCCACGAACCAGCGGTTCGCTGTCGTTGATCCCTAAACTTAGAGGCTTAATCGATTCTGGGTGGGCTTCGTTGCCTAGTGCAATCGCCGCGTTGCGCAAGATGCCACGCCGCTTGGGTCGCCAGAGCGGTGTCTTGCGAAAGCGAGCCCGAAATGCGTCGTCGCTCAATTCGAACAACTCGCTTAACGATAACGCGTTGTGTCCCGGCAGCGGTTGGAATGCGGGTTCAGTTGCGAGAGGCGCTTTGCCATTCCAAGGACACACTTCTTGGCAAATGTCACAGCCGAGAATCCAGTTCTGCATTTGCGGTCGCAACTCAACGGCGATTGGAGACCGATGCTCAATCGTTAGGTAGCTAATGCACTTGTTGGCATCCAATACGTGGGGCTCAACGAACGCATCGGTGGGACAAGCATCGATGCAGGCTGTGCACGTTCCGCAGTGGAAAGCCTCAAACGCTTCATCCCATTCCAACGGTTGGTCGATTAGAACCGCCGCCAGAAAAAAGTAACTGCCGATCTGTTTGTTAATCAGCATTGTGTTTTTGGCCGCCCACCCGATTCCCGCACTACGCGCAAATTCTCTTTCTAGTAAAGGTGCCGTGTCGACGACGCCGCGCATTCTGGCGTCAGGAAAGATGTTTTGGGCATGTCGGCACAACTCTTTGAGACGTTTGTGAATCAGATCGTGATAGTCCATTTGTCCCCAAGCGTATCTGGCGATGCGCCCGGTGAGCGGACTGTCGGTGACGGGTTGCTGAGTTTGGTAGGGCATGGCCAACATCATGACGCTGACCGAGTTCTCCATCACGAAATCTGGATCACTGTAGGCCTCCTTGCGCGTCTCCATGTACCCCATCTCTCCGTGGAATTTTTTCTGTAACCACTGTTGGAATTCTGGAAAAGTGCTTGGCGAATTCGCCGGTGCACAGCCTGAGACTTCAAAGCCCAATCGCTGCGCTTCCGTTTTTAATGATTGTGTCGATTGGGACAGGTTGGGCATGGGAGATGGTTGAAAAAAAGAGGGGGATCCATTGGACAAAGTGTATTGCATCGTCGCGAGTTGTGTTTAGTGTGGATCGAGGCAACTGATCAGGCCTTCCATTAGTTCCGTTTGGAACTCCAAACTTAGACCCACAATTTTAGATCCAGCTAAGGGCAATCAAATGAAACGTATGCTTATCCTCGCAGTCGCTGCAGTGGCCATGGTATTCACTACCTCCACAGACGCTTCTGCTCAAAGTTACAACAATGGCTACGCTTTTGGAACAGGCGTCGGCCAGGCATTTCGCGGCGGCTTCGGTGGCAGCCGATTTGCTGCACCGCCATATTTCGCTCAGCACCCGCCAGTGTATTACAGCGGTATTGTTCGTCGTCCCTACGGCATCAGCCCGTACGCGGCCCCTCCCGGTATTGCGCCAGTGGAGTTGAGTGTTCCTGTTGAGACAGCCCAGCCGCTGACGGTGAGGAATCCGTTCGTCAATCAAGCTCGTCCTGTGTCGTCTCCTCAAAGCAAGCCTGTTCAAAAGAAGAAGGTGAAAGGTATCGAGGTAAACAACAAGACGACTTGGGTCAAAAACCCTTTCTTCTTTCCTGAAGTCGAAGCCGTTTCTGCGGTTAACATTGATCCTGAAGTTGAAGAGATCCTTCTTGCCAGTATCGACGTTGCTGGAGCAACTTTGATCGACATTGCCCAAATGGCATCTTTCAAATTCAATTAGGCCAAGCTTGGGTCTGAGCGCGAGCAAAGCGTGATACTTTCTAACAGCGAATCGCAGCAACGCGGCTCGCTGTTTTTTTTTTCGACCAAAAGAGTTTGGCGTGGCGTGGTCTCTCAACCGTCCCCATGAACGAGGGGGCGGCGATGAAGCGATCAACAATGAACCGATGTCCATTGGGTAAAAAGCAGTCCACTCGCAGGACCCATCGCTCGGCGTTATAATTGCGGTTCGCTTCGATTCGCTTGGATTTGCTTCGCTTGAGTTTGGCTATTGTTAGGTTGGCTCTATGTGCCGGACGCTGTTCGTTTGTCTTTGCTGTGTTGTTTTCTCTCCTTGTCGTCTCTACGCGCAAAACAGTCAGTCGCGATCAGAGCTGGCCGGTTCAGCGGAGGCTGTGATTGTTCAGGCCGGTGGGATTGTTAGCCATGACCAACAGGGGCGCGTCGTGGGTCTGCAGTTCCCAGAGAATCTGACGCTCCCCGAGCACGCATGGATTGCGCTAGAACGACTTACCGATCTTCGAGAGCTTGATTTAGGCGCGATGTTGGTGACTAACGAGCGCCTGCGGCACGTTGGCAAGCTAGTAAATCTACGCGCTCTCAACCTCTTCGGGAACCCGTTGGATTCGGTGGCTATCGAGCAGCTCGTTGGGCTTAATCAGCTCGAAACGCTATATCTCTACAGAACCTTTGTCGACGACGAAGCGATTCTTTCGTTGGCCAAGCTAAGTCGGCTGAAACGATTGAACATATTTGACACCTTCATGACCGACAAAGGGCTTGGCTATCTTGAGTCATGTCAGGCCCTGCGGCACCTAAGTATTGGCAATACGAATCCGGGTGAAATGACCGAAGGGAAATTTCCCGAGTCGTTTTTCACTCAAGCAGGGATAGAACGTCTTCGCAAACGGATGGCCGACACCGAGATTCTGGTCTGGTCCAAAACCGATTCGCCAGAGGTTCCTGTTGAGGTGTTGAATTCAAAACGTTGGACCGTCGAAGGTATGGCCTCGGTGGCCTCTGGTGTGGTCCCCCAAGCCCCGAATCTTGCCAAGAGAAAGTTTGGCAATGATTGGAGCGGGTTTTTAGGTTTGGGAGATGGGAAATCGTCCGAAACTGGACTGAATATGAATTGGCGTTTGCACCCACCACGTTTGCTGTGGCATAAACGCGTCGGGACAGGGTATGCAGCGCCGTCGATTGCGAAAGGACGCGTGCTGATTTTTCATCGCATCGATGCGCCCAATAAGCCGGCTCGTTTTGTTGAGCGCCTTTCCTGTTGTCATAGCGAAACCGGAGAGAGTTTGTGGCATGTCGATTCGCCAACGCACTACGAAGACATAAACGGTTACGGCAATGGACCCCGCAGTACACCTGTCATTGATTCTGACCGCGTTTATACCGTCAGCCCATCGGGATCGCTTGAGTGTCGTCAATTGCTTGATGGGAAATTGTCATGGAAAGTTAATTTGCAAAAGCAGTTTGGGCGTCCGCCTGATACCTACGGTTTTGGGACAACGCCAGTTGTTTTCGAAGACCAATTGATCTTGGTCGTTGGTGGAACTCAGGTCAAGGGAAAGTCGGGAGCGTGCGGTGTTGTGGCATTCGACAAGCGTTCTGGAGCAATGCTGTACGGCGTTGGCAATGATCTTGCCAGCTATGCTTCTCCGCAGATCTCCAGTTTTGACGGACGTTGGTGGTGTTTTGCGTTTACACGTGAGGGGCTAATTGGCTTCAATCCAGAAACTGAAAAAACCGATTTTCAGTTTCCTTGGAAATCGAGAATTGCCGGAAGTGTTAACGCGGCCTCGCCCGTTGTTGTTGGGAACCAGATCTTGATTTCGGAGGCCTATCGAAATGGCAGTGCGATGCTACGGTTGGTTGGCGATCAACCACAAGTCGTTTGGCAGGATTCGCCACGTCAGCGTGAGAAGTCATTGGCGATGCACTGGGCTACTCCGATCTACCACGAAGGTTTTGTTTACGGTTGCAGCGGTCGGCATACGGTAGACGGATTATTGAAATGCGTAGACTGGAGAACCGGTCAGACTCGATGGAAGCAAAAGGTCGCTGATAGAGGGTCGTTGATCTTCGTTGACGGGCACTTTATCAATCTTGGAGAAAACGGCTTGGTGACACTTTTTAAGGCTACTCCTGATGGTTACCTCGAACTCGGCCGGATCAGCGGAGAAAAATCAGGGGTCTCGCTATCCTATCCAGCTTGGACGGCTCCGGTTGTTTCCCATGG
This sequence comes from uncultured Pirellulaceae bacterium, assembly GCA_938036435.1. Lineage (GTDB taxonomy): Bacteria > Planctomycetota > Planctomycetia > Pirellulales > Pirellulaceae > Mariniblastus. Next base: position 30,106 of record CALHPU010000058.1, on the reverse strand, counting down.
TCGGTTGTACTTGCGCGGTAAACACGAAGTGGTCTGCTATGATCTGAAGGAGACTGAAGAAACGAAACCATAGTGAGACGTCTCAGGGAGCGTTACCGGAAGTAAGATTTGCGACAATGACATCGGAGGCCGAGAAGCTTAGGAGCTGGTCGCATGCAAAGGCGCGCAAGCGTAAAGTTTTAGTCAATGAATTATTTTTCTCGCCTTTGCGCGAGAGGTTCATGCTGAAGCCACGATTGTTTTTTACTTCGAGAAATCAGTTTGGTGGTGTCCATCGAGGACACTCACCATGGCCTTAGTTTGTGGATAGGTGTTCTTGGCCTGTCACGAAATAGCGAGATTAAAACATGTTGGATAACGAAAAGAGATTTGTCGAGGCGATCAAAAACGGAGACGTCGCTGGTCTGATGCAGTTAGTCGATTCAGCACCTGAGGTGAATTCTGTCCTTTCCGCAAAAGTCGCAAACGCCAATCCCACAAATCATGCGTTTGGTCACGGCACGACGTTGTTGCAGTTTGCTTCCTTTCGTCGCTGGAAAGATGTCGATTCGGCTTCTCTTTTGATAAACAAAGGTGCTCCGGTCGACATTCATTCCGCTTGTGGTTTGGGACGCATCGAAGACATCGAACGACTATTGGCCGAGAATCCGCAAGCGTGCGAAAGCCAAGTCGGTCATTACTTTCCAGTTCAGTATGCCATCGCCGCCGGCAAATCCCATTCGATCGAAAGCTTGATGCGAAGTGGTGACGATCCAAACCGTGACTTGAAAAAGGTCGCATACTTTGGCTGGGAAGATGAAGTAATCGAATCAGCCTATACGCCGTGGAAACCGATACACATGGCTTCTTTGTGGGGGTTTGACGCAACGAGAGTTCCGGTGGCAAAAGCTTTGGCAAATCATGGTGCAGACCTGAATGCTGTTTCGCCGCTGGATGGGTTTCGTCCCATACATTTGGTCTCCATGCCCAACCGTATCGATATGATTCGATTTTTCGTTGACAACGGAGTCGATGTGAACAGCAGGTCAGGCAATTGTCAACCAATAGAAACGGGGGAAGGAAACGAAGGGTCCGTCTCTGGAACCAACCTCACACCGTTGATGGTTGCCTGCGGTGAGGGCTTTGTCGAGGCGACGCAGTGTTTGTTAGAACTTGGCGCTGAAGTTGACGCCGAGAACAGCGAAGGGAAGACGGCCATTGATTTCGCGAAGCGAAAGTTCTGGAATGGCCAGCCCTATGACGCAGTTATCGGACTGCTGGCAGACCACGGCGCTGTCATTTAGTTGAACGGGTTGTCGTCGTCATCCGCTTCGTCGTCTGCGCCAAAGGGGTTTTCATCCTCGGATTCACCATCGGACATCTCTGAATCGTCGTCGCCGAATGGGTCTCCACCGTCATCAAACGGATCCTCATCATCAAACGGATCCTCGTCTTGATCGTCCTTCTTCGAACCTTTCTTGCCGTCGGTCATCACAGAAGTGTCAAAATCAGACGAATGAAAAATTGGACGTGGACTCGAAACGTCACGCACGCACTGCATCAGCCCCTGATCCGAAGCGACATAGATGCGATCACTCTCGTAGTTGGTCAAAATCAGTGCGATATCTCCGACAGGAATCTGGCTAGTTCTGCGCCCCGATTCTTGATCGATCACAACAAGTTTATTGAAGGCGTCGAGGCCGAAGACGGATTTGCGAGTTGCTCCAAGGAATTTATCGACGCCTTCCATCGGAGTCTCCCATCCGGGAGCGTACAGGCCCGTCCGGGAGTCAAGCTTGTAGAGCTGTTTTGTGTCGGAAACCACAAACAGATAATCTCCGATAGGAACTGGTGATGAAGAAATTCCTGATCCGGTGGTGACCTCCCAAACGAGTGAGCCCTTTGTCCGGTCAACGCCATAGACATATCCGTCCAAGGAAGCAACAAATATCATGTTGCCTTTGCCGGTGGGCGAAGAAACGATTGAGTTGGATGCCCTTAGGCGAAAACTGACCGCGGTGCTAGTTTCGGGATTGGCGAAACTCAAGTGGCCATTGTCTGTCACCCAAGCAACGCCCGTCGGTGTGACCAACGGACGCGCCGATGAAAATCCACTGGCGAAATAGGAGGTTGATCCCAACCCTTTTTCTTCGATGCTGTACGTTTGTAAGCGTCCATTGGCCAGTGGGACGAAAACGTGGGTGTCTGATACCGCCGGCGATGAACCGGGCGAGTAATTGGTTTGGCGATCCCACAACACGCGCCCGTCAGATGCATTGAGGCAGTAAACGCGACTGCCAATGACAACCGCAACTTTATTGTCGCTTGCGCCGAGCCCGACGACCCTTGAGCCAGAGTCGATGACACGATCCCACTGGCGAATGCCGGTATCGGCATCGATCGCGCTGACCATGCCGTTGCTGGAGAGGGTATATAACATAGACTTTGGTAACGAGTAGTTGGAACGCTTGATTTCGTAGCCTTCCACACCGCGCTTCTTGTAGCGTTCCTCAAGAACCGACGCGCGGAAGTCTATCTCCTCCTTCGCACCATCCATTCCATAGGGCTCGCCTTTGGCATCAAGTTGGCGGTTGGAAACCACCTCTCGCAAAGGCCCCGACTCCATGGTGAAATACGTTGTGGATTCGTTCTCGTTGATTTGCAAGAACCAGTCGACCATGCTGCTGGTTCCACCGACAGGCATCAGAGTATTCCACTCAACCTTCAGACCCGCGCGATGTGCGACGCCGTCGGGCACTAAAGAATCGGTCGCCCATGTGGTGCCGGTGGTTAATAAAACGATGGCGGTCAACAATACGCTCACTGACAGTGCGGCCAAGGCGTGCGGGAATTGAGATGGGAAGGATCCAGTTGTATTGGACATCTGGCGGAATCTCCGAAGTATCGATGGTTTGACTTCACAAGTTTATTCAAGGAACGTGCGGTTGCGGGGTGTTTCCTCCGCCGCCTTGTAGAATTATTCCCATTTTGTGTTTATCGACAACATTTAGGCGAAAAACAGGCCTCAGCGAGCCGATTGGCCATTGCTTGGCCTTTTTACGGGTCGGTTTTCAGGGGTTGAAGTGGTGAGCCCAATTTTGAGGTGCGAGGGCCATAAGAAGGTCCTCAAGATGGGGCTAAGCTAGACTCGAACATTGGCGGCCATCAAGTACAATCTGGGTTCAATCGATGCCTCATAGGTGATGGAGATAGTCAATGCCGGTCGTCGCATGTCCCAAATGCAGTAAAAAATTCAAGTTGTCTGCTGAACAGCTTGGCAAAACGGTGAAGTGTAGTTCTTGCCAGACGAAGTTCAAAACTGCTGCACCTGCCGCTGCTAAAGATGGCAAACCGGGAAACCCCAAGGCCAAATCCAAGGCCAAATCCAAGGCCAAGCCTAAAACGGACGCGGCACCGCCGACGAAGAAGACGCCTAAAACTCTTGAGGACGAGTTGTTTGCATCTGCACCGCTGAAGCCCGGTGCGCCTGACCCGTTGGGAAATTTCGTGCTGGAGGATCCGGGGTTTGGTGCCCTCGAGCTACCCGATCCAGAAGATGACGACGGCGACGACAGTAACGACGATATGTTTGCCAATCGAAAACACTTGATGGAAAACCCGGCGCTCAAGGATCGAAATCCATACGCGTCGCCGACTGGATCTGGTTCAAAAAAAGGGGCGTCCGCCGATGCGCGAAAGATGCGGCAGCGGTTGTTAGAACACGAGGAAGCTGTAAATGCACTTGGGTTTTTACAGATATTTGGCGGCGGTTTGACTCTGTTGGCCGCCCTGTCCCTAATTGGAGTTGCGTTATTTGCGGCACCAAAAGATCCAGAGGCAGCCGCGCCCGTGGGGCTTTTGTTGGGGATCGCGGGGCTGATGGTGTTGTTTTCAAGTTTTGGAATCTTTGTGGGGTGGGGCCTCTTCAAACTTAAAACCTGGGCGAAGGTTGCTGCTACGGTACTCCTTGTTCCAAGCCTGTTGAACATTCCCATCGGTACCGCAATTTCAGGCTATTTCCTCTGGGTGCTCCATAACCAGAAGGGTAAGGAAGTATTTTCTGACAGGTATCGTAAAGCCGTTGCGGCAACGCCTGACCTTCGTCCCGGTCGGAGATTGATAATTATCGTGGCTGTTGTGGCGCTTGTTGTGTTTCTGATTGCTGTTGGTCTGGCAGTGTTTTCTATGGTTTCGGTCGGTTAACCAATTGAAAGGCGCTCGCTTTCCCTACATCCGGGCGCAGCCGACCAACACGCTTAACCTTCTCTTCACCTGCGCGCCTTCAGAAAGTGCTATCACTTTCCGATTTCTAACAAAGGTAGCCGCTCCATCGCGCTAAGATTTCTATCTAAGCGCAAGGTTACTAGAGCGCATCGCCGACGCGTAGTGCTGAACATCCAACTACAACCGGATTAATCGTTAGAGAGGTTTGCTACAGGCAATCACTTGCCGCATTTTTAGCCGTGATTTCGGTAAGTGCCGTCGTCGCAGAATCGAAATCGGTAACAATTGCCGCGACTCCGTAAGTGGAACAATCGTTAGCTTCCTTGCAAATCGGTAAAGCTTGCCAAGGCTGTAGACCTTACGTGACCGTCGACGATACTCGGTGTACATCCATTCAACTCCTCCCGCTCCAAAGTTATAAACATGCTCAGAGAAAACGAAACAAGCGATGCCGTTGAGGTCGCATCAGAATTAGAGGAGATCAAGAAGGCGCGGAAGAAACGTACTTCTTCATCCAGTTTACAGAGCCCGCTTGAGACGTATCTGCGTGAGATCAACGAGACTGCCCTTCTGAGCGCTAAAGAAGAGAAGGACCTAGCGCGGGCGATTGCCCAAGGCGATGTTCGTGCTCGAGATCGCATGGTGCGTGCCAACCTTCGATTGGTGGTCAACATCTCTCGGGGCTACACCGGCAAGGGCCTCGGCCTGCAGGATCTCATTGAAGAGGGTAACCTCGGTCTGTTGCGAGCGGTTGAAGGGTTTGATCCTGATGTTGGAACGCGCTTCAGCACCTACGCCAGTTACTGGATCAAGCAATCGATCAAACGTTCATTGATCAACAGTGCCAAGACGATTCGAATTCCGGCTTATATGGTGGAGCTGTTGTCGAAATGGCGGCGAGCATCGATTCGGCTTTCCGACGAACTGCGTCGTAACCCAACGCCTGAAGAGGTGGCGCGGCTGTTAGGCCTTCCCAAACGGAAGCTGCCGATCATCAAGAAGGCCATTCAAATCTATAATTCGACTCCTCAGACCGATCAAAGCGATTCGGGTTGGTCTTTGAGTGAGATGGTGACCGACGACCGCACCCGCAATCCCGCGGATGCATTACTTGAGAACGATGTTTTGCGGCACGTTAAGTCAATGCTGGGAGACTTGGACGACCGCGAGGCCAGCGTTTTGAAAATGCGATTTGGCCTCGAGAATACGGAGCCTCACACGCTCAAAGAGATCGGAGAGAAGTTGGGTCTTACTCGTGAGCGCGTGCGGCAGATCGAAACTGAAGCACTCAAGAGGTTGGGTGAAGGGCTTCGAGATCCGTACGACATGGAAATGACAATGCCGTTCTAGCGGTGTAAGTCGCACGGGCTGATGCCGTTGGCTTCTTCAGGAACCTAAAACTACCAAACGAGGGTCTCAAATTGTTGAGGCCCTCGTTTATTTGATGGCATGTAGGAAACCGATGCGATCCAAGAATAGCGGACTGTTGAAAAAGGGTCATCGCCTAACCAATTTCACTCTGCTAATATCTTGGCCATGTATGACGACCTAGATGATATCGACGATTCGATGATGGAGCTCAACGATGAAGCTTCCTACGTTTGCGGTTCCTGCGGCGAGGACATCGTCGTTCCGGTGGACAACAGTGAGGGGCGAGACCAGCAGTACGTCGAGGACTGTCCGGTTTGTTGCTGTCCAAACGTGATCTATGTGGAGATTGATCAGGACGGGTTTATAAATGTACGCAGTCATCTAGAGTAGCGTGCGGAATCGAGTTGGGCGAATTAGTCGTCTGAAACACTAACGATTGCTTTGACAACGCCTGAAACACCTTCGTTGAGGTCCGTGTAGAAGCTCAGGTCACATTCGTGGTTGCCAGCGGTCTCTTCACCCTTGTAGATCACTTCGATCATATGCACTTTGCGTTTGCCTTTTTTCTTCTGGCGAACACGGAACGCCTGTGTCTTACATTTCACATCCACGATATCGAACGCCGTGGCAGCCTGAAGAATAATTGTCTTCTTGACTTCCTCGCCCGGTTTTACGTTGGACAGTGTGAGGATCTCGGGGCTGATCTTTAACGATACGACTTTGGCGTTGAAGGGAATGGGAACTTGTCGTCTAGCGTTATTCTCTTCGACAACGACGAACAGTTCGCCTTCACTAATCCCGGCGGGAACCGTGGACTTCAGTTGCGTTCGCATTTCATAATTAACCAAAGACGCGTTGCGAGCCGTTTCTTTAAGTTTCACCTTGATATGCGGGAAGGTGCTTTTAACATCTACAATTCGAAATGACGGGTTGCCCAATCGTTCAAGTTTTATAACGCGCTCGGGAAACTCTGTACCGGTGATCTGTCCGAAGTCAATCTCTTCAGGCGTCAGATTCAGTTGGCTAGTTCGGACGATGTTTCCTTTGACGGTCAGTTGTACCTCGCCGACAAATGGCTGGTCGAATTGAACCGTGACGGTTGCCTGTTTGAAACCGTCGAACGCGTGGCTGTTGAAAAGGCAAACGACGTCAGCCTTCTCCCAGCTTCTGAGCAAGTTCTTCGTTACTGAGGCGGATGTGCAGCCACAGCTAGAAACCACATTGCGAATGCGAATGTCTTCTTTGAATTTATTTTCGATCTCGAAACGAAATTCAGGCCGCTTGCCTTTGGGCACATTGCCGAAATCATGGCTAAGCGTTTTGAACATTGACCGAGCCCATTGTTGAGCTACGGTTGTACTCTGGAAAGTGAATCCAAGAATCACCGCCAAGGCAAGCAACGATAGATTGTTGAAAAATGGTCGCATTTCACTCAAGTAGGCAATTAGGAAGATCAGTCATGCTGGGAGATTATTTTACGCTCGGAGTTTTTTGCTGGCTAGCATTGATTCAAGTTAGCGTGTAACTGCAAAATTGTAACAGGCTCAAGATGGGTAGCCTACGGTTACTTTAACTACCAAACGCTCCGCAAAACGGGCCCTAATGGGCGCAAGTTCTCGGATTTAATCGGTATCGGCAATTCTCAGTTTCAATCTTCTCTGCAAACCCTCGAGATTCAAGCTTTGCTCATTATGTAAAACGGCTCATAGTTCCAATCGCTCACCAAGCGGCTCGCAGCCAGCATCTGTGAATTCAAAAATTGCGTTTCACTATGTTTACTCTTTCGCGAGAAGGTCCTCGGTTATATGTAAGCTAGGGTTCGCTGGCCGTCACCCGGTTTGGCTATTTTGACGCAGTTACAAGCACTTGTGTCAGAGCCCTTGATGCCAGCTACGTAGATCTGCGTTCATGTGAAACCGTCAACGAATGTACACGTAACGGGATAATCGTGAAAGAATAAGCACGAAAAAACGGTGCCTCCAAAGGAAGCACCGTTTCTTAAATCACTCGTTGACTTGGCGGGATCTATAAGAGGAGTTGCAGAGTTGAAAATCTGACCCCTTACCTAGCCCGTTCGAAACTAGAACAGAGCGATGACGTCTACACCAACGTAACCTTCTTCGTATCCGAGAGCTGGAGACCAGTCATATCGGTACTCAGGTCGAATGATGAGGTTCTGTGAAGGCTTGATGTTCAAACCGACGGTAACGTCGTAGTACGAGTGAGAACCGCCTCCGGCTGGAAGTACGCCACCGTGAGGTGCGTATCCTGTGAGGGAATCACCCTTCCACCATTCCATGCGAACACCAGCAGCGAGTCGATCGTTGATGTCGTACAGGAAGTACTGGTTGATACCAACGTTGTCTTCACCTGTAGAGTCAACTCGTAGCAAGTCTGACTGAACAACCCAGTTAAAGCGATCAGTTACAGCAGTGTCGAACACAACACTGTGGCCGTATGCATCTGATCCGCGGGCACCGAAGTCTCCAATGGTGGTGATGTAAGTCAATACTGTTCGGTCAGAAAGAGATGTGCTGAAACCACCAAGGAAGTTGCTTCCGCTGCCAAATTGGTCAAAGCCTGTATCCCAACCAGCAGTCCAACCTGCGTAGATGGTCGTGTCATCGCTTACGTTGAACGTACCGACAGCACCGGTGTGAGTGAAGGGCTCACTGTTGTACTGCGTGATTGCGTGAGAGTAGAAGAAGTTGTCAGGAGCTGTCACTACTTCGTAACCCACTAGCGTGTAGAAGTGACCAATCTTAACCGACCAGTCTTCACCTGCAACTTCACCATACAGCTGTGGAATGGCCCAGCCATTTCCGCCACCGCGGTTGAACGAATCAGCGAAGTCAAATGTTCCGAAGTTGTTACCGAACGACTGAGTATCGCCAGCATCAATTCCGTAAATACCATCAACGCGGAAACCATACCCAAGTCGTCCGTCTCTAGACTCGGCTACCTTCTCAGCGTAGAAGTAAGCTTGGTGAAGGTTGAAATTGTCAGGTTGGTTGTTGAACAGATCGTTACTCTCGCTGTGGTAACCACCTTGGAACCATCCGCCGATAGTAAAGTTCTCGTTCTTGAACAAAGACCATGGCCCCGCGTCTTCTGCTGGTGCAGCTTCGACTGGCTGTTGGTAGGCTTGCTCTGGGTAATAATCGAAATACTCTTGGGCGCTGGCTGTATTGCCAACCAAGATTGCCCCGGCAACGCCGAGTGCAAGTTTAATTTGTGTCGTTAAGCGACTCATGAACTTAATCTCCGTATCTAGTTATTTGGCCTTCGCTTGAGGTGCTAACTGGTGCATCAGCATCGGACTGTAGGCGAAAGCCATTGCGTCGTGGTTGATTGCAGCCATCCATGCAAGAGATTTCGACGAACGCAAGCACATGCTTTGTCTTGGTGCTGAACAATTAAGATTAATTTTCTTAACAATGAGTGTTTTTTGCTAAGGTCTATCGATCGTGAGTGTTGAATCGGTTTTTGAATGATAAAAATCGAATTAAACGCTTCTACCAAAACGATGTGAGCAATCTATAGAAAAAGCAAAGTTTAAAGTTCCATTCGCTACAAACCTTAATAGCCCTACCTTTTAACTTGTAATGTGAACCTGCGTTCATAGCGGTGCGGTTTTTCAATCAGAATTCACGGTAGTGTCCGCCTTCGCATTGCCGCTGACCTATGTTCTTTCAACTGCCATTTACACACGCGCTGGCATCGCATCCACGGTCGCGCGCGGCGAATTTATTTAAAAGACAGGACGCTCTCTTGATTTCGTTAAATCAATTTTCAAAGTGCTATGAAGGTAACTCGGGTGTTGCCATTGCCGTTTCTCAGCTTTCCATGGAAGTGCAACCGGGGCAAGTGCTTGGGTTGGTGGGACGCAATGGTGCCGGAAAGACGTCTACCCTGAAGTCGATCGCCGGTATCCTTTCAATCAGTGGCGGGACGATTGAGATTGATGGATTTGACGTCGCAGATAATCCAGTCGATGCGAAATATCGCACGGCATACGTGCCTGATGATCCAGAGTTGTTCCACGATTTGACTGTAGAGCAGCATCTGCAATTCGTTGCCAGTGTCTACCAGATTCAATCTCCGGGAGCTCGGATTGCAGAATTACTCTCGGACTTCGAACTTGAGTCAAAACGCGATAGTCCGGCCAAAGATCTTTCGCGTGGGATGCGGCAAAAACTTGCGATCTGCTGTGCATGGCTTCAATCGCCAAAAGCCATGTTGTTGGACGAGCCGATGACGGGACTTGATCCTTACGGTATTCGCATGCTCAAACAGAGCGTTACTCGCCAAGCAGAAACTGGCGTCGCAGTCATTATCAGCTCTCACTTGTTGGCGATGGTAGAAGACATCTGCAGTGATATCTTGATTCTTGATGAAGGTCGTAACAAGTTTTACGGCACGCTAGAGCAATTGAAGCTTCGGTTCGGAAATACTCCCTTTGAGGGGGCGTCAAATTCGCCTCAACGGTCACTTGAAGAAATTTACTTTAGCGCTCTCAACTAGTTTGGCTCCCTTGCCAGCAACAGGTCCAGCGGTCTCCACGCGGATACTTATATGAACTCTCGAATTACCCATCCTGCATTGCATCGTCTGCTGTGGCACCGCGCTGCTGCGAAGATGAAAGGTATCGGATCGCGTTTATTCGCACCCAAGCGATGGCTTGTGACGCTTATTGCTTTCGGATTGGCTTTTGTCTGGCTATCTCAGATTCTTGCCAGCGTGTTTCTGCGTCAGCCAGCGGATCCATCGTTGCTCTCCGAGCGGATTGCGCTTGGCATGATGGGGTTTACCCTTTGGCAGGTTGCTAAAGTGATCTTTCGCAAACCGGTCGAGCCGTTCGAGTGGACGCCTTGTGAAAAGCAATTGCTTCAGTCGGCTCCGATCGAGCGCCGAGAGCTGGTCAGCTATCGATTGCTGACGACAGGTTACTCAGTGTTGTTAAAAGCCGCTTGTTTTGTTCTGGTCATGATTCCAGACCTCAACTATTTAATTGTGGGTTTCGTTGGTTGCATGCTAGGACTTGCGTTCTGCGAATTTGCAAAAACGGTCATCGAGGTGGTGATCTATGGTGGCGGAAAACGTGCGAGTTTGGTTGCCCGCATTCTCGCTGGCGTCGGAATTGCTTCGGTTCTGGTGATTTGTTGCGCAAAAGTGGCCGGTCAACCGGATGCGGCGGAAATGCTCGCCAGCCCTGCCGCTTGGAAATTCTTGCTGGCGATCGCCTATGCCGCTGGTGAACTAACACACTCTGGAATCGGTGCCGTGGTTGCCGGGCCGTTTAGATTCTTCAGCGATATCATGCTGACAAAATCACTCGACATGACGCTCGCTACGAACATGCTCTCAGGGTTTGCTTTGACCGCCGGGTCGTTCTGGGCGGCGTTGAACGCTGATCGATGGATGGTCGGTAATCGCCAACAGCTGGAACGACAGATGCTAAGGCGTGCTCGATCGTCGGCGTCTGCGAAAACCACATTCTCGAACGCGAAGAATCGTGTTGTTTCGGTTCCGTATCGCTTGGGCGGGGTCGGTTCGATTGCATGGCGTCAATTCTTGGGTGCTTGGCACTATCGTTCATCGATCTTTTTTAGTTTTCTTCTGCCAGTGATCTTGTGTTGTATTCCGCTTTTCTCAAATACACGCACTGGTGCATCACCACTGTTTCTTATTGCAAGTGTTGCGTTTTACTCCTATTTACTTTTGCCGGCGGCATTGATGCTGGACTTTCGACGCGATGTCGATCGTCTTTCGGTTCTTAAGACTCTTCCAATCTCTCCAATGAATATTGTGTTAGGGCAGTTAGTCGTGCCGGTGACAATGTGTTCTGTATTTCAAGCCATTGTTTTTCTTATCAGCGGGATGTTTGGTGTCGCCTCAGCCGGATGTTTGTTGGTTTGTTGGCTTGCGTTTATTCCCATGAATTTGTTGATTATGTCATTCGAGAACCTGATCTTCATGTTGTACCCCTACCGCCGCAACAAAGAAGGAGTCGATGTGTTCTTGAGAACTATTTTGACTTTCACCGGAAAAGGGCTCACTTGGGGAGCAGGAGCAGCATTAGTGTTTTTATGGGCGCTTGCTTGTAAGTATTTAGCAGAAAACGTATTCGTTTTTGGAAGTGTGTCGCCAGCGACTGTTGCAACGACGCTGCTGGTGGGAGGATGCACGGCGCTTGTCTTGGGCATCGCAACTGGGATTATTTGCTTGTTGGTCCGGTTGTTCGACCGATACGATCCAAGCAGCGATGCGGTGGCAATGAATTAGGCAGAGTCCGCCACAACGGTTAACATGGAGTGTGTTTTGCGGAAAGGTTAAAGCGTTACCGCATTGCGAAGATCAACGCAGCCATCGCCGCCAACACCCCCATCACCCGCCAAAACCTTGAATCTGCTCGTATTTCCGCACCAACTATTCCTCAGCCACCCGGGCTTAGACCAGCGGCCAAGTCGTGTCGTCATCATTGAAGAGAGCCTGTTTTTTGGCGACACTAGCTACCCCGCCAATTTTCACAAACAGAAATTGTGGCTGCATCGTGCGACGATGAAGCGCTATCAAGAGCACCTCCAAGGCAAGGGGTTGGAGACGCTCTACGTAGATTACGATCCACAGCCGAAATTCCTGCTGCGGCAACTGAAGCATATCAAGAGGACAATGACATCGACCCCACAACGAGTCATCGTCGCCGATCCAACGGATTTCATGCTCAGCAAACGTCTTGAGCGATTCTGCGACCAGTTGGACTTGCAGCTTGAGATTCTGCCTACGCCGCAGTTCATTAACACAGCCGTAGAGAATCAAGACTATCGTTCCGGCAAGAAACGCTGGTTCATGGCAGACTTTTATAAGTTTCAAAGAAAGCGGTTGGGGATTCTTGTTGATGCTGACGGGCAACCTGAAGGCGGCAAGTGGAGTTTCGATGCTGAGAATCGCAAAAAGGTTCCTAAGAAAATGCTGGACGAGATTCCAGCAATCACCAAAGTCAAACACGATGCGATCGATGATGAAGCGCGGCAGTATGTGGAAGACACATTCCCTGACAGTCCGGGAAATCTCGACACGTTGCACTACCCGACATCTCATGCCGCCGCCAAACGTTGGTTGAAGCAATTCCTGAGCAAGCGCTTTGACAATTTCGGTCCATACGAAGACGCAATTGTCCAGGGCGAATCATGGCTCTGGCACAGCGTTCTGACTCCGATGCTCAACACTGGTCTGCTAACGCCGGACCAGATCGTCCAGGAAACAGTCGCTTACGCAGGTAAGCACGACGTGCCGCTGGCGTCCTTGGAAGGTTTCTTGCGTCAGATCATTGGCTGGCGTGAGTTTATTCGAGCCACTTATGAGGACCTTGGCGTCGAGATGCGGACAACCAACCACTGGCAACACCATCGCGCTATTCCAGCCTCCTTCTACGACGGTACGACGGGCATTGATCCGATTGACGATACAATCGGTCGGATCTTGGACACGGGGTACTGCCACCATATCGAGCGGTTGATGGTGCTGGGAGGGTTCATGTTCTTGTGTGAGTTCGACCCTGATGAAATTTACCGCTGGTTCATGGAGATGTTTATCGATAGCTATGACTGGGTGATGGTGCCCAACGCTTATGCGATGAGCCAACATGCGGACGGAGGATTGATCACAACCAAGCCGTATTTTTCTGGTTCGGCCTACATCCGCAAGATGAGCCACTACAAGCCGGGCCGCTGGAGCGAAATCTGGGACGGACTATATTGGCGTTGGGTTTCGAACCACAGCGATGATCTGGCAAAGAATCCGCGGTGGGCGATGATGTGCAGCATGGCCAAAAAAATGGATGCGGAAAAGATGTCCAACCACCTAAATGTTGCCGAAGCCTATTTGGGCAGTCTCGACGAATAGTCAGCCGGCGCCGGATGGCGCGGAAGCAATTCAGGCGACTAGAGACAGCATCCAAACGAGCATTTCCTCTGCGGTCACAGCGTCTCTGCGCGAGGCTAAAAAGTTTTCCGCGCGCAGAGACGCGGAGCCGCAGTTAGTAGTATCAGCTGTGGTGCCGGCTTTTAATCCGTTCTCGACGGCCTAGCTGGACAGAATTGCAATAAACGCAGGGATGTCGGCAAAGTTCACAACGCCATTCTGGTCACAATCGGATTGAGCCTGAAATGTTCCAGCTTGCAGTATCGCGATAAACGCAGGGATGTCAGCAAAGTTCACGATGCCATCAAGATTGGAGTCGCCCAAGAGGACCGGCGAAGCAAACTGGCTACCATGAATTTGTAGCGTAGCGCTGTTGAGGGTGCCGGTATCGCCTGACACAGTGTCGGAAATCTTAAGAGTCCAAGTGCCCTTAGGATTTTCGCCCCAGTGACGAACCGAGAGAAAAGGATAGTTAGGATATCCGGTGGACTCGCTGCTGTTACTGGTCGCGGCGAGGATGCTCTCGGTGCCATCCGGGGAGGTGAGAGAAATGCGCACATCACCCCGATAGGTGTGGTCGATATCGGCGGTAAGGACGACGTGTTCAGCACGGAGGTCAGAAGTGACCTCGAACGTGTGAGTGATACCGGTAGTGTTACTGTCGGGGATGGCTTGGTTGATAGTGGGGGAAGCGACGTTGATCAGCTCGCGCGGGCCAAGGTTGGTGTGCGATTGGGCAGCGGCGATAGCGGCCCCGGCATCGATCATGCCCGCTCCATAGCTATGGTGAAAATTGAATCCGGCTCCGTTTTGGATCCATTCCGCGTTCGAAGCATCGACTTGACGCGCAGAGCTGATGAGGATTTCTTGGACATCTCGCCAACCAAGGTTGGGGTTGGCTTCCAGCACTAAAGCGAGGACACCGGAGACCAGTGGAGCCGCGGAGGAGGTGCCGCCGAAGGTGTTGGTGTAGTTCCCGTTTGAGGAGAGGGTTGTGGTGGTGATCCCAGGTTGGTTGTCGTCATTGTCTGAGGGTGCGGAGATGACCACGCACGCCCCAGGCTCGGAGTAGAAGCTGGTGGTGCCTTGAAAGTTAATGGAACCGACGCCAATGGTTTCGGGTTGGTTAATAAAGCCATCGAAATTGGCATAGTCTTGGGCGGCGGCGCCATTTCCGGCGCTCCAAACGTAGATGGTGCCTTTGCCACCACGGCCATTGCTCACGCTGTTGCCAAGGGCGGCGATGACCAGCGGGTCGGCGATGCTGAGATTCTCTCCGTCATCGGGTGCGCCCCAGCTGTTGTTACTAATGTCGATGATGTCGGTGCGCCAGGCGAGGGCTGCGGCTTCCTCATCTGCGGCGACCTCACCGCCGAGAATGCGGAGGCCGACAAGAGACGCTTCGGGGGCAGCTCCACTGCCGCCAAGGTTATTGTTGGCAACTGCCGCAATGACGCCTGCGCAGCTGGTACCGTGGTCGTCGAAGACACCGTCTGTTGCAGTGAGCGGTGGGGTTGGGTCGTTGGGAGAGTTGTCATTCCAGTCGTGATCGATGGCGGAATTGACATTGGCGGCGAGGTCTTCGTGGGCGACTTGAATGCCATCATCGACGACTGAGACGGTGATGCCGTTGCCGAGGAAAGTATCCCAAGCTTCGAGGATGTTCACGTCGAGTGCAACGACCGAGTTGTTTTGGCCGGTGTTGTGGAGGTGCCACTGGTAGCTGGTGTTGGAGGACGTCCACAAGAAAAGCGGGTCGGCGGGAATCAGCTTACGGGATCTTTGTTGGGCTTGAAGTTGGCGGGCAGACGTTACGCCCGGGAGGGCAGAGATGCGGGCAAGTTCGGCAGTGGCATCTGCGGCACTCGCTAGGGTGAGAATGATCGAGTTGGGCGAGTAGTGGGGAACTTTAAAGGACTCGGCTCCGGCAGCGGCGGCGATCGTTTCGGCAGGCGAGGTGCCATCGATGACGATGTGGATACGGGCAGTGGGGGTTTTCTCGGGAGCAGCGATGTCGCGCTTCGGCTTACCGGGGAGATCAACAATAGGCAGGTGGATCGCAATAGCTGCCTCTTCGCCGGCGCCCGGACCGTTGTCCTGAGCCATCACGGGTGAGATCAAGAAAGCCGATAAGCTGAGCCAAGCCGCGAAGCAACTGACTAACGAACGCGAAGATACTCGTAGCGCTTGATTCATGTCTCAGCCCATTGGAGGGAAGTCAGTGTTTTAGAGGAGACCACATTTTAACTGTCCTAATCCAGTTTGCAAACCTTCATGCCGTTTCAGCGTTTCAGCGCTCTGTCAAAGCTAAGAAATAGGAGTTTAACGGCGAGCTGGAAGGCGTCCGCGTTTCCTACACAGCATTAATCACCGACGCCTGCCGGCTAATCGTCAAACGGGTCATGCATCGTGAGGTAAAGCTTTGATGAGGCACTAGTGCAGTGTTACGACTTGGTTTTAGGATTGCTTCGAAAGTGGCACGCCTCTCCGAGGCGTGAAAAATCGACTCGGAGAGTCGAGCTACGTAACTTGCAACCCTAAATTTCAGCTGTCAAGCTGCACTAGCTGGCCAACAAAATTTGAATAAACGCGTGGATGTCGGCAAAGTTGACAATATCATCCTGATTACAATCAGCTTCCGCTTGAAACTCTCCAGATTGTAGAACTGCAATGAACGAAGGGATGTCGGCAAAGGTAACGAGGCCATCCAGATTGACGTCACCTAGGACGACTGGCGAAACAAGCGTCACCGTCAGCGTCGCGTTTGGATCAAAATAGTATCTGTCTATATAAAGAAAAGCGTTTAGTCGGAAGTAGAGCGGGTCTCCATTGTCAAACGATCCGGAGAGGATCACATGCCGGTGGTCGAAGGTCACATCTCGGTCGTTGATGGTGAAGGCTTCCCCCGGCACCAACGTATCCAGCTCCTGACCATCAACAAAAAACTGGCTTTGCCGTAGCAGCCCGTCACCAGGCAGCGGGCTTTTCCAAAGGAGTGCTTCGACTCACCACGCTCTGGCGAGCTTAGCTACGGTTTTGAAATACGCGCTAGTAACTTCTAACGACATCGACGGATTCTTCGCGCTGAAATGGCAAGAGCTCAAAGTCCGCCAGATTGAATGACGTTTCCAATGCCAACGACAACCTAGTCGCGGCCCGTCTCCGCGTTTGCGGTAGACAGAACGCGACCAAGTTTTGACCGTCGGGATTTGCATCAGAAGATTGATCTAGATACGGAAAATCAATCCGTCCGCCGCGAATCCTAGCGGTTCAGTTCTATCCCAAAGAAGATGTCGTGATTGTTGAAATCGAATTCGCCTCCCGGAAAATCGAGTTCACTTGAAAGATACCTGTACTCTGCAAATCCGCGGGCACCGTTTCTCAGTTTCTTCGATAGGCCAGCAATCACCTGATAGGAGAAGTCGGTGTCAGAGACTGCTAACCCTAAGACGTCAGCTCTTGCGTAGGTAAGTCCGATGCCACCACCAGCGTAGACTTGAGAACCTAAGAAACTGAGCCTATTGATATCAAATAACACGTTGTACATGTTCGAGACTTGTGAGACGCCTCCTATGTCGAAGCCACCGGCTTCAAAGTCGTTATCGCGGTAACTCAACTCCACTTCATAGCGACGATTTCCTTTGCGTCGACCCATTGCCAAACCGGCGCCCCAGCCCGTCTGGAAGTCGAGGCCGCTAGTTTCAAGGAAGTTCAGTCCGCCATAAAAGCGCGTGTATGCTTCACCTCCGCAACCGCCTCCACAACCGCCTCCACATCCAGCGTCTGCGGTGAAGTAGTCTTGACCAAGGCAAGCTCCTGCGTCACCATCGCATCCGTCACTGTAGTCAGCAACCTCACTGCAGCCATCAATGCCACAGCCGGTGTCGCACTGCGCCCAAGCTGCTGTCGCCGTTAAAGCGATCGTCAGAACAGCCGAAAATACGATCTTGTAAATCATGTCGAAATCCTTTTCTCAGGCGGGTAGCTACTCGCGCGAGACTTCGCGTGACCCATCCCCGCAGTTTGTTGATAAGAATCCATTGATCTTGATCGCACAATAATTCCTATCGCGTTCAAGGTACTGGAGACTTTGGCAGTATCGATTGCATGTAAGCTCAGGTTAAGATTCGATTTAGATTGGCGAGGGCATTTTTTGATCAAGTAAAGTACAACTGATTGAACCGTAAAATTTTCCCGGCAGCAGCGGTTCAACCGACAGAACCTACGCGTTCCGCCTTCTCCCCTACACCCTACAAACGGAACCGGCAGATTTACTGGTCATGTCTTTGGTCTCTATATCTTTAGAGATTGCGACGACGCCTTGCTCGAATGCAGTTTGGAACCGTTCACGATTTGGTCTTGAATCTAAGCAAGAAGGCCGTTTATTCTCGAATAATAGAAATTCCCGTGTGAAACCCGACATTTGGATTCGAGAATAACCTGAAAAGATGGAGTTGCACAACGAGCGCAATCCCATCCCGGTTAGCCGGACACGCACTGTGCACTCAGCGCGCGTCAGCCAAGGAAACTCAGGCAGTGAATGTTCAGGCACATTAGATGGACGAAGTATTCGCTGGACGTTGCGGTCTTGCATGCCGCTAACATTTCATCAACGCCCGAGCTGTTATTGCCGCCGGCGTCTTTGATCCGTTGCAGCAGCGGCAATGACTTTATCCAGACGGCTACGAACCGTTGGGTAGGAAACGCCCGCATGGGTGGCGATCTCTTTCAGATTCCCACTGGCCAACACAAACATCTCGATAAACCGCTGGTGAGTCGTCGGCAAATTACTCAGCGGAATCGAAGGGAAATCGCCCTCAACCTTGACCGAACACGCGTCGGAAGTGCACTGGCTGACCCGCATCGTTTGGCTGCAGTAGGGGCATTCGTTGGTGAGCGGTGAATTTTTCATGTGAGTTAAAGTTGCTGTAGGAACACCTGAAGGTCAATAATGTTTATTTTTCGGCAATGGGGGCATGCTCTCTTTCCAGCTCGTGCGTGTGAGATCGTGCTGCTCGTTCGGCCATTTTCAGGCTGATCTGCGCCGGCAGACAACGGCTTGCTAGCGGTGCTTGCACAACATCTTGGGCTAGGGCGGCAGCGATTCAAAGATATCAAACGGTCGTTGACCTTGTGACTTCCTAAGACAGAATACGCCTCATGAACTGAGCTTGTAACCAAATTCACAATCATTAGTGAAATCGGTCGCAAGAGGCACGGAGCAGATTCAACAGGAGAGTCAGGCGGAATTGCGAGTATGAAATGTTGTCAGGTTTGACAATCGAAAACTTGCCAATTTCATCTCTTATTCGGTCACTCATAATTGGATGTGCCCGCAACAAAAAGAACGACTTCAGATGCCAAATGGTGAAGTGTTTTTTTGCAGCGGGCATAGAACCTATTGTTTGTGTTGTTTTCCCCAGCTTGGTTCGAACATTTTTTCGATGAAAGTGAGCGACTCATTTTCATTGATCTCACTTTAGGACTCACGATGAGTCTCCTCAATAAGAAACAGGGAGTTTAAGTCATGCAACGCAAGCCGCTAATCGGAGTTAACGCAGATTACCGTCCAGCTCAGGGAAATCAACCAGCACTTTCGGTAATCACATCTGGATACTACGACAGCATTATTCGAGCGGGTGGAATTCCCGTAATCGTTCCTCCTATGGAGTGTGAGGACGACATTCAGGCCTTGCTAAATACACTTGATGGATTTGTACTCGTCGGTGGTGGCGATCTCGATCCACGTCGAGACGGATTCATGCTACATCCTTCGGTCCGTCCGATGGACAAACGACGCGAATCTTTCGATCGCAAACTAATGCACTTGATCGCTGACATTAAACTGCCTGTGTTGGGCATCGGTGTTGGCTTTCAGTTGCTCAATGTGACAATGGGTGGAAACCTGTTCTTGCACCTGCCAGAAGACGTTCCGACAGCGATTCCTCACCGTGATCCTCAGGATTCGGGACATCGTCACTCCTTAGAGGTAGTTCCAGATTCAATGATGGAGCGCGTCTACGGAGATGGTGAGATCCGCGTCAGTAGTCGACACCACATGGCTATCGACGAAGTTGCTCCGGGCTTCCGCGTTACTGCAACCTGCCCGGATGGAGTTATCGAAGCGATTGAAAGCTGTTGCGAATCTTGGTTGGCTGTGGGAACTCAATTCCATCCAGAAAACGAAGCCGCGTCGGCGCTCGACGGTCGGATCTTTGAAGAATTCCTTGATCAAATCCGCGAGCCGTCGCCTGTTCCAACTCTCACCGTAGCTGCATAGGTTTGATACCGGCAGAAGCGACAGCCAAACGGTAGATGACTGTTTTGGAAGAGGATAGAAAAAATTTGAGCCGCGTTTTCATTGATTGAAAACGCGGCCTTTTTTGCTTCTGCGTATCAAGATTTGCCCGACCTACGGTCGGTCTCGTCTCGGAGAGACGAGTTACGTAAAACGACTCTCCGAGTCGTTCACCCTCCGGTTGCAGGCAATTCTATTCGCTAGAGGTAACTCAAGAACCGATTGCATGACGACAAACGGTCTCGGGAAATCAATACCGACCTGTTTCCCAAGAAGTCTTCCGAGGCAGCGTAATGGCGGAGGCCGGGTTGCTGCTGCTCGATTCCGCGTTGCCAAAAGGACTGACGTACGGAAGCACTGGAAGATTGGCGATACGGGCGGGCGGCATCTCGCGCAGCGCTGATACCGGTTCCTCCCTCTGTTCCTCGATCGAGCGCTCGACTTTAGACACGGCTAATTCAGCCGGCAACTGAGGTAGCGACTCTAGCTGACGCTCGACGGTCTGGGGTGGTTCAGGGTTAGACTCGACAGTAGCAACGTGAACTTCCGGTAGCTGTGCCGTGTCCATCGCCAAATCTTGCTTCAACGGCAGCTCTAACGCTCTAGGTGTCGGTCTGGTCATCAAAAGCGAGTCCTGTCTGCGAAAGCTAAGCCATGCAGAACGGTCTTCTTGTTGAAGGGCATATTCTTGCTCTAGGCGTGACTGCTGATCGGTTTCGGACTGTTCATCGGTTTCGGACTGCTCAGAGATGTCGTTGGTTTCTTCTAACAAAGCCACTTCTTGCTGATACTCGGGGTCTAAGCCTGCATGCTCAACCGTTGTCGATGGCAAAACAGATTCAGACACGTCGAACAACTTTTGAACTTTTTGAAGTATCAAAACTGGTTCGAGAGGCTTCTCAACATCCGACCGTTGGCTCGGCGGCGAAAATGGCGAACTGGTCGCCCAAATCGTCATCACAGCAACAAGGCCTGCGGATACCGGAATACCTGCCGCTCTAAAAAGTGTTCTTCGTATTGACCGACGTTTGGAAAACTTGCGTTTTGAATTAGTAGGCATGATAGGACTCAGTGACATTTAGAGCGGAATGGTTACACAAGACCAAATCGATACCTATCTTATCGTTTCGGTTGTACGGACTCGGTGAGCCTTGCGGACGCCAGCATGTCCTGCAAGCACGCTGGAAATGAAAGAAAATGGCAATCTGTACCGATTGCGAAGACATTCCGGATCGCTTGTCCGTTAGCCTTTACCAGCGTCCTTATCCGGTTGCGGGATAAAGTATGCCAAGAGGCCCGGCAAGAAGACTAGATCGGCGAACAGTGCTGCGGTCAGCGTGATCGCCCCCATCGACGCAAACATGAAGTGATCTCTCGAGTCACTGAACAGCACAGTAGAGAATCCAGTGACCAGCACAATGGTTGTCATGATCAACGCGGTTCCTACTGATGAAAATGCGTTGGTGATCGCTTCTGAAGTATTTCCGTGCAGGCCTCGTTCTTCCTCGTAACGCGTAAGAAAGTGAATGGTGTCGTCCACCGCGATGCCAAGGCACACCGTAAATGCGCAGACGGTCACGATCTCAAGTGCTTGGCCGGTGAACACGAGGTAGCCACCAGCGACCGCCAGCGGGAACAGATTTGGCACAAGCGAAATCAACCCAATTCGCAGTGACCGGTACACCAACGACAACACGACGAAAATGATTACCGTGGCCGTCCCCAAACTCGCCGCCAAATCGACAACGATCTGGTAAAGGTCCTTCCACCGATAGATCGCGGGTCCAGTTAAGTACAGCCGATAATTCGGATTGCGTTTCTCAATTTCTAACAGCCCCGCTTCAATCCGTTGGAACACCGGACCGTATCGAGAAATTCCCAAGTCTTGTACGCGAAACGTAATTTCGGCTTGCCGCTGATAAGGTCGGTAGAATGTCTGTTTCAAGGTTGGCGGCAGCAACTCCAGTAACGAACTGCGTGCGACGGTGTCACCTTGGCCGGGCATCGAATTGATCATTTCTACAATTGACAGCGGGTACCCAATTAGCGGCTCTTTTCGCAGGAGATCGTTGGCTGCCTTGACCACGGCCACACGCTCCGCCGTTATTTCGTCGCTGCTGCGAGGATCTTGGTCACCAGTTTTTTCACGGTCCCAAGCGATCACCACTTTTGATTGCTCTAGTCCGCCAAGCGTTCTGTCAAGTTTCGCAAACGCCATCGCGGCCTCGCTCGAGGCAGGCATGCTGTTGGAAATGCGTTCGTCAGGCCTCAGTGTCAGCGAAATGCCGACCAACAATACGGTAGCAACAATAGCGGTCACGCTGACCCATTTCTTGCGAGGCAACACCCACAGGACAACATGACTGATGCGGTCAAGGTTTTGATCGACAAGGCTTTTTTCGATTCCGACGTGGATGTTCTTTCCCAGACGCGAACTACAGGCCAGTGGGATGACGGTGACGACAGCGACAAAACACAGAACCACACCGATCACACAAGCTACGCCGAACTGCTGGATAAATTCGTGGTTAGCCAGCACCAGAGATCCAAAACCAATCGCCGTCGTCAGGGAGGTCAACGCGCAGGCTAGACCAACTTGAGAAAGGGCGGTTCTGGACGCTTCTAATGTGGACAGGCCGATAGCGCGAAGCTTACGAGTGGTGACCATCAGGTGAACCCCATCGGTGAGGCCAACCAAACTTACAAGAATCGGCAGGATCACTTCCATAAACGGGTTGTTCTCGTACCCCAGGAAATTGCAATAGCCTATCGTCCAGAACACGCCCATGATTGGTGCCAAGGAAACAATCAAAACAGATGTGAATCCTCGAAACAGAATCAGGCTCATCAAGGCAATCATGCCGTAGCCGATCGCTTGAAACCAGAATTGGTTTGCGTCATGCGATTTCATCGCAGTCAGCCACATCGGCGTGCCCCCTGTAACGGAGAATTCCATCTTCACGTCGGGGAAAGCGGCGGCTGCTTCTTCGGCGGCGTTTCTCAAACCGGAGATCGCTTGTTCGTCGCTTTCCATAAACAGCCGGTCGTAGTTGACCAAAAAGATGAGCGTCTTTAGATCCTCCGACATCATGATGCCTTTGATGAACGGATTCTTCAAAGCTTTGGCGCGAGCGGCGTCGAACTTGTGCTGTGAGGCCTGCTTTTGCGGAAGCAGTGGTTCCGGCAGACCAAAAATGTTCATCGTCGGTATCTCGTCCATCCACTGGACGCTTTTAATGAAGTCCTTAGCCTCCAGTTGTTGCTCAATATGTCGCAGCGCTTCGGCTCCTCGTGGCGAAAACGCATCTTCGGTTTCCACGATCAGGATCGCGTCGGATAGGAACTTGAGCCGATCCACCTCTTGTCCGTCGCCCGGATTGGCGGCCTCTAGATCTATGAGATCCAGCGGCTCTTGGGCGCCTTCAGCTGTCTCATCGCCTTCGGTGAAGTATTTCCGCACCGGTTCTGGGCTGATGTGGCCAACAATTGCTCCGGCGGAGATGATCGAGATAATTGCGACCGTCAACCAACGACGTGTGGCGATCCAAGAGGTAAAATAGTCGAATCGTTGGGACACAGAAAAATAGGGGAAAGCGTGGATTGCAAATGATTCAGCGTGGCTCCAACCGTACCGGGGACCAGAGTGTAACTTAAGTTGCCTCTGCAATCAGCGCCCGGCAGCATCCTCTAGCTTGACCAACAATAGATCCACAAGTCCCTTCGCCGTCGATACCGATTCCAAATCGTATCTCAACTCTCCTTGCCCCGGATTTCCATAAGCCGTCAAATCAAGAATCCGATAGCGCTGATCAGCATCTACTTTTACCAGCGCCGTATACAGCAGTGACGGTTGCCCCAAATCAGAATCCTGCCACCTTTTGTCAACATCGGCAGGCGCATTGATCTCGACGCAGACAACAAATTTCTTTCCCTCACCTGCGCTCAGATAGGGATCAAGAGCAAAGCTGTGTGTGTCCGTTGCTCCAGTGGTGGCGTCCGCTTTGCCGCCACCATCGACCCCCGATATCAGCGTATACCGATTTCTCCAAATTGGCAGAATATGGTCGCGCCGAATCAACGACCCGTTCCAGTCCACCTTTTCGACGAATGCCAGACTTTCATCAAGATACAATGTCTCAATCATCGTCCCGTTGGTAGTCTCGGCCCACACCGCAATGTGTGGCAACGGTAAAACGCCATCGCGAAAACTTAAATGAACAGACAATGGCCGCGCAGATGAAATGTTGGATTGACGCACGATCAGTTTTGACTGCGCGTCGGTGCGTTTGACGCCCGTCAACGACGACGACCTTACGATCTGGGCGCTGTTGCGAGCTTCGTAGGTCTGATCCATCAACCATGAAGCCGGAGGAAGCGCAAACATCGCTGTTGCTACGACGACCGCCGCGACGCCAATGACGGCAACCAGGCGCCCAAGAGACAGCGGAGACTTTTTGTCCTTGGAGATTTGTGAACGAAAGTACGGCAGACGTCCGGCAATATGCAGAACAACCAGCAGGACCATCGATATTCCAGCAACAATGTGTACGCGCGTGGTCGTTGTTGAAAACGGCAAAACGAACGACATCAGGCCGGTTATCGCCAGTGCGATAAAAGCAAACAGTAACCCGAAATTAACAATGTGCCGCATCAGTGAGTCTTCTTCTGCTTTTTCTTCTTGTTTTTCTTGTGCTTTCTCTCCTGCGGCGGATTGCCAATGAGCTCGTTTTCTCCAAAACCTATCAAGTCACGCAGCTGCGAAATATACCTTGCACCGACTGCGCGTGGTTCTGCATCGTGTTGCTTACAAAGGTACGCCGCGTAACCTGTCGCGATGCCCATTTGAGCACATGTGTTCATCACGCGCGGGCCGGCAAGCCCAATGTGAGTGCAACTAAAACAACGTCCTGCCATCATCAGGTTGCCGATGTCTTTCGAATAAAGCGAGCGGAAAGGAATGAAGTAATCGCCGTTTGTCTTGTAGAATAATGCCTCTGAAAGAAAATCGACTGGTTCGCCGGTTTGCTTTCGTTGGTAATGGGAATCGATCGCGCGGCGTTCTACGACCACCGAATCCTCGAACTCTCGTCGTTCGGCTGCGTCCTTCATCGAATAGATGTGGTCCCCGACAATGCGACGAGACTCACGTTTACCACCGATATAGGACACCCATTTCAATCGCCATGTCGCATTCTTGGGGTCCTCCTTTGCATTGGCGAACGAACCATAGATCGCTCGCAAAACATGATCGCGAATTTGCTCCGCGTCTTCGATTTGATCTAAATCATTGTTCGAATACTCCCAATACCATTCACCGGCGGTCGCGGCGTGATCTTTTGCAACCGGCTTCGCCCATGGCACTTCGGGAAACGCCTCGCGCTCGGTGGATTGCTCGGCATTCCACAAAACTGACGTACCCATCACGCGCTGGTCGGGTTTTTCAGGACTCCACAGATCACCATGCTTCTCCCATTTTTCGTCAAACTCAGTATGGGCCTCGCGCCCGGTGCGAAATTCCGCGCCGGCCCAATATCCAAGCCAACCATCACCGGTTGCATCAATAAACGTCGGAGCGGAAAACCGCGTGATGATACCTGTCCTCACATTGCGTGCTTCAACGCTGAGGATCTTGTCGTCCTTTTTCTCAAGTCCGCAAGCGATGTGGCCTGCAAAAAGATCGACGCCCGATGCGGCCATCGTTGCCTCGCGCTTGCGTTGGTCAACTTTGGCTAGGGCGTCGCCATTGGGATAGGTTTCTGTATCGATGTGTTTGAGAATGTCATTGCCATAACCGTGGATCCCCAGCGTGTGAACCCGGATTTCCTCGCTGGCGTTACCGCCAAAAACCGGTCGGTCTTGGATCAGAGCGACCTTCAGGCCCTTTTTTCGCGATGCCAAAGCCGCACCGCAGCCCGACATGCCGCCGCCGACAATCACCACGTCAAAAGCCAATTCCTCGATGTCGAGTGTGGCACGGCCCGAAAGAGTATCTTTCCAATCTGAAAGATCGGCCAAGTCATCGTTCGGTAAAACAGGATCTGCCGCGCGTGTGAGATAGATGCAATCACAACGCCCCTCGAATCCGGTTAGGTCTTGTAATGCAAGTTCAATCTTCCCCGGTTTGTCAATCTTCACCTTCCCGCCGGATTCCCAATGCCATTGTTCTGCGCCCTGTCCGAAAATTGGCTCCAACGGTTCGCCGTCAACCAGAACTTTGAATCTTCCGGGTGACGTCCAGTCTCCTTTGCACCAATCACGATTTCTCACCCATACGTGCCACGTGCCAGCTTCGGGAACGTGGACCTTTGTCGTAGCATTAGCGACAGGTTGTCCCATGCCATGAGCTAACAGATAGCAACCGCCCATTTGATGGAAGTGTTG
This sequence comes from uncultured Pirellulaceae bacterium, assembly GCA_938036435.1. Lineage (GTDB taxonomy): Bacteria > Planctomycetota > Planctomycetia > Pirellulales > Pirellulaceae > Mariniblastus. The sequence goes on along the minus strand of CALHPU010000058.1, from coordinate 3,930 downwards.
GGTATCCAGCTTCCAGCCGCCCGATACGTCGAAGTTGGACGCCTCCACCAGTACACCGGCGGTGACGTGTCTTGCTTCCCTGGCCATCAGATGACCCGGCGCAAAAGTGAAAGTTACTCCAACGCCTCCAACAACCCGTAGGAAGCTTCGTCGGTCGGTAAGAACAGGAGGCTGAGAATTCATTCGATTGATTCCTGATTGAAGGCTGCGTTTTGTCGCCCCGAGGCATCTATGGTACCATCGATTTCAACTAACCGAAAACCTCGAAACAAGTTCCGCTTAATTTTCCTGCGCTCAACATTACCGCAAAGAAACTTAATTTGCGTAAGCGGTGGCGAGGAGTGGAGTAATACCCGCCGCGTGATAGAATTTGGACAGTGTTAATGGAACACAACAAACGTATCGAACCACAAACGAACAAGGTCTTTCCAAATGCTTCCTATAAATAAGGATTGCTCGAAACGCTTCCCCTCTTTTGCCGCAATCGTCTCGATGAGCTTAGTTGCCGTTTTCGTCGGGTGTGAAGCGCCCAATGGAGCAGTTGGAAATGGCGGCGCTGCTTCGACATCGGGCCAACGCCAATTTGTTACCGTTGGCACGGCCCCAGCGGGAGGGGCTTTCGCGCCCGTTGGTAACGCAATCGCCAACGTGGTCGACGCTAACAAAGGAGATCTAAACTGGGTCGTGTCGCCTCAGGGAACCAAAGGCACGCAGGAGAACATTCGTAAACTCGAAGCGGGGGACATTGAATTTGCCATGGCTAACGCGGCAATATCCTACTTCGCCACCAAGGGAGAGGGAGCTTGGAAGAAACCGCACGAGGTCCGGGCTGTCGCAACATTGGCACCTAACGTTGGAGTGTTTGTTACTACTAAAAGCAGCGGTATCCAAACGGTGGGAGACCTAAAAGGCAAACGCGTCGTGTTGGGCCCCGCCGGTGCCGGATTCGATTACTTTCTTAAGCCGCTCCTGTCCGTCCATGGCGTTTCCTATGATGATCTGACTGTGCTAAACGGGAACTACTTCTCTGCTGGTGACATGATCGCCGATGGCAAAGCTGATGCAGCGTTCATGGGCGGAGCGATTCCTATTCCGGCGGTCACACAGTTGTGTGCTTCTCAAGATGTAGTCTTTGTCAAAATCGCAGACGACGCGGCAGATAAACTTAAAGACTATCCGTTTTACTTTCCCGTCCCCGTCAAAGCAGACGCTTATAGTGACCTAGATGAAGACCTCACCGGCATCAATGTCGGCAATATGCACCTGATCACTCACGCCAATGTTGAAGAGGATGTTGTCTATCATCTGACGAAATTGATGTACGAGAATCGAGCCGAGATAGCCGAAAAGCATCCAGCCGGTAAAGCGATCAATCCGAAGAACGCGGTACGCGATACGGGAACGCCATTCCACGCGGGGGCGATCAAGTTCTATAAAGAAGCGGGGATCTGGTCGAGCGGAGACGTCAAGTAGAGGTAGGGGGAATTGAAAAAGTCAAATTGACAGGTGTAAAAGCGTAAAATGAGTGGGTGGATGCCTTTGGATCAACGTGGCGAAGACTTGGAAGATAGACTGCTTGAGTTTAAGGCCCGCATTGGAAAGCGCATGGAAGTTCTGCCAGACACAAGACTGGGCCGCCACGTTGCCGGACAATTGGTTCGCAGCGGTACTTCGCCCGCGCCAAACTACGCCGAGGCATGTGCAGCAGAGAGCAAGAAAGACTTCATTCATAAACTTGGGATCGCTCTAAAGGAACTGCGAGAATCGCGTACTTGGCTTAAGCTGATTCTAAAATCCGACATGCTTCTCACTGACCGAATGGAGCCTCTGTTGGACGAATCCAACCAGCTCTGCAATATCATTGACAAGTCAGTCGTAACGGCAGAGGCAAGTCTCGCTAAGAAATAGCCACTCGGCCAAGTATTTACAGTTGCCTACAATCTTCATTTTACAATTGTCAATTTACAATTTAACTTTTTCAATTTCCATTAATGCCCAACCCATCAACCCCCGCAAACCACCTCTACAACGTTCTCGCGGTGTTGTTATCTCTGTTCGTCCTCGCAGCGGTCAACTTCAACCTCTTCGATCAACAACCCAACCTAGCCTTGTTCGGCATGTTGGGACTGGTGCTGGTCTTTCTTCGCCTTCCGCTTTTCAAGTGTTGCCCCGACAACCGACCGTCGACGATCGTCAACGCGTTGCTGATCTGTGCCACCGTCGTCGTCTTCAGCTATATTTTTGTGCAAAGCGAAAGACTGTTCGAACGGTTTTGGATCGACGGCACGCTTTTGGGTGACCGGGCCGGAAACGAAACGCTTGTCGACTACGTCGTCGCTGGAATAGGACTCGTTCTCGTCCTTGAGGCAACTCGTCGAGCGATCGGTTGGACGTTGCCGATTTTATGTCTGATCTTCATCGCCTACGCGGTTTATGGACAAAGCATGCCGGATTGGTTATTCCCCCACCGAGGGGCCAATTGGCAACAGATCGCACAAAAGACGTTCTTGCAATCTGGCGGTGTGTTTGGAATCGCATTGCGGGTGATGTTTACTTATGTGTTTCTGTTCGTGCTGTTTGGAACATTGCTGGAGCAAACCGGTGCGACGGCGTACGTGATTAAGTTTGCTCGGCGAATGTTTAAAAACAGTTCAGGTGGTCCGGCAAAGGTCGCCGTCGTCAGCAGTGGTTTGATGGGGTCCCTCTCTGGCAGTGCGGTGGCTAATACCGCAACAACCGGTACGTTTACTATTCCATTGATGAAGAGTGCGGGTTTTAAGTCAGAATCCGCCGGCGGTGTCGAAGCGGCGGCCAGTTCCGGCGGAGCATTGATGCCGCCAATTATGGGTGCTGGCGCTTACATGATGCTCGAGATGGTGGAACCCGCGGTGACGTATGTAGAGATCATCAAGGCTGCATTGATTCCAGCGATTCTGTATTACACGGCTTTGCTCATGACCGTCCACTTTCATGCCAAACGCATCGGTGCTGCTCCTGAGGCGGACATTGACGATGACGAACCCACGTCGGCCTATCAAGGCGTCGTGTTTTTTGGATCGTTTGTGATTCTGATAGCGATGTTGGTTTCGGGCTTCACTCCTTTTCGCGCGGTCAGTGTTAGCTTGATTGGAATTCTAGTCCTCAGTCTTTTCAGCAAATTCACGCGCCTTGATTTCCAGAAAATTCTCGGTGCTTTTACGGGCGCTGCCAAAGGCGGCATGGCGTTGATCGTCGCGGCTTCGTGCGTTGGAATCATCCTTGGCATCGTCGATATGACAGGATTGGGGGCGGCACTACCGGCCAAGATTCAAGCGTTCGCCAATGAGAGCGCGATTCTCGCTCTGCTGTTGCTGATGGTTTCGACAATCATTCTGGGAATGGGTTTGCCGTCGGCGGTCTGCTATTTGTTGATGGCGATTCTGGTGGGGTCGGTGTTGGATACGCTCGATACGCCGCCGCTTGCCGCGCACTTGTTTATCTTCTACTTCGGCATGATGTCGATGGTGACCCCGCCGGTTGCGTTGGCCGCCTATGCTGCCGCAGCGATCTCCAAGGGTGACGTGATGCGCACCGCGTTTTCAGCGTTCCGATTTGCACTGGTTGGTTTTGCACTTCCGTTTGCGTTTGTGCTCAAGCCGGAATTGCTGATGCTGACCAAAGACAACGAGGCCGCCGGGCCTGTAATGATTGCCGCAACGGTCGGCATCACTCTGGTCGCGATCTGGGGGCTGAGTGCCTCGATCGCTGGGTATGCCTCAAAGCGAATTGGCCTTCCGATGCGCGGTTTGCTGCTACTACTGAGCCTGACGATTTTCTTCACGCGTTGGCAAGACGTACAACTGGCTGCTCAATTGATTGCCACAGTCGCGATCGTTTTGCTGTTGTTTTTGAATTCGAGATCGGTAGCCGATTCAAACTAATGACCGGTTT
>CALHPU010000057.1 GCA_938036435.1 uncultured Pirellulaceae bacterium | reverse complement strand
CAAGCGGCCCCGTGAGAGCGCTTAGCTTCATGACGAACCCCTCTTCGCTGCGTGAGTCGGAGAGCGAATACATCGACCACAGGATCGGGCCAAATTGATTCGATTCGATGACGGTAAACGCATCGCCAGAGACGCTCCAGTCGCTGAACCGATAGCGGCTGCCCCGTTGAGGATCGTCCTTGCCGCGACTTCTCTTGCTTCCTCCTTTGACGTAGTTGTTGAAGATGGCAACATTACCAAGAATCATGTCGGCGGCAACTTCGGTCCTCAGGCGGCCCACTTCTGAGCCGTCGGCACCAGATGCAACGATCGTTAATTCGTAGGCTCCACCTTTGGTCGTGTTGGGCTTGCCGATCAGGCAGAGAGTCAAGTTCTTCGGGTTGGCCAATCCGTCGACGGCTCTGGATTGTCGTCCTAGCACAAGTTTTCCGTCTGCAATCCCAGCTGGCAAACCATTTCTGGCAAAGCAGTTGCTGCGATGCTCGTTGATGTCACTGCGGATTCCGATCTTGAATCCAGCACCCGTATCCAATTTTCGAGACTCAATCTGGCTGAGGACTACGGACATTTGGAACTGGCCGTCGGTGTTGGTCAATTGGTGTGTCAGCAAATGAACGCTTCGGTTGCCACGGCTTGTACCGCATTCGGCGGCACCATCGACAACCTGCCAATCCTCCATTGGGTTCGCCCAGCAGTCGCCGCCGAGGAATACGCGATCTTGCATCTGGCTCCATGAGACAGTTTTAGCATTTGCCTTCAGGCCATTTGTGTTTGTTGACGAAGCATCAGTTTGATCTGCATTGGCTTGGTTTGCATTAGCTTTAGGCAGGTTGATAATTGCACTGCCAACTGCAGTACCAATTGTCAGGAGTTTCAGCGCCACCCGTCGAGTTAAATGCGTCATTGGTTTTTACAGTTAGGGAGAGCGTTTGGGTTTCAAAATTGGTCGGGTTCAAAAAAGGCTATTTTTGTCGTTGTTTGTTTTTCTTTCGCTTCATATTCTTCATGTAGTCGAAGCGCGGGTTGGCTGGAGTCGTACGAACATCTTTTAGCAAAATCCTCATTTCGCTGACTGTCTCAGGGTGGGATGTTGCAACGTTGATCTCTTCGCGCGGGTCGGAGGACAAATCGTAAAGCTCCAGCGGTGAATTGGGATCGACCGACGCGTCGTAACGAACAGCTTTCCACTTACCTTTGCGAATCGCAATCCGTCCTTTCTTGGCTGGAAACTCCCAATATAAATAGTCGTGTTCAGGTTGATCAGGCTGGCCCATTAGCGTTGGCAACATGGAAACGCCATCGGTCTTGTTTGGCAGTTTCTGTCCCGTCAGTGCCGCCATGGTGGGCAGGAAATCCCAGAAAGCCGAAACATGGTCGGAGGTGCCTCCGGCTTCAATGACTGCTGGCCATGATGCAATCATTGGCACGTGCATGCCGCCCTCGTACAAGTCGCGTTTGACGCCCCTCTGGTAGCCGTTGGAATCAAAGTACTCCGGATCGTGACCGCCTTCTATATGGGGGCCGTTGTCAGAGGTGAAGATGACCAGCGTGTCGTCGGCAATACCAAGTTTCTCCAGTTCAGCAACGAGTTGGCCAACGTAGTCATCGAGCACATTGACCATGCCCGCAAACGCCGCCCTAGGTTCAGGCTGTGCACGATAGTGATTGCGATTGTGAGGAGTCTCCTTGCCGTACTTGCCGCGGTGTTTCTCCATGTAATTCTCCGGTGCAACCATGTCGGCATGCGGTTGAATTGCTGCATAATAGCAAAAGAACGGGCGGTCTTTGTTCTCACGAATGAATTCCAAAGCTTGGGTTTGGATGAGATCCGGAGCATATTCCTTTCGATCTTCGGCGACGTTCCCAAACAGTAATTCACGTTTATCATCATCCCACAAAAATGCGGGGTAATAACTATGAGCAATGCGTTGGCAGTTGTATCCGTAGAAACGGTCGAAGCCCATCTTCAATGGCTCACTTACCGATCCCGGTGACCCTAAACCCCATTTCCCGAAGAGTCCCGTACGGTATCCGGCCTGTTGCATCAGGTGGGCGACGGTGAACGTGTCGGCTGGCATTGGTTCTTGGCCTTCGGGTTTAACTTCCGCATTGCCACGCACTGGCGTGTGTCCGGTGTGTAAACCTGTCATCAGCGAGCAACGCGATGGCGCACAAACGGTGCTGCCAGAATAATGCTGAGTGAAACGTAAGCCGTTTCGTGCAAGGGCGTCGATATGCGGCGTCTCAAATTTTTGTTGGCCGTAACAACTGAGATCACCGAACCCGAGGTCGTCGGCCAGAATATAGATCACATTGGGCTGCCGTTTTTCAGGATGCGAGTCTTGTGCCTCGCAACACGCCGGCGCGAACACGAAACTTAAGATCATCGCAACTACAGCGGCACCGCAAAAACATCTCACAAGAGAAATTTGAATAAAGGAGCAAAGACTTTGCAGTTTTTCTCGTAAGCGAACATTCTTCATGGAATTACTTTTACTCTATTGGTTTGTGAAGTTTCGTTCACAGATTGTCAACTGTTATCTTACCTTCTTCCTGCCATACCAATAGCGAGAGTTTGATTTTCTTTGCTCTTCCGCCTTGTTACGAGATAGTCAGTTCAAGCTTGCAATCGTTTTACTGGGCACCGGCCTCTGTTGCGATCTTTTTTATCTCCGCTTCCATTGCTTTTTGAAGTGCATCCACTTTGAAACCACGAGGCCCCCTGTCGCCAGCAAACGCAATTTTCCCATCTTTGCCAATGAGGTAAAGTCGATCGGGAAGGCTCGCATAGGCTTCAGACGTCGAATCGTCGATGTCGTCGACCAAAACCGGGACCTTTAATTTCATGCTGGTGACGAACTCCTTGGCAACCGAACGACGCTCTTGGATTGTTATCGGCTGTTCCACGGTAGAGCGAAAGTTTGTGCGTTCGCCGTCAAGTGCATGTGCCTCACGCGTGTAAACGATGAAAACAGGGATCTGCTTTCCAAGCTTTTTGTTGAGACTATTCAGTTGACCAACTGAAGCTGCGAAAGGCGGTCAGGTGCAGCTTCCAAACATTAACGCAACGGGCTTCGATCCAGCGAAACTTGAAAGCTGAACGGTTTGAGTTTCGTCATCGACACGTGTCAGAGAAAAGTCTGGCGCTTGATCTCCAACCTTTGGAGCAACCGAATTATTATTTTTTTGTCTTCCGCCGCGACGTCTACCAACAGTCCCCTTCGACCAGTCGTCTGCGGTTAGTTCACCGTCTTTATTGGTGTCAAACCGCAAGAAGTTTTCTTCGGACCGATCGTACTCTTCTCGGGTCAACTTGCCATCGTTGTCTTTGTCGTATTTATCTGCAAGAAATTTGAAGACGTCTGGGCCGCGGCCGCGTCTCTGTCGCTGTTGTGCATTAGTTTGATCGGCGAACACCAACCAACAAAGAATTACAGTTGTCAGAGTGAAAATGTTGTTCATGTAAGCACCGCCGCCTTGATTAAAATAGAAGGGCACGCCAGATCGTTTGAAATTCGTTTGAGGCATTATTTACGCGCTAATCTTCTCACGATCTTTAAACACTATCGGGACGTCAGTATTCCCCAAAATCGATAATTTCACCGATGCCTTGTTCGAAACACGTACCCGCGTTTCCAGATCTGGCCGCTTAACTGGTAAAGCGGTCGCCGTGGTCGCCATGATTTTGACAGCAAGGTAAAGCTAAATCAGATTAGCGCCGAATCAGATTGCGATGACTCCAAAGATTGTTTTCGTTTTGAATAAGCTATGGTGCGTTGGGGACGATTGGACTGCGTGCAAACACGAAAAACCCCTCCTTGGTTTATCACTAACACGTGAACCAAGTAGGGGTTTTTTTCTTTCGGCAACCGAACCTGCGAGAGATTCGTGTTGCGATCAATGAACCAATACGGATTTAGCCACCTTGCAAGATGCTGATGAATACTGGGATATCAGCAAAGTCAACAACTCCATTGCAATCGCAATCAGCTTCAGCTTGGAAACCACCACCCTGCAAGACGCTAATGAAAGCGGGGATGTCTGCGAAGTCGACAATACCGCTCAAATCGACGTCGCCTTTGAGTGCGGAAGACACTTCGGTAAACGTGATATTGATGTTGGTAATATCGATTCCGTTGTTGTCTTCTCCAACAGTGCTACTTCCCAAGGTAGGACCAACTGTACCGCCAAATGCGCCGCTTGTTGCGTGGAAGGCGACAAGATCAAAGGTGGTCGTGTTCACGCCAACTGAAACACCTGGGTCATCGGCAATTGGGATGGTGCGTGTGAAAGAGTCGTTGAACGCCACTCCGTTGGTGCCTGTTCCACTCATCGACACTGTAACGTCAAAAGAAGTGAGAGTCGCGTCTGTAAATGCAATGCTGACCGTTCCGGTATAGTCCGTATTAGGAGCGAGGCTGACAATATCATCATCTCCTCCAGCGATAAAGTCAAAGCCATTGTTCGTCTGTAGGAACTGTCCGCTTGGGAAGCCGTTGGATAGATCGCTGTTCACATTCATCGTACGGAGTCCGAGGTCAGTACCACTTGCGTTGATGTTGTCAATTTCGGCTTGGATTCCTGCAAGACCGTTCAAACCCGGGTTGGGGTTGCCGCTATTGGTGTCAATCGGGCCAGCGAAATCGATTGGAGCGCCGGTTCTATTGTCGATCAATCCCGCGGTTCCCGAAGTATCGAAAAGCCCGAACTTGAAATCTTCATTGGTGCTTACAGAACCGGATCCTGTCGTTCCATTGGAGCCACCGTCGAAGGCAATAGTGGTGGGGGTGGTGAAGTCGAATGTGAGAGTTAGAGATTCCCCAAATTCATCAAGCGTTTGAGCAGGGAAAAGCGAGTGGATTGTTCGGCCTGAATCTCCCGTGGCAAAATCCAAGGGACTAGCTTCCCCAATCGTAGAATCCGGCAGATTTGGAAGAGCATCTCGATCTAACGCGAAGGCGGAACTGGTGGGGAAAAAGTCCAGCTGCATAGGTTCAATGTTGGTGATGCCATCATCAAAATTGTCATCGATAATTATGGTCTGGCCATTTGCGTTGACACCAGACATGGCAGCGACAGCCACAGCAATCGCACATGTCGCACCTTTTGAAGCACGGGAAACGGTTCTTAGAAAACTCATTGGTGAATCCTCGGGTTAATAATGATTTATAGTCTTACCTAACAATAGCAGGATGGGCTTGATGGTATCATAAATATGAAAAATGTACAGCAACTTAATCTCTAAGTGCCCCAACGGGCAGCGGCTATGAGGCTTAAATTAGGCAACATCTGTCTTTAGCGGGCTCTATCTTGCCATATGACTCGGGAAAAGCGGTCCTCCAACGTGGAGTTCGCGTACGGTCGGGAAAAATTCCAGATTTGAGCCACCGATAGCGACACTGTAGCAACCCAAGGGGAATTCCTCTCGCGATCTGCGGGCTGATTACAGGTTCACTCTGACGGTTTATGAAATTTCCTGCTTAAAGCCGCTGCGTCGGCGAATTTCGGCTGCCACATTCTGAGTGCGATATTCTCGATAGACCTGCGCCGAGGCCGAGAAAGAAGTTCGCCGCTGTTGCTCGAAGACGTAAGCACTTGCAAACCACTCCCCGTTAAAAAAAACTGCTCGAGTGAAGTGTTCCACCGGTCAATAAGCGTTGCAAGCTTCGTATCTCGATACTCTCAATCGCCGAGCCATTTTTAACTCCTCGAACAGGCAAGCCTCTTGAAAAGGATTCCAAAAGTGAGACATGAAGTCCCATTAGTTCTGAGGCAAGCAGGCCGCCGTTTCAGCGCTGAAGACATTGAGGACCAGCATCGCGCGATCGACGATGCGCGAATCAACTCCCAGAAATCACAGAACGATTCCTTTACTGACCACGCTTGCCGTCGTCGAAAAAATCTCAAACCCCGTTATCTAAATAGTAATTGACGATATTCTCAAGCAATTCCTGACGCCCGCTGGTGTTTGGGGCTGCCTCGCCTTTTTCAAGCATCAAGGCTTCCAGTTGAGCAAATGTTGCTTTTCCGGACTCGATCGATTTTCCAAGATCGCTATCCCAGCTGCCGTAGCGACCATCGACGACATTGCTGATCGCACCGTCTTCAATGATCTTTGCGGCAACCTTCAGTCCTCGTGCAAAGGCATCCATGCTGCCGATGTGAGCGTGAAAAAGATCGATTGGCTCGAAACTCTCGCGGCGTACCTTGGCATCAAAATTCACACCACCGGAGCCCAATCCATATTTGAGTAACACTAACATGATTTGCGTTGTCAGGTAGTAATTGGTTGCAAACTGATCGGTGTCCCAGCCCAACAGCAAGTCACCCGTGTTGGCATCGATCGAACCAAGCGCATCCTGCATTCCCGCGTATTCGAGTTCATGCATCATTTCGTGCCCAGCCAACGTCGCGTGGTTGGTTTCGATGTTCAGCTTGAAGTGATCCGTCAAATCGTAGGCACGGAGAAAATTGAGGCACGCGGCCGCATCTGAGTCGTACTGATGTTTGGTGGGTTCCTTGGGCTTCGGTTCGATCAGGAACTGCCCCTTAAACCCGATCTCTTTTGCGTAGTCGACGGCCATGTGAAAGAACTGACCAAGGTGATCGAGTTCGCGTTTCATATCGGTGTTGTAGAGACACTGGTATCCTTCGCGACCGCCCCAGAAAACATAGTTTTCGCCACCGAGTTCTTTGGTGACTTCCATCGCTTTTTTAACTTGCGCCGCAGCGTAAGCAAACACCTCGACGTTGCAAGTCGTTGCTGCGCCATGCATGTATCGCGGGTTGCTGAACATGTTGGCCGTGCCCCAAAGCAATTTGACGCCGGTTCTCTGCTGTTCTTCTTTCAGTACCGCCGCGACAGCATCAAGATTGGCATTCGATTCTGCCAACGTGGTGCCTTCGGGAGCAACGTCGCGATCGTGAAATGCGTAGAACGGCACATCCAGCTTCTCAAAAAACTCGAACGCCACACGCGCTCGATTGCACGCATTTTCGACCGACTCTGTTCCGTCGTCCCACGGACGTTGCATCGTCGCGCCGCCGAACGGATCGTTACCGGTGCATCGAAACGTGTGCCAGTAGGTGACGGTAAATCGCAGATGCTCCTTCATCGTCTTGCCAGCGACCACTTCGTCGGGGTTGTACCACCGAAACGCCAGCGGATTGACCGAGTTTGTGCCTTCATACTTGATTTTGTCAACTTCAGGGAACGCAGTCATTCGAATTGTCTATCGCTTGTAAGGGCCGGAGATATTGCACATCAGTTTTTCAAATATTGCCTTATATTCAATGGATTTTCCAGTAGATATCGCGCATACTGGCTGCGATATTTTACACGTTCTAGTGCCGTCAGCCCCGATTGCCGCCAATTATGCACCGTAAATCTGTTGCACTGTTGATCGAGACGTCCAACGGCTACTGCCGCGGACTGCTTGAGGGCGTGATTGCTTATATAAAAGAAGGCGCGAACTGGTCCGTTCACTTAGAACAGGAGCATGAACCGGGCTCAACGCCCCTTTCATGGCTTAAGTCTTGGAGCGGTGACGGCATTATTGCCCGTATTGAAACCGACAGTATCGGCAAGCAACTCAAGAAATTCGGCGTGCCCATCGTCGACCTTAGCTCTGCGAGATACGTCGATGGAGTTCCGTGGGCTGACACAGAAGACAAGGCAATTTCAAAACTTGCTGTTGAACATTTCGCGGGACTTGGCTTCAAACAAGTCGCTTACTGCGGTGATGCAGGATTTGAGTGGTCTTCGAGACGTTGCATCCACTTTCTCGCTCTGGCGGAAGCCGCCGGATGTGTTGTGCACGAGCATCAATCGGTTGCCCGCTATAACTCCGACTTCAATCTCGCAACCGAGAAGCGTCGCATCATGGAATGGTTACGCGAACTCCCGCGGCCTGTGGGTATTATGTGTTGTTACGACTTCAAAGCCCAGCAGGTCCTTGACGCGTGTCGTCAGTTGAACATCGCAGTTCCCGCAGAAGTCGCCGTGCTCGGCGTCGACGACGATCAGCTGATCTGTGAATTGAGTGAGCCAACACTCTCCAGCGTCATTCCCGATACGAAACGAACAGGCTACGAGGCCGCTGGCTTGCTTGACAGGATGATGTCTGGCGAGCGCGTGGCCACCGAACAGCCGATGCTTACTCAGCCGTTGGGGATTCGAATTCGACAGTCGACAGATACATTGGCAATCGAGGACGAAGAAGTCGCCAAAGCGCTGCAGTACATTCGCCGTCACGCGACCGCGAACATTCGAGTCACCGATATCCTGCGGCAAGTCTCACTTTCACGCCGTGCTTTGGAGCATCGCTTCAAAAAGTGGATCGGCCATACCCCGCACGAAGAAATCCAACGAGTCCGCATCAATCGAATTAAAGAACTGTTGTCCGAAACGGGACTATCGATTCATGAAATTGCCGAGAGGGCTGGATTCGAGTACCACGAATATATGGCCGCTGCCTTTAAGCGCGAAACCGGCATGACCCCAACCGAGTATCGTGCTGGAGTTTGACCCGTTGTGGTCAATTTATCCAGACGAGTCTTGAACGCGCTGCAAAACCGAGGCCGCACTTATCGGTGCGGCAAGTTTCCCGGCGGCCGTGATTTGTTAGTCGCCCTCGATGGTGTATCTAAAAAGCTCTGCCCGTGATCTTTAGTGGCAATGGTCAACGAGCTGACCGTGCAAAAGGATCGAGCGGCTGAGTTGTTAACAAAGAAGAGCCCACCCATACAACGGCGGATCGATCTAACAGAAAAGTTCGTGCCAAGACTATCAGCGGCGGTGAAATTCCTACATCGGAATGCGCGATAGCTACTGGATCGCGTTGAATTTCGACCAATACTAACTGTCGCCCATTTGCGCATCAGCAGGCGTGTTAACTCACACTGCTTTGCTGGGTGATAGTGAACTACGCTTACTCGTTAGTTCCGAATGAGGAAATTTTCTATCAATACCATTTTGAAACCTTTTCCTCATCTTGGTGTCTATCAATGTCTCAATTCGTATTTGGTCCGTTCTGTTTCTTTCGTTCGAGGCTCATTCATGAATCTCGAACGAGATAGCAGTGGATCGAAAGTGGGCGAGCTGGAAGCGGTGATCGCTATTGTCTGTTTTTTACTACCTCAATGTTTTTTCTACCTCCACGAAGGATACTACAATGAAGAAAAGTAAGTTTTGGTTAACGTGGTTATTTGCGGTTGCCGCAATGTCCAGCGTTTCATTTGGCGGTGTCGTACTCTACGACGGCGTCAACGGTGACGACTTCTTCAATACCGCACCGGCCGGTTTTGCGTTTGATGACTTCTCTGGTCAGACAACAGATACTGGTAATTCCTTGGTCGTTGACACCGCAGACGATGTCACGGGCAACAACGGTCTCTTTGGTGGTCTGGGGCGCGATCTGGCCACACCATTCGATTTTGACCCTGAAGCGGCCGGCAGCTTTTTTCGCATCGAATATCGCATACTTGATAATAACGTTGCGAACAATTTCAGAGTTGTTCTGAGCGATATTGATTCCCCTACCACTGCTCAGGATTATCAGTACTTTATCGATCCAAACTTCGCGACGCCTTTGGGGGACGGCTTTTCCGAGCAGTTTGTTTCTGTCGCCCAAGCCAACAGTATTTTCGATGCACCGTCGTTCGGATTTGAAGCTACCACAGATGGTGTTGCTAACTTTGGTTTGCGTCAGTGGCAGATCCAGTCTGAGTTTGGTAGCACGGATCGTCTGAATATCGAAATCCGACTTGCTGAGATCGTCACTGCTGAAGTGGTTCCAGAACCGGGTTCTGCTACTCTGGCATTGTTGGGACTGGTTGGATTAGGACTGCGTCGAAAGCGCGCGTAGCAATCTACAAAGTTCTACTGAACAAATTGATGCAGCCCGCAGTCAAAATTGGCCGCGGGCCTTTTTCGTACACCGGTGCAAGCTCTGATTCTGACGACGACTCGCCTGTCCAGTCCGCTTGAATCAACTGCGGCTGCTGATTCTCTTTGACTTTATTACAACGCGCGATGCTGTTGGATTTCATTTAGAGTACCATCGATCCGCGCGAGATCATCAAGGTTTGGTCAACGAAGTAACAGTGTCGAAAGATCGGCCACCGGACAATCGATGCTGAGATCGAAACGGGAAACGATCCCCCTCAAAATTGGGGATTTTTTGAACAAAGACATTCGTTCCGAATTCTCACCCGTGGTGAAATTCCTACAGCAACATGCGTGATCTCTACTGGGATATGTGACATCTCTACACAAAATGTTTTGTTAGCATTACAATTTCCAGATTTTGAAATTGAACGTGACCGCAATCATTCAAAACCCAATACTTCGAGGGTTCAATCCCGACCCGTCCATTTGCAGGGTCGGTGATGACTATTACATCGCCACGTCGACATTCGAGTGGTTTCCAGGTGTATCGATCCACCATTCGCGTGATTTAGTAAATTGGCGATTGCTAACCCATGCACTCGACGATACACGCCTGCTTGATCTTCGTGGCGTTCCAAGTTCCGGCGGTGTTTGGGCTCCCGCGCTCAGTCATCACGACGGATTGTTCTATCTCTGTTACACCATTGTCCATCAACACGAAGCGGCAACCAAAGACACGCCGAATTATCTGATCACAGCTCCGTCGATCGAAGGTCCATGGTCGGATCCGGTATTTGTGAATTCTTCGGGATTTGATCCGTCTTTGTTTCACGATGACGACGGCAAGAAGTACTGGCTGAACATGGTCTGGGATCACAGGCCTGGACGGCACCCTTTTTATGGGATTGCTCTTCAGGAGTATGATGCGGGTGCAGGCCAGTTAATTGGCGAGGTGGAATTGATCTTCAACGGTAGCGATCTAAAGTGCACCGAGGGGCCGCATCTGTACAAACGCAACGGCTGGTACTACCTACTGACAGCCGAGGGAGGTACCGAGTACGAGCATGCGGCGAGCCTGGCAAGGTCTCGCAATCTGCGCGGACCGTATGAAGTGCATCCGCAAAACCCGGTGTTGACTTCCGCGAACAGGCCGGAAGTCACGCTGCAGAAGGCCGGTCATGCCAGTCTTGTCGAAACGCAAAATGGCGAGTGGTACATGCCTCATCTTTGCGGACGGCCATTGCCTGGCACGCAGCGGTGCAATCTGGGCCGGGAAACGGCGATCCAGAAAGTCGAGTGGCGCGATGACGATTGGCTGTACATTGTCGGCGACGACATCGTCCCCCAAGAACAGGTTCCGGCACCCGATCTGCCTGCCCAACCGTGGTCGGAATTGCCGGCAAAATTACCGTTCGATTCGATTCACTACGCAACGCCACGAATGCCTTCGGAGCGAGTGGTTCGTCAACCAGATTTACTTCGACTCGTCGGAGGCGAATCGCTGGAGTCGTGTTTTGAGCAGTCACTGCTTGCGCGACGGCTGACGCACCATCAGGCGACGGCAACAACCCGTGTGCGATTTGATCCGCAATCGTTCCAGCAGATGGCTGGCCTTGTCGCCTATTACAACACGCACCTGTTCCACTATCTCTATTTGTCTTGGGATGAAGAGTTGGGACGTTGCTTACAGATACACAGTAGCCATGACGGCACGTCCGAGTTTCCGTTGGGGGGTAGTCCCATTGCGGTTCCCGAGGGTGACCTCTATCTGCGGGCGCAATTTGATGCCTGCGAGCTTAAGTTTTCGTGGTCTAGCGATGGGACAACGTATCAGAGCATCCCGTCGTGCCTGGATGCATCACTTTTGTCGGATGACTACGGTGACCATTGGGGATTCACTGGAACGTTTGTCGGCCTTGCCTGCCAAGATCTCACCGGGCGGCGAGTACCCGCCGAATTTGACTTTTTAGAACTGATGCCAAATTAGAAACGACAAATCCGGATGAACAAACCAACACTCTTTATCGCATTCATCGTCTCTTTGGGCGGTTTTCTATTCGGGTTTGATGCTGGAATTATTTCTGGCGTAATGGCTTACGCCGGACCATTTTTTAGTCTCAATGATGCGCAAAATGGCTGGGCGACCAGTTGCCCGACTTTCGCCGCAATGTTCTCCATGTTGATCTCTGGCAAGCTAAGTGATGCTGTCGGTCGCAAGCCGATTTTGATTGTTGTTGCCTTTCTGTATGCCCTTTCAGCGTTACTGTCGGCCTATGCAAATTCCTACGAAATGTTGTACATCGCCCGGATGATTGGCGGCGTGGCATTCGGAGCCGCGCTGATCTTGGCCCCCGTTTATATCGCAGAAATTGCCAGCGCTAAAAACCGCGGAACACTGGTGTCGATACAGCAGCTGAACATCATGTTAGGTTTTTTCGCCGCGTTTCTCAGCAATTATTTTTTTAATAAGTGGTACTCCGGTGGAGCTGAATTTCTCACCGATGAAAATGTTTGGCGATGGATGTTGGGCGTCGAACTGGTTCCAGCGGTCATTTACTTCGGTTGCCTGTTCTTCGTTCCTCGAAGTCCGCGATGGTTGTATTCCCAGAATCGAACCGAACAAGGGCACGGCGTCCTCGTTCGCTTGCACGGAGAGGAACTGGCGACCGAAGAAAGTGCTGCGATCGCAAAGCATCTGCTCGAAGAGCAGCATATCGAAAAGGCGACGTTCGCGGAAATGTTCAAACCACACCTGCGATTCATCGTGGGAATAGGACTCATCATCGGAATCTTGCAACAGGCAACCGGCATCAATGCCATCTACTTTTACGCCACGTCCATCTTTAAACAAACCGGTATCGGCACTGACGCTTCTTTCACATCTGGCGTACTTCTGAGTTTCATCTCTGTCTTGTTTACTGTCGTTGCGATGGTGACCATTGATCGCTTCGGACGCCGGCCGTTGCTGCTGTTAGGCATCGGCGGGATCGCCACTAGCCTGTTGCTGTGCGCCTATGGATTCAGTCAGGCGAAGTACGAACTGACGACCGATAAAATTGCCCAACTAGAGAACGTCGATCAAGCAGTGCTGTCCGAGGCCAAAGATGTTGCTTTTGCAAGTGACGTCGCGTTCAAGAAGCGGATGAAAGAATTATTAGGGCCCGATGTCTACGCCAAGAATGAAGGCGCGATCCTCGAGGCCGCCATCGACATGAATGCCACAATCGTACTCGTTGGCGTAATGGGATTCATCGCCTGTTTTTCGTTTTCACTTGGTCCCGTCATGTGGGTTTTGCTTTCAGAGTTGTATCCCAACAAAATTCGCGGCATGGCCATCGGTATTATCGGATTGGTCAACTCCTTCACCGCGTGGATCGTTGCCCAGATTTTTCCGTGGGAACTTTCTAATCTCGGAAACTCGGTGAGCTTCTTAATCTTCGGCGTTATCGCACTCGGTGGCTTTTTTCTGTTGCTGAAAATTTTGCCCGAAACGAAGGGGAAATCACTCGAACAATTGGAAGCAGAACTCATTCATGGCTGATTCAAAACTAAATTTAGGTTTTTCAATGTCAAAATTATTACTTTTTGCGCTGACCCTTACGTCGCTGTTGGCGACCAATTCGTATTCCCAGAATGCCGGAAAATTCGCGCCTCCTGCCGGGAAAGTTCTCGTCTTTGCGGGGCAGGATAATGCCTCCGTTGGCGGCACGGCCAAATATAGCGATGGCTACGTCGACAACGTGGGAGTCCCCGGCGGCATTACCCACTATGTCTATTTCTCCGAAGGCTGGACCAACGGATTCGATCGAACGTTCGCCAAAGGAAGTGTCGCGGGACTCAAT
>CALHPU010000056.1 GCA_938036435.1 uncultured Pirellulaceae bacterium | reverse complement strand
CCAGTGAACTGCAGCCGCTGACCGGATGATGGCCATTTACCATCAAGCCCAACATGCAATCCGTTGTCCTCAGACCCCGTACAACACATGCGTACCCAAACGAAGTAACGTCCGGGCTCCTCAATGTTGACCGGGTAATACAGCACGCTACACTGGCCGGCCTTGTTCGAAAAACTAACGCCATGGACCAACGGGTCGTCGTGAGTCCTCCGGGTGTCGGGCAGGATTTCCAGATAGGCTCCACCACTTGCTCCTTCGGCGTGGTTCGGATCTGGATCAGGTTTGATACCGGGATCTTTATCTGCCGTCGTTACGTACCACTTTCGATGATCTTCACGGTCGACGGCGTCAAAATCTTCGGCTTCCACAACCACAATTCCATCGTTTTGCTGGTGGACCTTTTTGGCCTTGGTCGGATCATAAGTGAACTCAAAAGGCGAATCATTTGGCGCCGCAAAGTCGCTGGCATGTTTGACGCCCGACTTGAGCACCTGAATCGAGCGCCAGCGTCCGCGTGAAAACGCAAACGCATCGCCCTCGGGAATCTGTCCGTTGGACGCTGAATTGAATTCAACTCGAATGGTGTCTCCCGTCTTCACCGCGATGCCATCGAATCGGTGTGGCGCAATTTGATAGTCTTTCTTGGTTGCGGGATTAGTTGCCTCGCCTACTTTCTTGCCCGCGACCAGCACGCGATACGTGCTTTCTCCATCGGTTTCAGTCAGTGCGTTGAGCACCAAATCATAGGTTCCTGACTTGCCCGAGAACTTTGCCTCTGCTGCGGCGAATTTGTTCTGATGCTGTGCCGCATCGATAGCCAACGCCTTACGATCCTTGTCTTTGTACCCCGGCACGAAACCATCGCCGATAACAAATTCGAAGTCGTTCATCGCAGACAGATTCATCGAATTCTGTGGCGACGCCGCTTTGGCTGTTTTAGCCTGCGCTGGTTGGCCAAAGGTTGTCAACTCCTGCCCCACGGTGGCGGGCTTCACGATTGCCACCCAGTCTCTGTCCGCATCGACCGGAGGTTGCCCCAGCATGTATTTCCCGCCGCCTTTTACAGCTTCGACCGAACCAATCTGGATGTTGCCGCCGCTACGTGGATCAAACCACAAAACCTCGAACACACCGCTGGCGTCGGTCAGGTCAAGCGCGGTGCCGGCGGCCTGTTTGGCGTAGACCACATAAAGTTCCGACTGTTCTGCACCTTCGTCGCCACTACTCTCATTCATGGCAAGACAATAACCGTTGTCGCTGATCAGCAAATTGTTGGCGTTACTCATGTTCCAAAAAGGGATTTTCTTCTTCCGAAAAAAGTCCAGCGCGATGTGACTTTGCTTCCACATATTTTCTCGCACGCGAAAGTCCTGGCAGCTAAGATCGCTATGAGCGTGCTTATAACCAAAGTACCATTCAACGCCCGCTCCTCCGGCCATGATATTACCCCAGAGCGCATTCTGCCGTGCGTTATCGCGTGTCGGATCTTCGTCGTCAGGAATCAAGGCGTGCGATGCGTCGCCTGGTTCATCGCAGGCGACGACCCAAGGCTTACCGGCCGCTGCAGAGCGACGAAGGTATTCCAAGGTCATGCCATGAACATTGCGGAAATCGGCTTTGTTAGTTTGCAGCGAAAATCCCGTCAGCGCTGACGCATCTCCTAGCAAATCGAAGTGATTGTCGCCATTGTGGATGACGATGTGGTGATGGTAAGGGTCATGTTCCGCAAAATAATTGGCCCAAGCAACTTTTTTCTCCGTGCTAACCTTGTGGCCAAGGCCAACCTCTTCACCTAGGTTCCAGTTCATCGCTAAGTGATGGCCGAATCGAGCAATCAATTCTCGATAGTACAACTTACGTTGTGAGCCCAGTTCACCATTGTCCAACAGATTGACGTTCTCTGCTTCCTGCGTTTTGAAGTGCAGGTACATTCCCATTCTATCACCATGCGAGAGGATCATTTCCCATTGATCCATCTTCGAGCAATCGATTCGGGTGCGCTGGTCATAGCTTGTGTAAGGAAATACGTTCCTGTCATCGCCATCAATGTTCAGTGTCAAGAACGAGAACACATTGAGCCCCTGCGATGCCAGATAGTTCACCGCACCGATCAGGCCTTTCCCTTTGCCGTCCTGCCACGACGGATCTCCTTCATTCCAGTCCTGCACGTGCGGCTGCCAGTCTTTAACCAAATTGTCTTTGTGCCCGTCGGATTTAAAATCGCCATCGAAATCGCTATAGGCAAATAGGTTTTCTGGCGCATCAACGCCAGCTTTCAAAAAGAACTCGTTGTTACCGGCAAACTTCAAATGGTGCTTGCCTACATATTCGAGTCGCCCTTTTCCTCGAAAGTCACGACCGATTTTGTCCGTCGGATCGACGACTAACTCACCTTCTTGGCCGTCAATGGACTCAACCGGTTCACCCGCTGCCGGGTCGTCCGACACAGCCACCCCAGCGCCCTTGCGAAACGAAACGGTGTACGTCCATTCGCCAACGTGATCAGGTGCAAGATGAGCGCGCCACTTATTCCCAGATGTAGCCGAACTGTTGGCGGCATCGCCATCGGCCGCGAAATAGCCAGGCACTTGGTACGTCAGGCCAGTCTCAGGGTGAACAAACGTGACCTCCATGCGATAGTCGGTGAACGGATTTGTTTCTCCCTCCTCGGATGCATCGGGGCCGTCGATGGTCAGAGTAACGTTGTGCCATTGCTTGACCTCTCCAGAGACCGTTATCGGTGTCTGGGCGACGACCCATCCCCGACAGAGAACCATGGAGAATGCAATCAAGAAACTGCAACAGTTGAGGGTATTGATCCGTCTCACAGACAACCTCGAAAAAAGTTCAAATTGATAGATGGAGAGTTAACTATTGTACGCCCTACCAAGTTCCGCTGCGAAAATCAGAATACGTGAGTTTTGCGATTTGATTATAGTTAGCTGACTATTGATTGCGACAAAAATATGACGGCGTTGATTGACCAATCATTCAAAGCAACGTCCAACCTACGGCGACAAAATATGTTTGCCGTTCTCAAATTGTCGGTGGCATGCATTACAGTTATTCAACATGCTCTTCCAAGCCGTCGAAGCGGCTGAAAAATCTTTTTTACCTGCCGCTTGGTAGAGCGCGTCGCCATCGTCACGTGATGCAGCAGAATGCCGCGCCCAATCATCAGCAGACCCCTTGGGTAATCGAACGAAAAGCAAATTGCAGCTTTCCGCAAGGATCAATGAATCTGACTTGATTGCTTTCCAGCCCTTTTTGCCCGATGGCGATTTGGCCATGGCACCTTTCAAACGCCGGTAGGTCGGCTGAAAAACGTATTCCATGAACTCATGCATGCTGCCTTCGACTAGTCTGGCTTGATGCTGAAGCGCAGCAGGTGTCTCCGCTGACTCGCTGGATATGTCTGACGAATCATCATCGGCGCCTACTGGATCCGTTGTAAAAACGCAGGCAAAAACAAAAAACACAAACAGGCAAAAAAGAATCATGTAACTCTTCACCGTAGCTTCCCCCCTCAAAACAAATGTCTGGACACCATTAATCCAAAGATTGTACCGACGGCCTCAGCGCATGCATCAGCCCTTTCAACGAAATCAACCGAAGAAATCAGCGGTTCAGAGCCAAGCATCTGTCGAGATTCGGACTTCTTAGCGAGCCAGTCCTCTAACGCGTTCATGGCACCTTCCCATGTCACAACCAAGGCTACCAACTCAAAGTCCCATTGCTCTGGCCAAACTGATCCGTTTCAACACCTGCCTGATTTAATATCGAGACAAACAGGTTACACAGCGGTGTGCCCTGCTTTTGTTTCACATACCGACCATGTTCGAACCCTCCTCCCGCGAGGAAAATTGGCAAGTTGTTGGCGTGATGAGCGTTCGCATTGCCGAGATTGCTACCGAAAAGCACCGAAGTGCTATCCAACAACGTATTATCACCTTCCGACTTGGCTTTCATCTTCCCAAGCAAACTTCCATAGCAACTAACGATCTCGCGTTCGATTCTCTTCAATTGTTCAATCTTCGAATCGTCCTGTCCGTGATGCGAAAGATTGTGGTGATTGCCTGTCACTCCTTGGACTTTTGGAACCACGTAATGATCCTGAACCATGATCGAAATCACTCGCGATGAATCCGATTGAATGATCAGCGGAACCAAATCCATCAAAAGACGCGTACGCCCAATCATATCTGCGTGATCGTGAATGTCAGACGGTCGATCGACGTCGACTTTCGGCTTCGGCTTGTCCATCCAGCCTTGAGCAGCAGCGATGTTTGTTTCGGCTTGCCGAACTGACTCGAAGTAATCGTTGAGCAAATGATGGTCTTCTGAGCTGGATTTTCGTTTTAGCTTCTTCGCTTGTGAACCAAGTTCGTCCAAGATACTTTTGCCGTCACTAAGGCGTTGCTGTTGCTCACGGATTTCAGAAGCCTTTCCTTGGAGGAACATCTGAGCGAATAGTTTTGCTGGGCTGGTTTGAGCCGGAATCATCACGCCGCCTCGGGTATAGGACTGGCTTTGAGCCTTTGCCGATCCGAGCGAAACGGATCTGAATCGAGTTTGATTGCCAATGTGACTAGCAGCGAGTTGGTCAATCGAAATCGTGTTGCGGAATCCTCCCATACCGGGCTTGCGTGCGGCGGTCAGGAAAGTCAATTCGCTATCGTGAGGTTGGCGGCCAGTTTGATCTTCATGTTGCAATCCTGAGAACAGCGTGAAGTCCTGCTTGTGGTCTTTCAGCAATTCCAAATACGGAGTCATCTCATAGTCGGCACCCGTTGAATCGGGCCATAGGCTTTGTGGGTGTAAACCGAGTGCTGTGCAAATGAAGACCATACGCTTTGGCAATTCTCCGCCAGTGGTCGCGCACGCCGGAGCCATGGACTGGAGAAATGGAAGAGCGAGCGAAACTCCGGCGGCTTTGAGGAATGTTCTTCGTTGCATGGATTGGCTTTCAATGTGGAACGCTGGTCGTCACGGTCCGTTACTTGTTTCGAAACAATTCGCTTTGGACAACTTCATGGATGATGTCGCGCACTGGATAGTCGTCCAACGCAGTTCGCTTCAAAATCGACTCGATCTTCTCGCGATCGGCAAACTGAATCTCTGCTCCAGTTGCATACACCGTGAGCTTAGAAATAAAGTTGCGGGCAATCTGTTCTTTATCGTCAAGTAAATGTCTCTTGAATTCGTTTATATCGGCAAACGATTCTCCGTCTGACGTCGTGCCACTTGAGTCAACAGCAGGGCCTCGACGAGGTGGATTTTTAAAGGGGAAGCCACCAATTTCGCTTGTACCGCCATCGGCTCGGTAATGCGTCCGAAACCCGCCAATCGGATCAAAGCTCTCGAGCGCAAAGCCTGGAGGGTCAATTTCGCGGTGACACTGATTACACGATTCCATCTCGCGATGGGCTTTCAAGATCTCACGGACCGTTGTTTTGCCGCGCGTGTCAGGTTCGATCGAACCGATCCCAGGAGGAGGAGGCGAGGGCGGCGTGCCCAAGAAATTCGTCAATACAAAATTGCCCCGCATGACGGGCGAAGTGGTCGTACCGTTAGCCGTCGTTTTGAGAATCGCAGCTTGAGTCAGAACTCCGCCGCGGCGGCTGGCAACCGGAAGTTCGACTTTGCGAAAATGCGTTCCTTCGACGCCTCCAATTTTGTAGTGCTGCGCCAGTCGACGATTGAGAAAAGTAAAGTTTGAATCAATCAGATTCGTCAGGCTCATGTTCTCTTTGATCAATTCAGCGAAAAACAGTTGAGTCTCTTGCGGGAGTGCCGTCGAAAGCAGTTCGTCGAATTCCGGATAAAGCCCATCGTCCGGCGTAGTTGCATTGATCTTGTGAACCCACAACCACTGGCCAAGAAAGTCGCGAACGAACCGGTCAGCTTTGCCGTTGGATAGCATCCGTTCAATTTGCCGAGAAAGAACTTCTTTGTCGGACAGGCTTCCAGTTCGAGCCATCTCAAACAGTTCCTCATCCGGCATGCTCTTCCAAAGAAAGTACGACAACCGATTGGCAAGTGCGAAATCGTCAAGTTTCCCGGGCTGTTCTTCGAACATCAAGAACTGCGGAGCTGTCAGCATCGACCGCATCGAGACTTTAAAAGCGTCCCGCAGGTATCGGCCTTCGTCGAGAACTGGTTTTGCAAGGTCGACATGCGTCTTAACTTCATCCGCAGAGACATCACGACGAAAGACTCGTGGTGCCAAATCGCAGAGCAATTCCTCAACGTGTTCGATGACTTTCTTGGAGTACTTGAGCTTCACTTGTCCGCCATCGGAGTACGGTTCCATGCTTTTGAAAAGACGGTTCATGCTTGGTGAGGGCCACGAAGAGTAAATCGGGCCTTCGACTTTTTGCGACATCACTGCCATGCCGGGACCGGTGTAGTTCATTGCTCCAATCGTAAAGATTTGAAAGTTCATTCCGGAATCCCAAGTCAAATACGGCGCGTCGCCCGGTTTCAAAAACGTGTCACAGGAAATCATTTGCGGTTTGCCAGGATGTAAGTCGACCGACTTGGCCAACCGCGCACTGCCCGATGGATGCTTGATGATGATCTTGGCCGTGATCGCTTTCTTTGACTGAACCGCGGCGACCTTCGCGGTCAGTCGATGAATTCCAGGGCGTCGAATGCCGGATGTAAAATGAGTGAGATAGTCGACGTCGCGAAACAACACGAACCCCTTTCCAAACTTCAGCTTGCGGGTAATACTGCCGCCCTCCTGCGCAGGTTTCTTGTGCCATGGCTCAAGGTAAACGAAATTGTTGACCGCCAAATCGCCATAGTCGTGGTACGGGTTTCTTCCGAACTGCATTGCGTGTTCCAAGGCTTCGTCAACCGCATCGAGGTAGCTTTCCAGATGCACCGCAGAGATGCGTTGATTGCTACCGACGGTATCAAACGTCCCCGCATCGACTTCGTCGGGAATGCCGTTGGTAATATTGTTTTCGATTAGCAGCAAATCCTGAAGCGTGTATCCGAATTCAAGTTTCGTCAGTCGGCGACCTGGAACGCGCCCAGCGGTCTGCTGCTTGTGCACACTAGCGGTGTGAAGGGCAGTCTTGAGGGAACTTAAGGTCGCTTTCAATTCATCGACGTTCGGACGGTCTTCTGATTCCGGAGGCATTTCGCCGGCTGATGTTCGATCGAAGATCCGTTCCCACATGCCAAACGTATCGGAATCGGACAGATCGTAGCCAAGCGATTCAAAGTTAAGATCTGTGTCCGTCGATTCGTCGTGACATTGAATGCAGGAAGATTCGATAAGCGCCCCTGTGTCGGCCTTAAAGTCTTGAGCAACCACTGGCATCGCCAGCAGAGCGGTAAAAACAAAGATCGTCAGGTGTCGTTTCATACTATTTCTGATTTGAGTTCACGAATTCGGCGACTGCTTTGCCTTCGGCTGCATCAATGAAGCCGTCATTGTTTTCGTCAATATCGTCGAAGAAGAGTCCTAATTCTTCTCGGGCCTCCCCTTTGCTGATTTTGCCGTCTGCATTTTTGTCCATCGATGTGATGATTGATTGCGCCGTAACTTTGCCTTCTTCGCTGCTCGAACGATTCTTGCTCGACTGCTGACTTTTCTGATAGTCAACCATCGCCTGAGCTTCATCATGATCAATGAAGCCGTCCTTACTCGTGTCGACGTAAGCGAACGCAGTAGCCAATTCAGGGCTGGCGTCGGCCTCTTCTTTGCTGATCTTTTTGTCACCGTCTCGATCCAGAAATCCAATGACCTGATCGGAAGAATAAATCGTTTCTGCTGCTTCTTCGCCACCGAAAAGAGCACCATCAACCTCGATGTTAATGCTCGAAGCATTGAACTTGTACGTGATCGTCATTTCTGGCGAGTCGATCTCCAAGATTCGCTTGCCGGGAAGTTTAACACCTTCAATTGTTTGATAATCCAGCAACACCAACGATCCAATCGAAGGAATCCTCATGCCTTCGAGCAGCTTCGTCTTTGTGTTCACAAAGTACTCGACCAGAGCTCCCGTCGCGATGACGTGGCATTGTTTGTCGTTGAACGTGGAGGTCTCTTTGACCTTCAATATTCCTGATCCCATTTCATAGGCAGCCAGCAATGGACTGGCTCCAAGGTTCATTTTCGCAAAGGCGATTTCTGGGTCCGTCATGTCGCGCTTACCTGCGGTTCCCTTTGACCAACCGACTCCATCTTTCATGGCCTCGATTTTCTTATACTGACCAAGGTCGAGATGACTATAGTAGCGATTGCCCTTTAGGTCGACGATCTCAACCCCTGTTCCGTTCATCGGGCCAAAGGCTCCTTCGAGCGAGACCTTGGCCTTCCGTTCAAAGTTCTCGATGTTGGCAATCGCGTCCTTGCTGCCGAGCGCTTTCACATGAGCATCCATGATGTCGTCCAAGGATGCCCCTTGAGCGCAAAGAAGGCTGGGCATAGTCAACCACGCAAAGAGGAAAGAAAAAGTGATTGGAGTAAGACGATTGATTGACAGAATGAAGCTCGATGACATGGGCGCTCACATGGCGTAAAAGGTCAAGAAAGTTGTATCGTTTGTGTTCCGCTTAGTCAGCATCCCCCCGGAAAATCTCGAACTCTGCAATCTCAAGGTCAGACTCGTCGGAAGGAGATGAGCAGTAAACCCAATCAACAACCAAGCCCGCGGGCAAGGCTGCAAAGCTCTGGTTCGCTTTCTGCAGATCTGCTCCGAGAACGAGATCAGCGACATCGACGACGACCTCAAAAGGCTGCAGTTTATCAGCACCAACGCCCCCATTCTCGGTTTGCAAATTCATCCAGAATGTGTTTGGGACCGACGAGGAATAGTATCCGGCAAAGTCACCGTTGCTGTTTCGAGTTACAACGCCAAAAACGGCCTTCTGATTTTGCTTCGCATAGCCACGAATACGTATCTTTGATACCGGAGACAAGCCGACTCGTTCGCCGTCTTTGCCGAGCACCGCCATGCCTGCATTCTTGATCATAAACGATTGGCCTACGGGAGTCTTGTGACGATAGTGAACCAGTTCGAGTCGCGGAGGAAGCGTCTCAGTTCTTGGCAACCACTTTCCATGGGTGCAATAAGGCTGATTCAGATTGCTTCTCCACTGGCTTGCGCGAGCGGGAATCGGTTGGGGCACCAAGCTGATGCCATCCGATGAACGGACACGCTGGTTAGCAGGAACTTCTACCGTCTCACCATCGCTCAGTCGTCTGAACCGGACTTTGCCTTCGGTGACATTCAAAGATATCGCGTCGACATCTGATTCGACATTGAACTCAGTGCCCAGCACCTCCAGCATCGCGTTGCGTGTGTAAACCAGCATTGGAGCGTCTGGCGACTGCGGCTCGACGGAACTGGAAACGTTGCCTTCTTTTAGGTACAGGAGCTTTTGGCCGAAGTCCGAAAACGTAAGTCGTGAATCGCCCGCCACCGTGACGCGCGAACCGTCGTGAAATTCAAGCTCAACCCACGAAGTAGGACTCGTCCCCTCGATCGTTCCACCAGTCAGCTTCGTGCCCTGTTTAAGGTCTTGGAAAACCGCACCTCCGTTACCGGTCCAAATGATTTCGCCACTAATGCCAGTGACGGTTGCCACGTTGCGATCGGCGACTGGTTCATCGCCAGTAGGATTTGACCGCAACCAGAGGGCGGTTGCCAAACCGACGATTACGAGACTGGAGAGCACCAACATGGATTTGGCCCAAGGTCTGCTGGCCGAACTGGAAGTGGTTCGCATGGGCAGAATAGACTTTGTAACACTGTCTTGATTGTGAACCAACGCAATTTCGTGCAGGCCAAGATCCAGCGTCGCCAGTGTTCGCAACGTCGCTCGCGCCTCGTGGCTATCGAGCAGGATTTTTTCTAAACGCGGAACTGCAAAATCGGCAATCGATCCATCGAGATATTGTTCCAGCAGTTCAAGATCGTCGTTACTCATTTTAGCTGTCCCCCGCAATCGCACGTTGTACGCATTGCAGCAAACGCTGCCTCACGCGACTGACGGTTTGGTAAATTGCCGCGTTGGTTTTCCCCATTTCGGCGGCAACGGCATGCATCGGTTGACCGCTTGAGTACAGTCTCATCACCAACTCCCGTTTCGACTCCGGCAGCTTTTTAACGCAATGTTCGAGCGCCTCCAGCTGTTGTTCTCGTAAGTCAAGTTCGGCTTCGCCTTCTTCGACAATCAGTTGTTCGACTTCTGTTCCGAGCACCATTCGGTCACGGGCTTTCTTGCGGCGATACATCAACACCTCGTAACGTGCAATCATGCAAACCCAACGGCGAAAGTTCTCCGGTGCATCCAGTTGATCGAATTTCCGCCACGCGACAATGCTGACTTCTTGCATGATCTCGTCGACATCATCGAGAGATGGAAGCGTGGCTCGTAACCATGCGCGAATCGCACGATCATGGCGCACCAATAGTCGCACGAACTGCTCGCGATCTACGCGCTCCGGATTTTCGGCATTTACAGTGATTCGATTTCCTTGTGATTCAGAGTTGGAGCCACTCAACAACACTAACCACTGAATCACTGCCGTGCAGAGGAAGACTTGACAGAGAATTTCAAAAGAATCCGAATTTCTTTGGAAAAGGAACGGGGAACGTAGCGGTGCCGTAGAAAAGTGCAGAGATGATGTGAAACCCAGTCGCTCACCTTGGCATTGGCGTTTTGGCCTAAAATGGCTAAATTGTCACCGGTAGTGTCCCCCCAAAAGAACAACTCAGTTGGGATCTACCGTAGCCGATTTAGGCGTAGTTCAAAACCAATCGTCGTAAAACCGAACGACGTTCCAAAACCTTTGCTCCAAGGCTCTCGACTCGGAGAATCGAGCCACCATGCGTTATTTCGGCGGAGCGAAATACGACAATCTACTTCAAGGATGAACCGGATAAGTGGCAGCGACTTTATCACAAAAATTCTTTGGGCAGCTTAATGCTCTGATGCTTCCATCAGCACTCGACATGATCGACCTGCGGATCACACATTACGATCGTAGCGTCGACCCGGCCCGCCCTGAATACCACGAACATGTCGTGTTCTCCTTTTGGCACGAGTACATTAGCGTAGTCCTCCCACGTTGGGGACATACACCGCTAACCATCCTCTGCTCACAGCACCGCGACGGAGAATGGGTCAACCAAACAGGTCTGGCTTTGGGCTTGCGCGTCGTACGCGGCAGTACGTCACGCGGCGGGTCGTCAGCCATTCGGCAACTGAAAAAAAACTGTAAGACTTCCAGTCTAGCCATTTCCCCCGATGGTCCACGCGGCCCCCGGCGAGAGATGGCATTGGGGCCAATTTTTCTAGCATCTTTACTGGGTATTCCTATCGTTCCGGTGGGCGTCGGCATCAGTAATCCTTGGCGCCTGAACACTTGGGATAAATTTGCGATTCCGCGTCCGCTGTCACGTGTCCGTATGATCTTTGGCCCTAAGATTCTTGTGCCTCGCAAATCGACGCGCGAGGAATTAGAGGCTTTCCGAAATGGCATTCAAGACCTGACCAACGATCTCTGCGATTCGGCTGAAGCGTGGGCTCTTTCAGGTGAGAAGATGATGGGGGAGCAACCTTTCACCCGCGCTCGACGAACGAACAGCATCGATTTCTCCAAAGTGCTACTTGCCGAAACGCCGCGCGGGATGAAGAAGACCAACCCGCGCCCAACCGCGCTACCAATCATAAAATCTTCATCAGCAGCTTGAGTCGGATACCAACACAACGGTAGTGTCTCGACAGCGATCCCCTAAAGCAGTGTTTAAGCTCGTCTGCCGTATCATCGGCGCTCCTGCAACCCAGCTGATTCTCAAATAGATCTGCTTCTTTAAAACGCGACTTGGTCGCTCTATGCACTCGCGCCGGAGGCGAAGTTAACGGAGAATATTAGTTCTCCTCAAAGCACGAAAAAGGGTAGGGCTCTTTTTTTGACAACTCATTATTTTACTTGTCCGGATTGTCACCTAACTCTCACTCCAACTGACCAACGCCTTACATTCGTTAGCCCCTCTGGGAGCCAAGCCTACAGGTGCATCAAGAGGCTCACCCTCACACGGCAGTAACTGCGTTACTGCCACACCCCGAAGGTGCGAATGTCTTCAGAGACTCGGCGCCTTAGGCCTAAAAACCGAGTGTTTGCATCAAAACCAACCTTACTTGAAATCTTAACATTGCCTTCACTGGTTCTTATTACTCGTATCGTACGATATCGCCGATTTAGTGGAGAGATCTACAAGCAGCACACGCTACCTAGAAGGAACGAAATGAAAAGCAAAGGCACACGTCACGGATTGATATTAGTTATTGAACTTTTGCTAGTGATTGCCCTCATTTTTGGATCAGACGTCCACGCTACCCCATTAGAAAACTCAAATGGGCGTGAGGTAAGCCTGATCGGCGTTGGATCAATTTCCGGAAAAGCAACCGATCTTTCTGGCCTAAACCAGACGTTGAATCCTGAACTGGAAAATACTGCTGATGAAGGTGGGACGAAGATAAAACTCACCAACAACATGTTGGGAGGCATTTCTGCTATCGCTTGGACTGGTGAGGAAGACCTTTACTGGTGCCTGCCTGACCGTGGCCCCTTGGACGGTGC
>CALHPU010000055.1 GCA_938036435.1 uncultured Pirellulaceae bacterium | reverse complement strand
TGTCGGTCGTTCAGAGGTATCTGAGGTTCGCCACGAAGTGACTTTTGGGACAAAGCCTAGTGTTCCTACAAAACTGCACCGATCAGCTTTGCACCACATCGCAATAGGGATCCTGCCCCATCTCAAAATGCTGTTCGTGGCGCTGTTGGTCCTGCTTCAGTAAAATCATTCGATCGACAAGATGCTTCTTCTCCAGTTTCTTCTGCGCCGAGAGAAACCATTTGAAGGTGAATCGAGGCAGCTGCCTCTCTTTGCCTCGATAGCGACCGACTAACTTCATCGCCTTCTCCGGCCCCAATCCCATTCGCAACAACTCGTCTTCCAGCGAAACAAACATCCGGTAGCTACCGGGCATCCCTTGCCGTGCTCCACGACCGATCAGTTGCCAATCGATACGCGCTGCCTCGTGAATCTCCGTGAGGATCACATGTAATCCCCCGGCGACACGCACCGAATCCTCCAACAGAAAATCGGTCCCGCGCCCGGCCATGTTGGTCGCAACCGTCACCGCGCCGGCGCGTCCGCTGAGCTTAATGATCTCGGCCTCGCGCGATAGTTGGTTGGCATTGAGGACCTCGTGAGCAATCTCCAACTCCTTCATCAACGACGACAACTGCATCGATCGATCGATGTTTCGCGTTCCCACCAGCACCGCACGCCCCGCGCGAGTCTGCTGCTGAACTTCCTCGACGACAGCCCTCATTTTCGCATCAATCGAAGAGTACACCTTGACTGGGTATTGCGTTCTTTTGGTGGGTTTGTGGGTTGGGATACGCACCACTTTCTTTTGGTATACCTTTTTAAATTCACGACGACTGTCCCACACCGTTCCTGACATGCCTCCGAAGAAGCGGTACAACCGAAAGAATGATTGCAGCGTCACCATAGCGCCCTGTCCTGTCGCCGGCGTGATGCCGATTCCCTCTTTGGCTTCCACCGACTGATGGATACCGCCCTGCCATTGCCTTCCCTCGGCAGGACGGCCAGTGAATTCGTCCACGATCACGATTTTGTCATCGATCACCGCATAGTGCTGGTCCAAGTGAAAGTCGCGGCGGACCTTGATTGCGTTTTCAATGTATTTGTACAGATGAGCAATCGGCACACGTATCGTGAAGCTGTTTTGTGGCAGTGCCCGGAGTTGATCGACGCCACTGTTGGTTAGCGTCACCTTCTTCTTGTCATGTTCGTACTGAAAGTGTTTATCCTCCTCGAACATTAGCGCGTGAGAGGACGCCCACTTAAAGCACGCCTGTTTTAGTTCTTCATCTTCGGCGTTGATAATGCCAACGATCAACGGAGTCCGTGCCTCATCGATCAAGATACTGTCCGCCTCGTCGACCAAAACAAAGTTCAGTTCGCGCTGAACCAGATCATCCGATCCAGCTGTCTGTCCGGCACTGCCTGCAATCTTCATGCGGTCGCGCAAGAAATCGAAACCAAACTCTTTTGCCGTCCCGTAGGTAACGTCTTTGCGATAGGCTGCGCGGCGTGCGGGAGGTGACATATCGGCGGTGACAACACCGGTCGAAAGTCCCAATGCATGATAGACCGGCCCCATCAGTTCAAGGTCTCTAGCGGCC
The DNA here is from genome assembly GCA_938036435.1 of uncultured Pirellulaceae bacterium. Classification (GTDB taxonomy): domain Bacteria; phylum Planctomycetota; class Planctomycetia; order Pirellulales; family Pirellulaceae; genus Mariniblastus. The sequence goes on along the minus strand of CALHPU010000055.1, from coordinate 9,159 downwards.
AAGTAGTCATTGACCGTGACTACATGACAGCCCTTACCGAACAGAGCGTGCAGATAGGCGGGCAACGTTGCGGTGAGTGTTTTCCCCTCGCCCGTTTTCATTTCAGCAATGTGACCGCCCGCGATCTGTATCCCACCGAACAGCTGACAATCGTAGGGCTTCATCCCCAGCGTACGCTCTGCAGTGAGTGTCGCCAACGTGAAAGCTTCTGGGATCAGAGCGTCCAATTTCGCTCCGACCATGGCTTTGTATTTCAGGGCCAGACCCAACTCGCGCAGTTCTTCATCGGACTTTGACGAATACCTTTTCGCCAGACGCCGAATATTTCGGATTGTGGAAGTATCACTACTCATACTTACGATACGGCAACTTAAAAGTGGGGTAAGCATCCTGCTTGCCATCATACGAGCACTGAAAATTCGCAAGCTGGAAGCTTACGCCACCTCGTTGTTTGGCAGACAACCCTATATTAGCCACCAGCGGCTAACGGAAAGTTCCGCTTCCTCGGGAAAACAGGAGAGAATTAGCCGCATCACGAAATCCTTCGATGTAACCGCTACAATCTGTTTCAAACCGGCATCGGGGAGCAGAAACCAACCGGCTGACCGGCATTCGGGCGAAGGGTACGACTATAGTGGTGGTTGGTAATCTTATCTCCAACTGAATCAATATTCATGGCGGCAACAGAAAACAATTCTATTCAACAGATCGCTGACGAGGCCACCACGCTACAGCAGTTCTACGAGCGCTATCTAAGGCTGGTGTGTTCGTCGCTTAACGGCATCGGCGCTGTGGCTTGGGATTGCTCCAACCACCAGTTTACGCCCATCGCGCAAATCAAAGGTAGTGAGGACCAACCGATTCGCATGGGTGTCTCGGAACAGCGGCACTCTGAATTGTTACGGCAATCCATCTCGAGCGCTGATCCGATAGTCGTGCGTCCTGAGAAGACCAGCGACGGCGAATCAGATTACCCGACCATCTTGATTGCAAAGATGAAGCGCGGGCAGTCAATCGACTTGATCGAGCTGTTTATTGCAGGGGGATTGGCAGCGGAAACAAACGTCAGCCGACTAAAAGAGTTGGCGATGCTCAATCGCGAAGCCGAAAGCACGCGCCTCAACAGTTCGGGAGCACACTACCCTGCCCTGCCCCAAGGATTGGGCTCGCCCGCGATAGCCGCCGCCGAGAGTGCATCGGCAACGGTGCGTCGAAACCTCTCGGCCAGCCAGCTGGATCAATTCTCTCATGTTCTACACCAATCGTTGGATATCAGGGAAACGGCCGGAAAGATCGCCAACGAAACTCGCCGCGTGTTGGACTGCGATCGAGTTACGGTGATGAAGGTTAACGGAACGCGCTGTAAAGCTATCGCGGTCAGCGGGCAGCCCACAGTCAACCGCAAAAGCAATACTGTTTCGTTACTAGAAAAGGCGACTCGCAAGATCATTGCAATCAAGCAAATCTTCTGGTTCCCTAGCGACGACCAACAACCGCCTCAAATCTCCAAACCGCTAAACGAATACCTTGCCATTTCAGCGACCCGGTCATTGATTGCTTACCCAATCTTCGACAGCGTGGAGAAAGACCTGACACATCCCGATCAGCGCGACCCAAGACGACGGGTCGAAAGAAAACTGATTGGGGGCATTATCATTGAACACTGCAAGGAGCAGTGGAGTCGCGATGAGGTTTCCGGTGCGATCGAAATGGTCTGTCGTCACGCGGCTGACGCCTACCGTAATTCATGGCAGCACCACAACCTTTTCGCTTATCCGATTTGGTATTGGCTGGGAAAGTCGCGGGTGCTGACGGCTGCTAGAAATCTACCTAAAACCCTTGCTGTGATGGCAGGCCTAACGCTTCTGATGTTGGCAATGATTTTTGTCCCAGCTGATTTCCGGATGACTTGCGAGGGAACGTTGCTGCCAGAGTCTCGGCGAAACGTCTTTGCCAACATCTCTGGTGTGGTAACGGACGTCCTTGTGGATCATGGAGATCTGGTCATCAAGAACCAGCCACTGATTCGATTGGAGAACATTGATCTGGCTCAACAAATACAAACGGCCGCCGGAAAATCGGAAGAGCTGACCGCGATCATTCGCGCGGCCAGAACCGAACTGTCAGACAGGCGTAACCAAGACCAATCCAGAAACGAAAACATCGCCGCGCTAGAGGCTCAGCTTCGAAGCGTTGAACGCGAATCAAGGCTATTGCGAGAGAAAGAAAAGCGATTGACCGTTGTCAGCCCAATCAAGGGAAGCGTTGTAACTTACGACGTGCGCGACATTCTCAAGGATCGGCCGGTGGAACGAGTGGAAGCGTTAATGGAGGTGGCGGACCTGTCTGGGAACTGGCAACTGGAACTCAATCTCCCCGATCGGAAGATTGGACACGTGATGCAAGCGTTCAAGAAAAACGACGGACAACCGTTGGATGTAGAATTCATCCTTGCCGCCAAACCCGGCGAGACACTCAAGGGAAAACTCATTGAGATCGGAAAAGGGACGGAGATGCTTCCTGAGCAAGGCCAGCACCTTAAACTGAAGGTCGCGATCGAAGATAAAGAGCTAGACATCAAACAATTGCGATCGGGAGTCAACGCCTACATCGATTGCGGCAAGTGTTCGCTAGGGTATTCTTGGTTCCACCCGGTACTAGAGTTCCTGCAAAAGAAAGTTCTGTTTCCATTGTTTTAAGGTACGGTCACTTTTCGCTCCAAGGCCATCATTTTATCAAACGCATGGAACAAAACGTGCAAACAGTAACTCGACGCGTAAGTTTTGAAGTAGCACATTTGAGATTGAAATTAGCATTCTAATAAGCAAAACGGTCGTAATATTCAAATCGTGAAGCGTCTCAACACAGGCCCGACGCGCAAGCGACTCAATACAAGCCCGACGCGCAAGCGACTCAATACAAGCCCGACGCACAAGCGACTCAATACAAGCCCGACGCGCAAGCGACTCAATACAAGCCCGACGCGCAAGCGAGGGATTAAAAAATCCTCGGAAATATCCGCTCGCTTGCGCTTCGGGCTTGTATGAGTGCAACTTCAAAACGCGTAAGCGAGGAACCCAACAATTCACCACTAGTTTGCCATTGTACCTTTTTAACAAACCGTAATGTTCACCGACCATTCTACAACCTCCTCTGATCGACGCCCGCTAACCATGCGGAAGCGCTACGATCTTGAAGTTCAGGAAACGGTCTATCAGGGTGAGAAGTCGTGGATTCTAAAAGACCCCGTGGCACTTAAATACTTTCGTCTGCAAGCGCCGGAATACATGGCGTTCGAGATGATCGATGGCGTCAACAGCTACGCCACAATCAAACTGCATCTGGAAAACCAGTTCCCTGAAATGGAATTGCGTATCGAAGACGTCTACGCGCTGGTGACCTCTTTACACAAAAGCGGGTTGTTGCTCTCTGACGCCGCCGGGCAGGACCAACCGCTTACCGAACGTCGCAATAAGGAACTGAAGCAAAAGGGCATGAAGTTATTGATGAGCGCCATGTCGCTAAAGTTCCCCGGCGTCGATCCTGAACGATTTCTGAACTGGCTGTATCCGAAAGTTTCTTGGCTGTTCTCCCGATGGGCCACGGCGATCTGCTTCGCAGTGTGCGCTTGTGCGTTGATGTTGGTGTTGAGCAACCTAGAAGAGTTCTATCGAAAACTGCCTGAATTCAGCCAGTTCTTCAACTTCAACAACCTGTTGTTTATGGGATCGATTCTGATCGTGACCAAGTCGATCCACGAACTTGGGCACGGATTAATGTGTAAACATTTTGGCGGCGAGTGTCATGAAATAGGATTCATGCTGTTGGTGATGACGCCGGCGATGTACTGCAACACATCCGATTCTTGGACGCTACCGAACAAGTGGCATCGCATCGCAATCGGTGCGGCCGGGATGTACGTAGAGGTCGTGCTGGCGGCATTCGCCACGTTCCTGTGGTGGCATACGCAACCGGGCTTCGCTCACTTCCTCGCATTGAACATTATGTTCCTATGCAGTTTCTCCACGCTTATCTTTAACGCTAACCCATTGTTACGCTACGACGGCTATTACATGCTGTCAGACTATTTGGAGATCCCCAACCTTTCGCAAAAATCAAACATGGCCTTGATCGACCAGCTAAAGGTCAATTGTCTCGGCATGAAGCCCAACAACTCACGACTGATGCCACAACGTGGGCTTCTTACGTTCGCTGTCTACGCCGTGGCGTCATTTCTGTATCGCTGGTTTGTAATGCTGGCGATCTTCTGGTTTCTGATACATTTATTCAGGCCGTACGGACTGGAGATCCTCGGGCATCTGTTGATTGGGATGTCGATGATCGGGATGGTGGTGATTCCCTTGTACAAAGCCACCAAGTTTTTTCTTTGGCCGGGGAGATTTCGAGAAGTGAAGATGATCCGATTACTGACAACCGGTGCTTTAGTCTTTGCGTTTGCTTGGGCATTGTTTTCGATCCCAGTGACACACCACGTCACCGCCTCTTTCGTTACGCGTCCGATTGACGCTCAAATGGTCTACGCCACCGCCCCGGGGACGTTAACCGATGTTTCATTTCGACCGGGCGACAAAGTGAACGCCGGTGAGCAAATTGCGCGTTTGGAAAGTGTTGATTTGCAGATAGAGGCTGAGCGACTGCGTGGCCAACTTGAAAATTTACAGGCCACCGTTGCCGCTTACCGCGCGACCACAAGTTCCAACCCGTCCAACGCGCGTTTGATTGCTGAAACGAAAATCAAGTCAAGCGAGGTCGAGCGACAGATCGAGCTTCACAAGAAGACGCAAGCTAATTTAGTCAGCATCGCCCAACGTGATGGTGTGGTCATGCCGCCGCCAAATATTCCGGTACGTCCGTACGATTCTTCGACGCGCCAATTGAAGACATGGTCCGGAACGCCGCTTGACCCAGAGAACGAGAACCTGTTTGTCGAGCCGGGAACGCTTATTTGTATGGTCGGCGATCCGGAGAGGATGAAGGCAACTTTAGCGGTCGAGCAATCCGAACGCGCTCTAGTGGAGGTTGGACAACATGTTAGATTGATGCTCGATGAAATGCCGGGGATCGAATTCGGGGGAACGGTCGACTTTATCGGCCAAGACCCAATGACTTCAGTGGCGCGTGAACTTTCTCAAAATAATGGTGGCGGAATCGCAACCCGAGTCAGTGCGACCGGAGAGGAGGTGCCGATGCTGACGTGGTACGAGGTTTCCGTCACGATTCAGAGTCAAAGCGATTACCCTCTGATGTCCGGTTTTCGCGGTGCCGCAAAAATCAAAACCAGCGACATGCCTCTGGGAGACCGCTTGATTCGTTATATCACGAACGTTGTTCGTTTTCGGTAGATCGCGGCAGTGAAACGTCATCTCATGGAGACGATTGCCATATTAAGTAGCTTGCAGGTTAAAACCTGTTCACCTTCGGCAGGGTTTGAACGTGCCGAAAACCATCACAGTCAAACCGACAAAATCTCCGAACACGATTTACAACGTGCCGGCAATTTCTGCCGCAGCGTCACACAACTCTTTCGCGTCAGCCATCGACGTGGCCTCGGCGATTGCCCTGACGATAGGTTCGGTGTTGCTTGGACGCACGAGAATCCACTTGTCATCCCAATCCAATCGCAAGCCATCCATGGATGACGCAGCCGCATCTGGATAACGCGCCGCCAGTTTGTCGAACAAGCCGCCAATCTTATCTCGCTCGATCGCAACTTTTGTTTTACAAATATCGTAGGCCGGAATCTCGGCTTTGAGCTCGCTGATCTTCTTTCCCGATGTCGCCATCGCGTCGAGTACCTGAGCCATCGCGACAAAACTGTCTCGCACGTATCCAACCTGCGGATCAATTGGACCGCCGTTGCCCTCGCCACCATAGACGGCGTCCAGTTCGATCATCTTGGACGTCACGTTTGCCTCACCAACAGCGCTCATGTGCAGCGTCGATCCGTTCATCTTGCAAATGTCATCCGACATGCGACTGGAAGAGCAATTGATCACCACGTTTCCCTTGCGTGTTTTCAAAGCGTGATTGAGCGTAATTGCCAACGTGTACTCTTCGCCGATGTAGGCACCTGTTTCGTCGATCACCGCCAATCGATCTGCGTCCGGATCCTGACAAAAAACGGCATCGGCCCCAAACTTCACTGCCTCAGCAGCGGTGCTCTTGAGATTTGTCTCGGTAGGCTCCGGAGGATGCTCGAACAAGCCATCAGGCTTATCCCCGAGACAAACGGCTTCGCAGCCCAAAGTTTCTAGCAGACGCTGCCCCACAACGCTGCCGGCACCGTGGTGGCTGTCCAAGACGACTTTGAACTTCTTCGATTTAATCGCTGCAACATCGACCGTTTTGAGGACAAGATCGATATGATCCGTGTAGGTGTCTTCCAGATTGGTGATCTTGCCGATCTTGTCGTGGCTAACCACCGGGAAAGTATAGTCGTGGTATGCCTGAAGAACTTTCTCGCCAACGTGCGCGTCAACAACTCGACCATGTCCGCCGAAAAGTTTAATGCCGTTGTAAGGAGCAGGATTGTGGCTGGCGGAAATTTGAATGCCGCCAGCCGCCTTTAAGCTGCGGACAAGCACACCTGCCGTTGGTGTGGCGGCGACATCGGCGTAAATCACATCGCGTCCGATGGCCGAGAGCCCGCTGCAAATTGCTTGTGCCAACATCGATCCGGTAGCGCGTCCGTCGCGCGTGACCACAATCGGGCCTTCTTCTTGGATCCCACCGGCGAACGCCGTGCTGTATTTAATAGCCAAAATCGGATCAAGACTTTCGCCGATGATTCCGCGCAGACCGCTGACACTGATAATAGGTTCGCTCACGAGCAAGTTCTCTTTGAAGGGGATTGAGAGGGGGAAAGACTTTCAGCCAGACGCTGGTACTGATGTCGGCGAATTTTAACTCGCCACACCAGCTTTTTCGACCGCCTGTAGTGTGACTTTTGTCGATACGCCCTGCGGCCCGGTAAATCCGCCAAGCCCGCTGGCAGCGACGACTCGGTGACAGGGAACGATGATCGGGAACGCATTTTTTCGCATCACCGTTCCCACGGCTCGCGCGGCTCCCGAACGCCCAACCTGAGCCGCCAACCCGCCGTAGCTGATCGTGTCGCCAAATGGTATCCGTCGACAGGCAGCCACGACTGATTTTTGAAACTCCGTCATGTCTTCATTAGCGATCTTCATCGATAGAAAATTTACCGCCTGGCCGTCAAAGTAGCGCTCGAACGTTTTGATCAACGCCAGCTCTTGCCGATTTGGATCGCTGGGGCCCAGTTGACTTATCCGAAACTTCGCGCAGACCTCCTCTTCGCTGGAATGACCGATCCGAACGCGCTGCACAACAAGATCGCAGTGGCTGATTCCAATCCAGCCAATCGGTGAATCGAAAACAACCAAACGCGTCGTCGCGCTCATGACTTGGCTCCCAGTTCTTTGGCTCGCGCCGTTGCGGCCTCGACCGCTTGAATTACCGTGCCGCGAAAATCGTTGACTTCCAACTGTTTGAGCGCAGCAATCGTGGTGCCACCGGGGCTTGTCACTCGGTCTCGCAGCACCGCCGGATGTTCGCCAGATTGAGCGACCAGTTGAGCCGATCCGATGACCGTTTGGATCGCTAATTTTCGCGCCACATCACGCGGCAGACCCGTCAGCACCCCCGCATCGATTAAAGATTCGATAAAGGTGAATACATAGGCAGGCCCAGACCCCGAAAGGCCTGTGACGGAATCAATCAGCGACTCAGAAACGGTGTCCACCGTCCCGACGGCGCCCAAAAGATCCAGCACCTGTTGCTGCTGTTCTGGAGTGACAGGATCAGAAAACGCCACCGCTGAAGCGCCTTCCATAATTAGGCACGGTGTGTTGGGCATCACACGAGCGATCTTTGTGGCGCCGGTTGCCTCAGCAATGCTGTCGATCGAAACTCCAGCAACAATCGAAACGACCAATGGTGAGTCGGCCTGATCGGCCAACGATTCTTGGATGGCCAATTTTTTTAGTGCTGCATGAAAGTACTGTGGTTTGATAGCCAAAAAAACAGCATCGCAATGCCGAAAGATCTCGCCTGCCGATTCCCGGATCTGAACCGACGAGCTGACCTTTGAGCAAAACAAGGTTTTGGCTTCGTCACTAGGGTCGGTGATCTCGAAGGTGACGTCGTCGTAAGCGCTGCCAATCCCTGCTGCAAGTGCTTGGGCCATTTGGCCGGCGCCGATAAATCCGATGGTTTTCATAGGTTAGCTTCCGCGTTCTATTAAGCTTTTGATGCGATTCTGCCCTAATATAACCGACTCGACACCACTTGGTGAGTCGAAATGCTGTCAGCCTCCAACATCTATAGACAGCAAGCAGTTGTTTTGAAACACTCCGCCGGATTTTAACGCTACTTTCTAGCCTCAAGCGTCGGTTGACTCCGCCCTAGATTACTGGAACCAGTCATGAAACTTCTAAAACTTGTCGCCATCGTCTTTAGTTTGTTGGCCATTTCTACTCAATCACAGGCGCAGTTGCCACCGAACTATCAAGCCGCCCGAGACAGCGCTCCAAGCTTGGGTAACCTTTTCGAAGGTGGAAACAATACTGGCGGAGCGTTAAGTAACTTGTTTGGCGGAAGCGGAAATGCCAACACCAATGGCGGTGGTTTAGGCGGTCAACTGTCTCAAGCCCTTAACCTGTACCGAGGCGCCAGCGGTCAGTCCTCTCAATCTCAAGGAGCTTTGGGAGGCCTCCAAAAGCTGCAAGGACTTTTGCCGACACTCGGTAGCGGTCAAAACCAGAATACGGGAAATGATATTCTCTCCAGACTAAATCAATCGTCCAAGTCTCTAGTAGATAGGACAACGGATTGGGCGCGTCAAAAGAAACAAGCGATGAGCCAGAAGATGCTCGGCAACACACTTGGCAACCTGATTCCGGGCCTCAACCAGCAGCCACCGTCCCAGGCAAAATCGGCATTCGATTGGCTCAAACCCAAGAACCTGCAATCACCGACTCAACCTCCAGTGAGAGCAGCCCAGAACTATGGCCAGCAGCCCGCCATTCGGTATTAGGCAGCACCTTCTAATTGCTGGTTCTCTCCGGTACGCGCTTTTCGAGTTGACTCTTCGCGGTTGGAAAAGTCATAGGGCAGGTT
>CALHPU010000054.1 GCA_938036435.1 uncultured Pirellulaceae bacterium | reverse complement strand
GGACCAGACACATATGCTGGTCGGGTTTGGCGTTGGCTGGTCTTGGGCCGGTTGCCTGTGGAAAGACACCTACGGCAGCTGACGGCCTCGAACCAGTAGGATCTGAGCGGGACTTGATTCTCGGGTGCCATGCTTCACGCCTTGCCGAGAGGTGCTGCGAACACAAGTACGGGCATGCTTACGCGAAAGGGTGGGCAGTGATTAAACTGGCGTGAGCATGTTTCAGGTAGTACATTTGAATCATGCATTGGAGACCGCGTAAACATGGCACCCCGGCTACAGGAATTCCCTTGGTCACTTTTTTGCTCGGGTGCCATGCTTCACGCCTTGCCGAGAGGTGCTGCGAACACAAGCACGGGCATGCTTACGCGAAAGGGTGGGCAGTGGTTAAACTGGCGTGAGCACGTTTCAGGTAGTACGTTTGAATCGTGCATTGGAGACCGCGTAAACATGGCACCCCGGTTTGATGAATCAGACCGAGGCCCTTGCGCTCCACCGCTAAAAAGTGAGAATCATTAAGTAGCCAATCTCGCAAGAGGTTGGAACGTTGTATCGCAACCATCCGAACTCTGGCGAGTTCGGCTACAGGAATTCCCTTGGTTACTTTTTCGCCCGAAGGATGCGTTGGACTTCTCGTTCCAAGTCACCGAAAGCAATGTTATCCTCAACTAGATTTCCCTCTAGGTCAAAGATCATCGCCAACGGTTGAGCCACCAGGCCAACTTGCGTCGCTAAAGGGCTTTTGTCCATGCCACCGGGAGCGTGCAACTGAGTCCAATTGATGGCCCGATTCTCCTTCATGAAGGCAGTGAACGTCTCTGATTTTTCGTCGATATTCGCACCGACAACCACGACTTCATCCTCCCATTTGGCATTTAACTTCTGAAGCTCCTTGAATCCGGTAGTGCTCTCAGAATCCCAGAAATGTAAGACGACGATCTTTCCTCGCAACGCGGAACTCGCCAGATTAAATGCTTTACCGCTAGAGGTTTTACCCTCAAATGGCAAACGCTTTCCTTTGCCGTTGATGCGGTTGAGTGCTCCCTGAGCACGCCGTCCATAATCAGTCTTGGGGAACTTGCTGGCTAACACTTGATACCATTTGACCGCTTTTGCTCGATCAGATTGGTCGACCTCAAAATTTTGCCCCAACTGATGCAGCGCCTCGGGAGCAAATTCGCTCGTTGGAAACTGAGAGTAGAAGCGCTCCAGCTCGCCCATGAGTTTGGTCGTGGCTTGCTTGCGACCCTGTGCACTAGCAATCCTCAATTTCAAAGAATACTCGGCGTAGATCGACCGCCAGCGAATGTAGTCCAACCCTTGAGTGATTTTGCTTCGAGAGAGTTGGTTGGCAAAATCGTTCAGGAACGACAGTCCAGTCGGAAACTCTTCGGCTCGATAGGCATCGGCTACGTTGTCGGTGACATTTTGCAGCCAGCTGAGCCGTTGCGCTGGTTCAACTTCCTTAAAAATTTCAATTCCTGCTAAGGCTTTTTCCTTGTGCAAATTCGATAAGCGAACGGCGTTCTTTTTTGGGTTGCCTTGGGCTCGAAGCGCCACTATGTCTTTATCCGTCTTGTCCAAGTTTTCGAAAAGCTTGACCAAGGTATTATTAATTGGTCCACCTTCGCCGGGACCGAAGTCTGCTTCGATCATTTGCATTGGGAACAGCACTCCACCATTGGAGATTGGCTTTTTAGGGTCAACGACCTCTGGCAATTCCATCAGCCGCCAGTTACTTCCCACACGAACAACCGTTCCCAAAGAGAGGTTGCCGAACTTGCCTCCGTTCTCGAAAACGGTCGAGGCATGGTCATAGCAAGTTATATCTTTAGAAATCCCCTCGGCCTTGCTGGCCGCAGCGACTCCTGGCTGACCGTTGCCGGAATGAACGAATTTCGATTTAGATGAAATTTGGTTCTGGCCTCTGACCATTGCATCGAATCCACGCTTGGCTGCTTCGAGGCGTTTGGCTACTGCACTGCCAACCTTTCCGGAAAGCCCAAGCGAATCAAATTCACTTCTTGTCAGCAACAATCGACTAAAGCGAGCTTGGTCGCGCGTCTTGATGGCCATGAAGGCCTCCTTGGCGACTTCTTCTACGGAAATATTTGACCAACCATCGATAGTTCGATCTTCATTGCGATCAACACCGATGCGTGATCCGGCTGTCCCCAACCAACGGAACTCATCAAGTGTGCCGTTATAGTTATTGTCGCTATCGCGATAGACCTCGATGCCGTCCTTGTAGTAGCTCCAGCGGTCAAGGTTGCGGTCCTTATTGCGATCAAGAAACAAACGCAGCAGTTGTCCAGACGCGTCGTGAACGACGTAGCCCGGCAAGCCGAAAGCGTCCTTGGATGAGATCACCTTACACCCCTTGAGCCGATCGCCTTTGGGAATGTCGTAGTCAATGCCTGGCTGATTGGGCTTGATGGCCAAAGACTTGGCAAGCTCGTCTTGTCCAAAGGCGACTGATCCACCGAATGTTGCCAAAAGACAAACGATGAAAATTACTTGAGACATCAACCTAGAAACCGTCGCGTGCATATCAAATCCTGTCAAATCCTTAAAACTGTCGTCAGCTCAACCCGAGGGCGACTGATGGGCACCGGCGCGTGACACAAACTGCGGGGACGATTATTATCGCCCACTCAAATCTATGTTATCTGGGTAACGCGTCGCAGTACTTGAAGTTATCCCTTCTACAGAAAATCGGAAGGTGTATCGAGCGTATTTCCGCCAGTTTCCGGATTCCGGTTTGTTAAGCTGTCGGGGCTGGGAAAGACGGCTGATTTTGAAGAGGCTTTGCCGCGTGTGCCCACCGACGCTCTTGAAATGTCCCTTACTTTACAGTGGAGCAGCACACGCTCGTCCCCGGTTTTCTTGGCAAAGCTTGGTGAAACCGAAGGGCTCGCGCGAAAACGCGATGGTTTTCCCGACGGTTTCGTGGCTAAAGTGCGGAACAATGGCTGGGCAATTTTTGGGGTTGGCGATGGCTGGTGAAAGCGAGTAATTGAGAAAAATCAAATTTACAGCAGATTTTCTTTCCTTTGTTTGCCGTGATTAGCCGAAAAACTGTAGATCTGTATTTGACAGCACTGGGCGAGTACATAAAATGTCGCCCTGTCCGATACGGTCGTGTAGCTCAGTTGGTTAGAGCGCGTCGCTGATAACGACGAGGTCCCAAGTTCGAATCTTGGCACGACCACTGTTTACACAGGATTCTGGTTTTTCAGACGGCAATATCGAATCAAGACATTTTGTTTCTGGTTTTGCCAAACTGGTTGACGTTTTTGCCGATACCGTAATCAGAGATTTGTTGACCCACGGGGACGTAGCTCAATTGGGAGAGCACTGCCTTTGCAAGGCAGGGGTTAGGGGTTCGAGCCCCCTCGTCTCCACTTAAGACCGGCAGCTCACTTCTTCACCCGGAGGAGTGAGCTGCTTCTTTTTTGAACTGAAAATGCGCAAATATTCGTTTAAATGCCTCTGCGGTGTTTGACGTCATGGCTGTTTTCATTAAACTCCCTGTTTCGAAACGAAACGCAAACTCCCGGTATATTTGCCATGAAATCAGATATCCATCCAGACTATCGAGAAGTCGTCTTCAAAGACAACAAGGCTGACTTCGCTATTTTGACACGTTCGACAATCCGAACCAAGGATACGATCAAGTGGGAAGACGGGAACGAGTACCCGGTCTACTACGTCGATATCTCCAGTCACTCTCACCCGTTCTACACCGGTAAAGAGAAGTTCGTTGATGCGATGGGTCGCGTCGAGAAGTTCAAGAAGAAGTTCGGCGGAAGCTACGGCAAGAAAAAAGAAAAATAAGCAGACGACTCTATCGTCTTAATCAACCAAACAAAAAGACGCTCGGTGGCGAATAGGCCATCGAGCGTCTTTTTTTGTTGGTAAGGCTTTGGAGCCAAAGTAGAGCTATCTAACGCCGCTCTTGTTCGGCTTCCATCGCTTCTTTGAACCAGAAGAAACGTCCGAATCCATCGTTGGAGCTGTCATCGTTGTTGATGACGTAGGTGGAATCGACCCACTTCTTGACTCGATGAAAAGAGTCTTGCAGGTGAGCTTTTGAATACGCGTCGTAGTCACCATTTTTACCGGCCTCTTCTAATTTGGTCATCAGATCACGCAAAGTCATCGATGCCAAATTGGAAATCGGCTTCATGGCCGCAGTGGAACTTTCCGCCTCAGACGCTAGGTCAAACAGTCGCTCAATGTGTTCGGTCTGTAAATTCCGACGTAGCGACGAGATGGCTGGCTTGCGTTCGGTGAACTTACCCTTAGGGGCCTCGTCGACTTCCTTCCAGATCGCTTCGTTGATCTTAGTGAACAACTCGTTGAGCGTGAACGCATCCTGATCCGATGGCACGCGGAACTCGTTGTCGTAGATCAATGTCAATGTCGAAGGATCCATTAGGTTCGACAACATCGAAGCCTGAACGCCCATCACTCGATCGTGAATCGGCCACGAAGGACTGCTGTAACCTTTCATTGGATCATTGGTCATGTAAGCCAAGAGTTCCGGAGTTAAACCATAGGTTTCGTCAAAGAAAACGTTCTCCACGACGAAGTCGAGTGCAGCACGTTGGTCGTCGGCGGGAACCACCTCGATCGGTTTACGATCCTTGGGATCACCTTTCTTGTCGCGATGCACAAACGTGCCGCCTAGCCAATTAGCCATCATAGACGTTGCACGCGTCTGAAGGCCTAGTGTCATCACATACCCCTTGCGAGCCTTGCCCCAAGTTTCTCCATCTTCGACAAACTTGTCCAAAATCGTCTTACGATGCATCAATGCCATGCTGATTTGATCTTTGGCAAACTCAAGCGGCTTCTTTCCAAAATCATAGCGACGAGCCAACGGATCGGGACCATAGGTGTCCTCGTCTGTTCCGTACGCCAATTCAGGCTCGGAGACGCGTTTGAGGATCTTCGGCAGCTTTTTCTTGTCTAAGGTGTAACCGTATTCGATAGCCCACATGTCATAAGGACCGATGCCAATCATCGCGTAGTCGCCCTGAATATCACCATGATCCACTTTGAAGTTGGTCGGTAAGTAGTCCATCACCGAACCGGACAACGGAGTCTTGCCCTTCATCTCCTCGCTATTGATCTTCGACAGATCGTAGATACTGGAAGCTTTGAAGTTGTGCCGCAGCCCAAGGGTATGACCTACCTCGTGAGAGACCAAATCTGCCAGCAGAGGGCCGATGAATGACTCTGGCATGCCGTCAAGCATTTGTTCTTTGTCATCGTCGTCTTCGTCCTCCTCATCATCGTCGTCATCTTCGTCATCGGATTCGTCTTTATCCCCTTTGTCAGCCTCGTCGTCCTCGGCCATACGAGCACGCATGATCGACATCGACATTCGCATTAGCGCCACGTCAAAACCGCGTCCTTCGGCCGCCATACAACCACCATTGACTTGGCTGGTACGATTAACCAAACCGTCGCTGATCTCATCACCCATCATTTTCGTATTCTGGGTTCGCGCCGCATGTCCGGCATACGGACGGGATGCTTGGTAAGCCAGTTGCTGTTGAAGGAACCGCCGCTGACCGGGTTCGGCCAATCTCAAACGAGGATCCCAATTAGGATGCTTGGCGTACCATAACAAAGTCTCCTCTGACTTTCCCTCCATCACAATTTTTGGCATCAGATTAGAAAACTGGCTCTCAAATGTCCGGATCCAGCCGTCGGTCAGAATAATATCCGCGTCCAGAATCTCGCCAGTTTTGGGGTTCACCCGGCTAGGTCCGATCGCTGTGCTTTCGTTATTGTTCAACCAACGCACAAAGTTGTATCGCACGTCCTCGGGAGACAGTTCCATGTGTTCGCCAGTTTGTTTATCTTGTTGACGAACTTGAATCGCATTGGAAATCCCAATCTTTTCAAACGCCTTATTCCAGTTCAAAACTCCTTGACGCACCCAACGGCGATAGCGCACTGGCGTGGTGTGCTCGATGTAAAACACAATTGGCTTTTTTGGAGGACTCATCTTCAGACTGTCATCTCGTTTCTCTAGATGCCAGCGATTGATGTAGTTGACTTCGGTATCGTCCGATTCGTATTTGCCATAATCATCATAGGAAGTAAGGAAATATCCAATTCGCTGATCCGCTTTACGTGGCTTGAATCCTTCGCTGCCTTTGATTTCACTAATGGAATAGTGCAGTGTTTTCAGATTACCGCCCGAAGAAGGTGCTTCGTAAGCGATTTCGATGTTCTTTTTGTAAGCCGAAGCTTTTTTGATCTTCAACAGACTGGATTTCAAATTCCTACCGTATCCAAAAAAGGTCCGAGAATTAGAAATCAAAACCGAGTTAAGGTTGATGACCGGTCGCCCGGCATCCATCGCCAAAATGGGAACATCTAACAGCACGCGATCGGTAAACAGTCGAGAAACAGATGACTTTGATTCCTCATCGGAACCTTTGATCCTCAGGTTTTCAGACATCAAAGCGAGCCGCTTGCCATACTTTCGCCAGTAGACATAAAAGTCGTCGGCTTGCAGACCGGCGCGCGTCTCTCCACCCGAGACAGTCGTCGCAATAAACTGCCGCGCTTTTGAAGACGCGTAGTTCTTCGGAAGTCGAGCGAGAATGACGCCCGTGTCGTCGTTCTTCCAAAGCTTATAAAAGGAATCGTCACCCTCCTCGGACTCGACCTCCTCGTAATCCTTCACCACCTTCTTCAAAGGCGGGTAGTCAGGCTTGTCCTCTTCATCGTCTGAGGAATCAGAGGCTTTGGACTTTCCATCCTCGGCGTCTTCGGCCTTGAGTTGAGGCGACCAACCAAACGTAAGGCTAGACACCATCAACAGACAGACCATCGTGCGGACTGAAAAAACGCTTGATGCAAAACGAAGTTTTAAACTCATCCATTCGCTCCTGAATACGATTACTAAATCGCTGAGAAATGCGGCTGCCGTCAAAGAGAAAAAGTGAAGCCTGTGCGGCGACGTGTCTCAACCCCGTAGATTCTAACCACTCGACTGAAATCTTTTCGTAATCGTTAAAGCCAGCGCCGCCGATTCTCAAACCCCAACGTGGGTAATGCCCTCATAACCCTTAATTTAATCAGGAAACCACCTAAATTCAAATACGCCCCACTTCAAGCCCGTAAACAGAGGGTCGCCGAAGTGTTAGACATTCGGACATTTCACTCACACTCAGCCGTAAAATCTCAGCAGCGTTGGTGACCGAATCTTAAAGAGCCACCGCCCATAGTCTCATACGTCAAAAATCTCATGTACGTTACGCCGAATCATGGCAGACAACTTCTGAGTCGGCAGGTCGTTGGCGTCCAGACCAAAAGGCATTTCGATCTCTTCGGCGATGATCTCTAACGACACCAACACGTAAAATACAAACACCGAAATCGGAATCGCCCAAAATTCGAAGTAAGCAACGAACCCAATCGGCAATGTAATCACATAGAAAAAAATGAACTTCTTCAGAAAGATACTGTACGAAAACGGAATCGGTGTATTCTTGATCCGCTCACAAGCGCCCATGATGTCGAAAAAAGATTTCAACTCCTTGTCAACGACAATCAACTCGTCACCAGTGAGCTGATTTGACTCATAAAGCGATTTGGTTTTGCGATACATTGACTGGATCATTTGATTCGGAATGTGTTCGCATTGGGCAAAGCGTTCCTTAAAGCCTTCGACATCCGCTATTTCATCCAGCTTAATGCCGCCCCGCAGATGCTCCTTTAAGGCGGTGGGGAATTCACCAATCATGATTTTAAAGAAATGCCGCTCGGCAGAGCAACCACTCGGTAGAAACGTGTTGATCTTGACGGCCAGATTACGCGTGTTGTTGACCAGCGCTCCCCACAGCTTTCGGCCCTCCCACCAGCGGTCATAGGCTGTGTTGGTACGGAACACAACCAATAACGACAGCACGAATCCAAGAATCGAGTGCATGATCGTGGTGTCTTTCAGAGCTTTCTCGACAGCTTCGCCCCCAGAGCCCATCCTTAACTCCCGAAGGAAATGGATCTCAATCGCAGCCACGACCGCGGTATAAACAGCGACGATGACCATCTCCCATAACAAAATCCGAAATGTATCGGTCTTGTGAAATTGAAGAATGTGGCGGAACCAAACTTTGTTGTCGTATTCAATCATGCAATGGATTTAAGCTAAGCTATTGGAGCGCAATCTATTGTGAAATCGAGAAAAACAAACACAAGCAACTTCGACCCGCCGTCATCCTAATATCAGATCGCTACACGGGCCAACGCTAGTTTTCTTTCTCCTTGCGTTTCTTTTCAAGCTCTTCCTCGATTGCCTCACTGACGCTTTTAATCCCCAGTCGCCGAACTCGATCGTCCATATCCTTGCCCGCCTTGAAATTTACAAAGTAGCGTTCGGGAATCGCCATCAATTCTCCAGTTTGCGGGTTGCGCGTGTTGCGGGCGTTTCTTTTCCGGACTTCAAAAACACCAAAATTGCGAAACTCTATGCGTCGCTCGGTGACCAAAGAATGAATGATCGTCTCAAAAGTAAGTTCTACGACAGCGCGTGTTTTGACCTTAGAGACGCCGGTCTCTTCGGCGATAATGTTGATCATTTCCTGTTTGTTCATGGGAAACTCCGTGGGCAGGAGGGAAGCTTGAAAAGAGTGGGAAATTAGGGAGTGGAGAAGGAGATAGAAAGTAGAGTTGGTGACGAACCTGTTTGCTCGGCGAGAGTAAAATCGATCAGGTGATTTTGGCTTAGAACTCGTTTGGTTGTTAAATGGAAATTTGTGAAATGGAAATCGGAGTGGATACCAGAAAAAGGACCCTGTGTTACGGAAGGGATTGGTCGGCGTTCGAGTTTTTTGCTAAATCCTGACTGCTTTTCTTTGACGTTCAATATCATCTAATTGGACTAACTTACCCTTTCCGCTACCTGGGCACACTTCGCAAGTGCGCTGCCAATCTTCAGGTGTCTTGAGATTGCTGCCCCAGAACGGCCACGTCTTGCACTGTCGCGGTCGAGCATCGTACAGTTCGCATTTCCTTGTTTCTTCGTGCAGGAACACGCAATCGTAGCTGCCGGGAAGTTCCTTCAAACTTTTGCGTATTCCAATCTTTCGCACATAAAGTTTCTCGAACTGGTCAACGGTGTGATTGAGCGCTTTTGCCATTGTGGCAATCTCTTCCTTGTTGACCCAGACATAACCAGGACTGCCAGTACAGCAATCACCGCAGCCCGAGCAAGAAAACCGAAGACCATCTTTGTACCAAGGTTCCTGTTCACTCATCGATCGCCCTTAACCATTAAAACTTGGCTGCTGCCGTTTCATCCAATGTAAGTTAGAAAAGAAATTTCGTCTATGCACGCCGCGTTGACCAACGGAAAAACGCATAAACACAAGAAAACTAGAACCCGACCAACCGTCTATTCGCCGTACAAGGACGCGCTCACGTCATCCACCAATTTGGTACATAGCGCGTCGGGGACGGACAAACTCCTCTGAATCGATCCCGTGCCCGGCCTTCTTCTGAGCAACCGACTGAACGATCGAATCTAGAATCTCTTGGTCAGTTGCTCCCTCACGCAGCAACTCCAACAAGTTCCACTCCTCGGTGCTGAACAGACAATTTCGCAACTTCCCTTCGGCCGTAATTCGCACACGATCACACGCCGCACAAAACGGTGCAGATACCGGATCAATAAAACCAACTCGTCCTTGGCCATCGGAATAAGCAAAATCTTTCGCTGGTTGACTGGCGAGCTTTCTTTCCACTTCGACCAGCGCCCCAACCTCGCGCTCAATCAATTCTCGAATCGAACTGCCCGTCATGACCGATGTAGAATCCCACTGCTGATCTCCATCTAGCGGCATGAATTCGATGAAACGCAATTCAAGCTCACGCTGCCGAGCGAACGTTGCTAAGGGGATAATGTCTGATTCGGTCAAGCCCTTGATCGCTACGGCATTGATTCGAATGTTCTCAAATCCAACTTCCTGCGCCGCGTCGATTCCCGCAATAACTTTATCCAATCCATTTCGACGAGTGATCTGCTTGAACTTGCCAGCGTCAAGGGTATCGAGGCTAACATTCAAACGATCCAAACCAGCCTCCCACAAGTCAGCAGCCTGATCGGCAAGCAGCAAGCCGTTAGTGGTCGCCGCGATCTCCTTGATTCCCTCGACCTCTTTGAGCATCCCGACCAGATTACTCAGGCCTCTACGTGTCAGCGGTTCACCACCGGTTAATCGAATCCTTTCAATCCCCACGGAGGCAAAAACCCGAGTCAAACGCGTGATCTCCTCGAAGGTGAGCACGTCCTTGCGCGGCAAAAACTTGACCACCTCAGGCATGCAGTAAAAGCATCGGATATTGCACCGATCCGTTACGCTCACTCGCAGGTTCTTGTGGACCCTGCCAAAAGAATCGATCAACGAAGGGCCGCTCATGCCGAACCTCCTTGAGGTTCGATCACGGACCCTTCGTGTACCCAATGCTGCCCACCGTCAACGCCATGCTCTTTTTTCCAAATCGGCACCTCTTGTTTCAATCGTTCCATCAACCACTCCGCCGCCTGAAATGCCTCTTCGCGATGCGGCGAACTAACGGCAACAGCCACGCTGGCCTCTTCAATGGCAACCTCGCCAATTCGATGAACGATACCGCATTTCTCAATCGGCCATTTCTCCTGCGCTCGGTCACACAACTCTTGTAATTTCACAATCGCCATCTCTCGATAGCATTCATAAGAGAGAAATGTTGTCTCCCGCTGCCCCGTGAACTGTCGGGTCGTGCCAACAAACAGAACAGATGCGCCCGATTTTGGAGACGAGACGCTTTCCAATAGTTTTTGCGTGTCAAGCTTTTCTGTGACGATGGAAATCATTGTTTCAACTAAAACGGTTTCTAAAATTTGGCAATGCCGAATCGCTCTCTCAACAAGCCCGTAAGTACCGGTCATAAGCACCGCCCCGGCAATCGCCTACGCGAGCAACACACATTTCACCCGCCGCTGACCGGCGGAATCATGGCGACCTCGCAGGCCTCAGAAATCGCGTCACTATCTGAGGCATATCGTTGATCGATTGCAAATGCAGATCTACCGACAAGCGCTCTAAGCTCGGGCACACATTGAACTAACGCCGTCTTCAGATCACACACTCGCGCACCATCGGTGAGTTCCAAATCTACATACCCTAGACCCACGATCTCTTTAGCGGCCGCAAACACCTTCAAACGAACTTTCATGATATCGTCAACTCTCCACTTTTACGATTGAACAAATCGTCCAATTCCGGCATCAATCCATATGCGTAAGCAAGAATCTTCACAGGGTGAATGGTTGGCTTGGAAGTTCCTTGCTCCATCTGGATTTTACAACTGCTGCACTCGGTCGATCCTGCGACGATTGCAGGAGCCCGCATTGCCTGGATCAGTTGTACGCCCATTCGAAGTGATCTCAGATAGTTCTTTCGTTTAATTCCGTACGTTCCGGCCATACCACTGCACCCCTTGCGGATGGTCTCGACCTGCAATGCGGGGATGAGCTCTAATATTTTCACGCCGGGAATCTGTTCTTCCAGAGCCGTCCCTTGGTTATGGTCGTGATTAAGTGCGCGCTGGTGGCAGGGCAAATGATAGCCAATCGTCTCATTGACCGGCCGAAAGTCCAGTTCTAACTCACCCGCCTGATGGAGAGCGTAAAGAAAATTACTTGCGTCTGTAGTGTTTTGGGCGACGAGTTTGGCGTCCTCTTCTTCAAGCAAACTCAAGTATTCATGCTTGATCGCAAGTGCCGCCGAGGGCTCGGTAGTCACCACTTGATATCCCTGCCGAACAAGATCCGCGAGCATTTCGACGTTACGAGCTGCGACTTTCTTCGCACGCTCTATCGAACCTTCGGAAACCAGCGACATTCCCGACATGCCTTGGCCCGGCGGCACCAACACTTCGACGTTGTTGTGTGCAAGCACATGACAAAACGCCATCCCTAGCTCGACGTCATTCCAATTCACAAACGAATCGACGAAGAACACAACTTTACGCGTTGCCTGTTTTGATGGAACGTGAAGCTTCTGTCGCTGAGCCCATTTTAAAAACGTTCCGGCTCTAAAGGTTGGCAATTTCCGACCTTGAGCAATTCCCAAGACTCGATCCATCGCCCAACGAGACGCACGATTTCTCAGAATCTGATTGGTTACCCACGGCATGCGTCCCCCAAACCGGTACAGCAAATCTATCCTAGTCAAAATCCAGTCCGACAACTTCATTCCGTTGACCGCAAAATACTGTGCCTTGGCCTCGACCATCAGTTTCGGAATGTCAACCTTTGCGGGACATTCGAAACGACACTGATGGCAGTTTACACACAAATCCGCCACGCCTTTAAAATCATCATTGGCCAGCATCTCCACCGACAGCTTTCCCGTCACGACCCCACGAAACAAGTTCGCCTTGGCACGCGGAGACGCTTCCTCACGCGGAGACAATCGAAACACTGGACACATGCGCTCGGACTTAACCGTCGATCGGCAACGTCCGCATCCGTTACAGCTTTGCGCAGCAAGGGCTAACTCTGGGATGGTCCAATTTAACTCCGGCGCGAGCACGGGCAACGCAGTCAGCGTTGCTGATTCGGTTGCCTTGCCCGAATTCGACGCCTCGGAGGTGGCCAGTTCCCGTTCCGCTTTTGCTTTCGCTTTTGCCTTTCGAGCCTGCCGACGCACCTTAAACTTAGAGACCTTCTTTCGGTTGGGATTGCCCGCACCAGAGGTAATCGTTGGTAGAGCGTTGGCGTCAGGTTCTGTATCGTCCTCTTTTGTGTCCTTCGCGTTGTCGTCTCCTAAAGGTGAGGGAACAATCGCCACATTGACGCTTCGCAAATTATCGGTCAGGCCCATTTGAGGGCCGCCAACTATTTTTCCATTGTTAAAGATGTTCTGCGGATCGAAGACGTTTTTTATCTCGGAAAACACACTGTGCAGTTTCCCAAACTGACGACGCAGAAACCACGTTCGGCTCATACCGTCACCTTCGCTGGCCGAAATCGTTCCGTCAAACTCGATCACTTTTTCGTACAGGTCAGTGGCCACACGATGCATTTTGGCGATGTGCTCACGATTGCCAATCGTTACAAAAGGCCGAACATGCACTGTCCCCTGCGGCGTGTGAGAAAAGATCGATGCCGTTACCTCATTGTGGTTTAACACCGCATGCACTTCTTTTAGAAACTCCGGCAAACGCTTTGGATCAATCCCCATGTCCTCGACAAATGGAACGGCCCGACGGTTTCCCTGCATTCGATACAACGTTGGAACAGCACGGCGAGCCATTCGCCAGAAGAAGTCGCGTTGTTGCTGTTGGGTGGCGCTACGATGATCAAAAGCCCACTTCTTGCGGCGCACGACACGTTGCACCAAGCCATCGATTTTTTTACGCAGTTCCCCATCGTCGTTGGCCTCAAATTCAACCAGCAACATCGCTTCGGCGTCGTCGGGGATCACGTGCGCATATCGGGCGTCGTTTTCACGCGCCAATCTCAACAACCGACGGTCCATCAGATCGCATGCGACAACGCCAGAGCTTGCGATATCGACCGCGGCAACGGCAGCCGATTCCAAACGATGAAAGAAAAACAACACCGCGCCACGGTGACGCGGAATAGGAATCGTTCTCAACGTGACTTCCGTGATCACGCCCAGCGTTCCCTCGCTACCGACCAACAAGCGCGTCAAATCCACTTCGTCACCCTCGACGATATCATAGACATGATAACCCGCTTGGTTGATCTTTACGTTGGGCTGACTTTCGGCGATCAGCTGAGTATTGCGATCAATGATTGTTTTGATACGGCCTTCGTACTGGGTAGACTCAAAGCTCTTCTGAACGTTTTGTAAATCAGGGTTCACCTGTTGACCAAGCCTAGAGTCAAACTGAACGACTTCGCCACTGGCAAGCACCATTTCGATGCTGACCACGTGCTCGCGCGGTGTGCCTGTTTTCAGCCAGCGACTGCCACTGCGGTTGAGCGACAACAAACCGCCGATAGTGGAAATATTGCGGGTCGAGGGGTCCGGGCCAAACATTTTCCCGTGCGAAGCCAGATGATGATTGAGATCACCAAGAATTAATCCGGGTTGGACGCGCACTGTATCGCGATCGACTGCCAAGATTTGCCGCATCGAGTAGGAAAAATCAAGAATCAAGCCATTGCCGATCGAGGCCCCCAACACGTTCGAACCGGCACCGCGCGGGATAATGGTCAGGTCATTTTCTCTCGCGTAATTAACACACGCGACCACGTCAGCGGTCCCCGCAGGACGCACAACACCCACCGGCTCAACCTCGTACAGACTAGCGTCGCTAGAGTAAAGTTGCAGAAACGTATCATCACATCGAATCTGCCCTTCCAGCAGTCCGGCGAGGTCGTCCTGAATTCTTGCCAGATCGGGATCCATGATTTTAGGCGTTCGGTTTTCGGTGTTCGGTTTTCAGTGTTCGGTTTTCGGTACGATGCCGGAAGAATTTTTACCCAGCGCCGTCGCAAACGCGGTTGCGAACAAGTTGCAGTGCGAAATCGAAATCAAGATCTCGTCAATTCCTCTATCCGCACAAACATTCACCGCTTTTCCGTTGAGCTTGACGAATGGCTTGCCGCCCATCTCGTTGATCACTTCAATATCGGTCCACTTGATGCCTTTGGACCACCCGGTCCCAATCGCCTTGAGGATCGCTTCCTTGGCAGCCCAACGCCCGGCGAAGTGCTGAACGGCTGCTTTACGAGGTCCGCAATACGTGATCTCGCCTTCGGTGAAAACTTTCTGAATGAAAGTCTCATCGTGTTTCTCGATCATGTCGCCGATACGAGCGACCTCGACGATGTCGGTTCCAATTCCGATCACGTTATTCATTTGCAAATGCCTTTGAGTGGACGACGACTATTTTAGTCCACATGCCCTCTGAGCACGCAGTAAAACTTCGGACGCCTTTTTACGAGCCTTAGACGCACCGTCGCCAAGAATCTCCTTAAGTCGTTCCGGTTTGGCCTCCAGTTCCAATCGACGCGCGCGAGCGGGTTCAAAATATTCCTCAGCCGCTGCCGCGATTTTTTTCTTGATATCGCCGTAGCCAAATCCTCCTGCACGATACAAATCCGCCATCGAATCAATCTCGTCTTGCGACCCGAACAGCGAAAACAGCTGAAAGAGATGATCGGTCTCTGGATCCTTCGATTCGTGCATCTCACGCGAGTCAGTCGAAATTCGCATGACTTTCTTCTTCATCGATTTCACGGGCTCGAAGATCTCGATAAAGTTGCCGTAGCTCTTTGACATCTTGTCTCCGTCGGTACCGGGGACTTTTGCTGACGCGTCGAGCGTTTTGGCTTTGGGTATCACAAACACTTCGCCATACTGGTGGTTAAACGCCTTAGCAATATCGCGGCAGACTTCGATGTGCTGTTTCTGATCCTCGCCGACGGGAACAACGTCCGAATCGTAAGCCAAAATATCAGCGGCTTGGAGGACAGGGTAGGCGAACAAGCCCGAGACAACGGGCAGGCCCTTGGCGATTTTGTCCTTATAGGAAACGCAGCGCTCCAAAAGCCCCATCGGCGTACCGGCCAACAATAACCAATTTAGCTCAGAGATCTCCGGCACATCGGACTGGATGAACAGCGACGCTTGATTGGGATCCAGTCCTAACGCCAACAGATCCATCGCCGCATCGAGCGAAAACTGCCGGAGCGTCTCACCGTCGCGGACGGTTGTCAACGCATGCAGGTTGGCAATAAAATAGAAGGCTTGATCTTCAGATTGAAGTTCGATGTACTGTTTGATGGCTCCAAAGTAGTTGCCCCAATGGGGACGACCGGTTGGCTGGATGCCAGAAAGGACTCTCATTACTCTTCCGGGGTGAGCGCGTCTGATAGAATGCTTAAACCCTTATTCTAGCTGATCGACTCCGAATTATGAATGAGTCGTTTTACTCCAATAGATGCGATTGAAAACAGTCACAGAAACTGGTTGGACAGTATGCTCCGTTCGTTTAACAAGCAAGACGCCAGGACCACGTCCTGGAGATACCGGCTCAACCCCGGTACGGGGCGCTGCTGTCCAAGAAATCGTCGGGACACCGCAATTTTATCGCCTCGCCGACGCGAACTGGTAGCCGCGTAGCTCGGTTTGGTTTACCCTAAACCAACCTCTGGCCTTCGCACCTAGCACTCCACTTCGCTGACTCCTCCTTGGGAAAAAACCATGAGCAAATTTAAACTAGCAGTCCCTCACACGATTAAGCCCGGCAAGTCAGTCAAACTTAAGGAGCTTTCCACTGGTCCTAGCGATAAGATTGAGTTTGGCAAGAAAGCCGCGCTCGAGCGGATTGCAGAGAACGCTGTCGAAATGGCGGAACTGGCAAAGAAACTGTACGCCGAAGATAAACGCAGCATCCTGTTGGTTCTCCAAGGCATGGACACCGCCGGGAAGGACGGAACCATTCGATCGGTGATGCGTGGCATGAATCCCAGCAGTTGCCAGGTCAGCTCGTTCAAGAAGCCATCAGTTGAGGAATTGCAGCACGATTTTCTTTGGCGATGCCACAAAGTCGTTCCACGGCGAGGCAACATTGGAATTTTCAACCGATCGCACTATGAAGAAGTCTTGGTTGTGCGCGTCCATAACCTAAAACCCGAATCACGTTGGAAGAAACATTACGGCTTGATCAACGATTGGGAAAAACTGCTGTCCACCTGCGATACAAAGATCGTCAAGTGCTTCCTACACATCAGTAAGGAGACTCAGCGCGAACGCCTCCAAGCACGTGTTGACGACACTTGCAAACACTGGAAGTTCAACATGGGTGATCTGGACGAACGCAAGCTTTGGAAGGATTACCAAGAGGCGTATGAAGACGCGATAGAGAAGTGTAATACGGAGTGGGCACCATGGCACATTATCCCCTCAGACAAAAAGTGGTATCGCAACTTGGTCATCAGCGAGCTGTTGAAAAACACTCTCAAGGAACTGGCCCCAAGCTTTCCAGCGCCCGAAGGCGATTACGCAGGGATCGTTGTCGAATAATTGACGCAGAACGTCGGCCTTCAGAAAATTGTTAGAGGGCATTTCCGAACCCAATTCGGTAGATCATTCGTAGTGGGATTCGCCAGCAATTTCTTTAGTCTTTGAGATAAATCGGACTTCTGGCTAAGTCCACTACAAGTTTAGAAATGCCCTCTAGAAATACGAGCTTCCCATCGGTCAGCCTAAACCAATCGCTTGTTGCCGCAGCAGCAACATCGCGTAGGCCGAAAAATTGAGATCAAACCAAAAGTGAGTAGAAACAACATGACGTAACCAACGCGCGAGAATTTTACCGACCGATGAAAGTCAGTTCGGAAACAAAGACGGCAATATCTGTAACGGCCTCTGCCGCGCGGGTAGCGGCCTCTGCTACGCGATTTGCGAGAGCTATCACTGTGAGATAAATCAAAAGAGGACATAGCCTCAACGATTTGCAAGTATTGTGCCGAAACTGCGTAAAAGGCTCAATTTGCTCCATCCTTCTTGTTTTTCCTCGGAAAAGCCACGTTTTCTAGCCGCAACCGAGTTTCGACTTGGCAAAAGGAAATGCCCCATCTGTCTCAAAACAAAACTTTTTCGCGAGATGAGACCAAGAGAACAAATCTACCTTGGCCGACGATCGACATAGAAACGGCCTTATGGAAGCCCAACTACCAACTTGGTCGGCAAACCATCGCGCTGTCTACGTGCGGCTGGTAGATGTAAGTCTCAGCAACAACACCAGACGGCTTCAGCAGCGAGACGGGGCGTCGCTGGTACATATTTTGGCTAACGCATTCGA
The DNA here is from genome assembly GCA_938036435.1 of uncultured Pirellulaceae bacterium. Classification (GTDB taxonomy): domain Bacteria; phylum Planctomycetota; class Planctomycetia; order Pirellulales; family Pirellulaceae; genus Mariniblastus. Next base: position 11,816 of record CALHPU010000054.1, on the reverse strand, counting down.
CTCGATCGAGTTCTGCCAAACAGGTGTTGTCAACCCGATAGAGTTCACCTTCAATCGATTGGCCCGCGACCTCGTCAGCAAATGCATCGGGCGTTACCAATCCGGGGAAGTCGCCAAGACTGACCAAGACGTACTCCCGTCTTGTTTTGGCTTCGCCCAAGAACTCTTGATCCGCCAAGACGTGATGCAGACAGTGGCCGCGTTTTAAAGTTCCGTAGACGAACACGTTTGTGAACACCGGTGGCACTGACGGAACCCTCGCTTAAAGTTCAAACGACTCGACTGACGTTTTGATCTCATTCAAAAACGCAGCCGCGCCAATCCCGTTAGCAATTCGATGGTCAAAAGAAAGAGTCGCCGTCACCGATCGTTCAAATCGGAAAGAGTCACCATCGGGAACAGGCTTGTCGACCGGTTCGCCCAGCGCCAATGTTGCGACCGCCGGAGCAACAATGGCGGGAATACCAATGGTCATTCCGATGTTGCCAATATTGGACACCATCAACGTCGTCGATTCATCGGCTTGGTCCACGCCCGTTCTGGCTACCTGTATCGCGTCAATGTATGCCTCAAAAAATTCTCTTTGCGTCAGTTTGTCAGCATTTCGCACGACGGCCGTTACTAATTGGTCGTCCTCCAAACTGACGGCTATCCCAAGATTCACCGAATTGTAGACCCGCCACGATTTTCCGTCTGGCGAAAGCGAACAACGAAAGCGCTGATGGATGCCTGCCGCCTTGGCAACACTCCAGCAAACCATCGCAAACGCGGATGGACCACCATTGTCGCGCGTGTAGTTCCGCGCCGCTTCAATGCGGCCCCAGTTCCATTGACTGACCAACGTCACCGGCACACAAGTCGCGGCCGCCTGCGTCAGGCGATAATTCAAACGGATCTGACTCTTGGGTAGCGGCACCAATTCAAACTCGCAATCGTCGACACCCTCGCAAGATGCTAATGAGTTCTGTTTGGACGCAATCTCTACACGCGATTGTTGATCGTACCGATCCGTTTGCTGATTCATCCCGTCGTCGATGCTGATGAAGCGCTCAACATCGGCGATCGCCATCTTGCGACCTGATGTAGGAATGCGATCAACGACATCCATCAGGTTATGCTCCTTCAAATAGTGCCTTGTCTTGGGTGGAATCAAAGCACTGGTCTTTTGCAGCGCCATTGTTGCGCGCGTCGTTGACTGTATAGCTGCGGCTTCTACACCAGCGCTACCCATTTGACCACTAGCGATTGATATCGGCGCGAGATCGTCAGCCTTGGCATCACAGTGCGGCCGCGGCACCTCGCCACCAGCGTGTGAGGTGCATGTTGTGTCTACCAGCGCGATCTCCGTGCCAATCTCCAGCACCGAATCTACATCGACCAACCACTTAACAAGCGTCCCAGCATGTGGACACTCCACGTCCGAAACTGCTTTGTCAGTTTCCATCGTGAACAGCGGCTCATCGCGCGCAACTGAATCGCCCGGAGATTTCAGAAAATCAACCAAATAAGCTTCTCGAAGGCCTTCACCCAATTGGGGAATGCGAATGGATACCGTTGGCACTTATTGCTCCAAGGTGAGTTTGACCGATTTGATGACGTCGGCAACAGACGGCAACGCCGAGTACTCAATCACAGGATTGAATCCGATTGGCACGTCGGGTTTTGAAATGAGTTTCGGGGAACTGACAAGACTGTAAAAAGTGCTTTCGTCATTGACGACTTCGCTGACAATCATCTGGCCCACGCTGCATGAACGGCCATCTTCTTGAACCACGACAAGCCGGCCGGTTTTTTTGACAGACTGCTTAACTGTTTTTTCATCCCACGGTTGAACGGTTCTCAGATCGATGATCTCGACCGAAACGTCGGGCAACGCCTCGGCAGCCTCGTAAGCGAGTTCCATACAATTCCCCCATGAGACAATGGTCACATCGCCGCCGAGCTTGGCAATTTTTGCTTCGCCAAACCCAACCGAAGGAACGACTTCGGGAACCATCACACGTTTGCGAAACAAATGTTTGGGCATAAGGAATACCGTTGGGTCATCAGCATGCATTGCCGTCCACATTAATGCCGCAGCGTCTTCAGGCGTCGAAGGCACAACGACCCGCATCCCAGAAAGATGTGCGAACACGCTCTCGTTGGCTTGCGAATGCCAGATCGAACCACCGGGCAGGTAAGCTCCATAAGGGGCGTACAGAACAACCGGGCATTTCCACTGTCCTTTGGATCGCCAACGCAATGTGCCAAGATTCTGACCAATCTGATTCAGCGCCGGTCCGACAAAGTCTACGAACTGCAATTCGAAAACTGGCTTTAGGCCAACTGACGCCATACCGATTCCAACACCAGCAATCGTTGCCTCGGCCAATGGAGAATTGTGCACGCGCGTTGGATATTCACTGGACAATTCGTCTGTCAAACCGAACACGCCGCCTTTGGGCGCTTCGATGTCTTCTCCAAAAAGAACCGTGCGTGGATCTGTTTTAAGACGGTGCCGGAAAACGGCGTTAATCGCATCGACCATTCGCCACGTTTTGCCTCCGGTCAACGGAACATTTTCAGCTGCCTTTGTCGGGGCCAGCAAATGATCCATTAAATCGCTATCGGCCGGATCTTCTTCCGCTTCAGCCGATTGGTATTCCTGATCGACTTGAGCTTCAATGCGTTGTTTAATTTGGCCCCAGCGCGTTTCTGACATTACGCCAGACTTAATCAACTTCTGTGAGTAAACCTCAATCGGATCACGCAAGTTCATGGCCTCGATTTCAGCCTTCGGCCGATAGACGCGCTGGTCATCGCTGCAAGTGTGAGAGCAGATACGATCGAATTCTGCAACAACGATGGCGGGACCACCCCCGGATCTGGTTTGACTCAAAATGGGCGCCATATGATCGGCGAACAGATCTGGATCACGCGCGTCCACGTGCGTGAAAATTCCGGGGTTGAATATGTTTAGCTTAAACGGATTAAACTTGGCGGTGTTGGTGCTAATCCCGTAATTATTGTCTTCCACCACAAACACGATAGGAAGTTTTCGCTCGATGGCAAATGCGACCGCTTCGTAGAACTCGCCCTGCCGTGTCGATGCATCGCCAATGGTGGCGACCACGACGTTCTCTCGTTTGGCCAACTGCATCGACCAAGCGATTCCGCAAGCCGGCAAGAGATTGGAGCCTGTGGGCGTCGGTACCGACCAGATGTTCTTCTCCCGATCCGAATAATGACCGGGCATTTGCCGCCCCGCACTGGAGGAAGATTTTTTTGCAAAATAGGAACGGGCCAGATCCAGATTCGTGACGCCAAGACCTAACACGGTCGCACGATCGCGGTAGTAAGGACACAGATAGTCGCCCTGTTTCATCAGCATCGCCAATGCAGCCATTGGCTCGTGACCGATTCCAGAAACTTGAAACCAACCCTTGCCCTGACGATGCAGTACCCCTTCACGGCGGTCGCCTTCGCGACTCAGGTACATCGTCTTCAGCAGCTCCACCCGATCGAGCGTGTCGATACGGCGACGACTCCGGCCGGGAATCATCAACCTTGTTGGAAAAACCGTAGCATCCTGCTTCGTCATAGATTCATATCCTTACGAATCGACTAATTTTTGGGCGGGTGACCGTTAGAGTGCAAAAAACTCCACGCGACCATTGAAAAGTATCGGCAATAACCTGAACCATTCCTTGGTCCAAATTACCCAGCCTAAGGAGATTAAACATTCAGTCATATTGTTACAGATTCTTGAAACACATCCGAAGAGGCGGGAGGAGTGCCTAACTCAAATCTGCTATCACAAGATCTTCCCATTTATGCCCGTTACGCTCAATACTGATTTGGCACGCGTTTTGCCGTCCAAAGAGCGTCGGAGAGCCAAAGCCTCCAAAACCGGCTGCATTTCGGTGGCAGGCCTCAAATTTTACAGGACAAACTTTGATTTGGCGTGAATTGCCCCAATTGCGTCCACCGATTGCTGACGAACAACTATCAAACTGCTAGATTGCAACTTGAATCAGCAATCGATCCCTGAGAAAGTTTCCTCGTGTTGCACCAGTTTTCGAATCAATCTTACAGGCTTATCGGCCAAGCCTCCTCACCGACGAAAATTCTGCTCTTTAGCGTTACCACGTTGGTTATGGTTTTCGCGAACCTGGCCTCAAGCTCGTTGCATGCAGACAAACCGAGCGGTACCCCCGAGGTGAATTCGAGCGCTCTCGGTCGTGTCGCGCGTGACATTGAGTATCTGGCGTCCGATGAACTCAAAGGTCGGCGGCCGGGCACCCCGGAAATGAAACTGGCCGAAGATCACATTGTCCAGGCCTATCGATCAGCGGGACTGAAACCAATCGGTGACAACGACAGCTACTTTCAATCCTTCGACGCGGGATCAGGAGAAAACGCTTTAGCGGTCGATGAGACGGAAACCGAGATGACGCTAACCGGCCCCGATGGCTCAAGCATCGATCTGAAATTGGGCGATCAATACGGCCAGCTGATCTACAAGGACGAGATCGAACTGGCGGACCTTCCGTTAGTGTTCGTTGGCTACGGCATTGATGCGGCGGAAGAGCACAATTTTGATGAATACGCCGAAGTCGATGTCGAAGGCAAACTAGTCGTTCTGATCCGCCGCGAGCCTCAACAGGATGACCCCAACAGCGTGTTCGCGGGCGAAGAGGTTTCTGTTTACGCCTATCTTCAGTCGAAAGTCAAAAGTGCATTGTCCGCCGGTGCTGCCGCCGTGCTGATGGTCAACGATTCAAAAACCGTGGCTGACGCGGGCGATGACGATCTGCCGCGCCCTGAACAGTTCGGAGCCGTCTCGCAGATGATTCCGTTCACCTGCCTAAAACGCACTGTGCTCAATACGATTCTCCAGCAAACGCCCGTGATTTCATTTGACGGAGAATCATTCAACACGACCAAACAAATCGAAGACCGGATCGACGGCACGCTGGAGCCACTATCGCAGTCGCTGCCGGGTTGGAAGGCTTCGATCAAAGCGCAGTTTCAAAGGAAAAAAATCCTAACCCACAACATCGTTGGCGTCATTGAAGGTGCAGGGCCGCTGGCGGAGGAGACCATTGTCATCGGTGCTCACTATGATCATTTAGGACTGGGTGCTTACGGATCGCGCTCTGCCAAAGCAGGAAAAGAGATTCACAACGGAGCCGACGACAATGCAACGGGGACGGCTGCCGTGATGGAATTAGCGCGGCGATTCTCCGCGGGCGAGAAACCGAAACGGCGACTGGTGTTCGTTTGCTTTACTGCCGAGGAGATGGGATTGCTGGGCGCGCGATATTATGTCGACAACCCTCTGTTTGCCATTGAGGACACCGTCGCGATGATCAATTTCGACATGATTGGCTATTTGCGAAAAGACGAATTGTCCGTCTACGGCTGGAACACATCGCCATCGTTTGACGCGTTGCTGAATAAAGCCAACGAGTCATCGGGGCTAAAACTTGTTCGACCGCCGAGCGGCTTTGCTGGTAGCGATCACTTGGCGTTCGATTCGGAAAAGATTCCCAACATCTTCCTCCACACCGGACTCAACCGCGTCTACCATACTCCGGAGGACGACTTCGAGGCGATCAACTGCGACGGCGTGGTCACGGTGATCGATTTTGCCCAAACACTGATTCGGGGATTGGCCGATGAAGAAACTCGCCCGAAGTATGAGCGCGTTTATTCGCCGGGCTCCTCCGCCAAACTTGGTGTGGGTATAGAAAAAGACGATGCCACTGGACTGATGAAGATTAAAAAAGTGTTTTCACAGACGGCGGCAGCCAAAGCGGGTTTGAAGGCCGGCGACGTTTTGGTCAGCTGGGACGGCAACACAAAAATCAGCAGCCGCCGCCGATTGACCCGCATCATCAAGCGTGATGCGGGAAAAAGCGTAAAGATAAAGGTCAACCGCGATGGCCGCGAAGTGTTGCTGACGGTGCAGTTGAACGAATAGAGCTCTGTTCCAAATTGGACGTGGGGTAAGCATCCTGCTTGCCACTAATCACTTGCGTAGAATTCGCAAGCTGGAAGCTTACGCCACCGATGACTTCGAACGAGATTCTTCAGGAAGAAGGTCAGATAACCGTGACACCGCCGAAGATCGAGAGGGCACCGCAACCGACAATACGCACTTCGGTGTGTCGGACCGGGGTAGGTTGAATTCGGTAAGACTCTACTAGCACGATGTGTCAAGCTTGCCGAGTTGTGAGCGAGTGTTTCCAAAATTTGCATTTAGCAAACTGTCCCAAGCATCAAGACATTTACTGTTCAATGTTTGATTTTTTGATTCTGCAGATTGGTGGTACAGCCTGAGCAGTAATTCAGGCAGATGACGATCAGCCATCGAGTGAACGGGCATCTCCAGTTCAGGGTCTTCTTTGATCTCAGTCACTCTTTCGCAAATAGCAAATAAGACTTTGGAAAAATCAACAATGTCGTTTTGACAATCGTTTAAACCGCTCGTCAGGTCGTCAAGCGAATAAGAAAATGACTTGCTCTTCATGAAGAGCGCCACCAATTTGTAAAACCAACGATCTCCGAAAATTTCCGAGTCACGAAACATTCGAGCAACTAATTCACCGACTTCTTTCTCAGGATCGTCAAACAGTTTTCTCGCGATATCGAATGCAGACAGCCTGTCCCACCAATTCAATTTATCCCACATCCAAGTCCAACGTTTCTTCTTTGAAGCTCTTCTTCCTGGATCAGCACCGTCATTCCAGAAATTTGTCACCATTGAAGCCGTACCCTTACGATGTTCCGTAGTACCGTCCACACAATCTTGTACTTCATCTGCAAATCCACCAAACCTGAGCCACTCGGAAACGATCCATTGAGCCCCAGTTGTTTGCAGCTTAGGATCGTTCGAGTTCTTCATTGCAAGGACAATTGATGCCAACTCTTTTGAATGTGAATGTAGTGCGTAACTCAGGAATTGGTTGGTGTTACGCGACCCCAAAATGCCCATTCGATGTTGAGCATTATCGAAGTTGCAAGCAGCGAGAAAAAGTGCAACTGCTTTGTCGCGATCAAAATTTAAGATTGGCAGACAAGAAGAGATTGCGCCAACTCGAACGAAAGGCGAATTGTCAGCAACCAACGATTTAATTGTCGATTCAAAATCGGGAAAGAGGCCATGGTCGTCATAAAGAATGTGGCCAATTGCTTGAGCGGCCAGAGGTCGCACCGAATTGATCGCGCAACCGTCGTAGTCAGGTACAGAAACATGCTCACCTTCAACTTTTTTGGTAGAAGAAACTGCATAGCTGCCTTCCTCAGGGTGTGGGTGGTCCAAAGCGTATTTCTTCAGAGTTTCGAGAATGTCTACAGGCCACGTTGTGTCGTCGCAGCTCGAAATGAAATTGCAGAAGCCTCGTCCACAATCTCCTTTCACGCGAAAACCAACATGCCGAAGCAAGGCAACTGATTGCTCGTGCGTTGGACGCTGCCAATCTTTGAGGTCTTTGCCGTCTTGGCCTTTCGGAGGTTGTCGTTTCGCTAGGTTCCATAGAATTGAAGAAAGGTAGCTGTCACCAGAATCAGGAGGCAATTTCAAAGCAAGCTCCGCAAATCTGCCAGGTTCACGTCCCGCTAGATCCCCCATGGCACGACTAAAAGTCTCATGTGAAGCTTCACGAATGATGCCACTTCCGCCTCGCCAACGGTTGCCTCGCGAGCTCCAATCTCGCTTTACGATTTCTAGCCATTGTTTGTCGGATACAAACTTGAGGCGATCGCTGGGGATCGACGAATGGACCACGCCTCCAAGTGACGGTTTTCGTGGCTTAAGGAGATTGCCAAACTTTGCGGCCCCTTCTGCAACTCGTTTTTGAGCAACTGATTTTCGTAAACTTGACGGTATTGCCGAAAACAACACATATTGCGCAAGACCGATTTCGTTGCGAAACTCGTGGTAATGGCGAAAGGATTGATTCTTTAGATTCCGCTTGTAGTCTTCTAGAGCTTGAGAGTCCTCGAAGCCTTCAATGTTTTCTTGCAGCCTATCCAACGTATCTGCTGAGCATTTGTCTGAAAGTTGCCGAATCATTTCCTCTGCTGGAGCGAATCTTGATGCTTGATCTGAGCTTCCAACAGCAAGTCTTTTTTCTGGTTTCGAGGTCAACCAGTCGATTGCCACGTCTGTATGCGCATCCTCAACTTCTCGCCAAATTGAAATTAGGCTTCTCTGAACCAAGTCCGAATCGAAGTCGCCTGCGATTGAATTGAAGTCCAAGAATCGTGAAAAGTCCTCTCGGATCAATATCTTTCCCGATTCCACAAAAATCTGGGTGAAAAGCGATAGATGCTTTTTAAACTGTTCCTCGAATCTATAAACAGAAGTGTGATTCAAGGTTTTTCGTGAAAGGTCTTCATTCACAAAACGATGAAGACGAAGAAGGTAGCGAATGTTGCAATACGAAAATTTTAAAGCGTTCAATGGGGCGCGGGTTGCAACGGCAATGATGTCTCCGATTGGACCTCCATACAAAGAGTCAGTGTTTGGAGTAGCGGTTTCTAGCTTGCTTTTGACAGTCGCGCCAAACCGTTTCGTATACCTTCGCAGGATGTCAAAAAGCCGGTGTTCTTTACCCCTTGGCAGTTTTTTCCAGTCTACGTACTGCGGCAATTCGCCAGTTTGATCTATCACAGCTAGACGGAACTTAAACAATTCGTCTGGCTCTGTCACTACATTGTCGCGAAACACGAAGTCGCGCAGCCTTCCTGGCCAAGGGGCGGGAGAATTCAAATTCTCCGAAACTCGTTGTATAAAACCCTCGGGCAACTCTTCTGCCACCGAACGGTGCACCCAACAGGCTCGATCTCGCTCCCAACTCTCGTTGGATTCGTGCATTTCAGTCAGATAGCCGAGCTTTTGAAACTTGTCAATCCAAGATGCACGTCGAAATAACACGAAGTCGATAACATGTTCACGAACCTTCGTATCTTCAATCAGTTCCTTTACTAGTTTGGCTTCTTTGTCGGTAGGTTCGCGAACGCTTCCAAGAAAACTGAAAGCCAATAGTTTGATGTGGAATCGAGTTTTTGGCGAGGACGTCAGAAAATTTATGTATTGAAGGTACTTCGGGTTGGCCGTATCACGAAGGTTCGACAGAATCAAACGAAGCTGTTCTCGACAAAAGAGAGACTGCCCTTTCTGTTGGAGCCACCTCTGCAACGTTAGCTCTTCATTGCGAATCTGCGATGAAACACGTTCAGCCAACAAATAATCGAATTGGCTTTGATGTGCAAAGATCAACTCTGTCGCGTTGGTTTTTCTGAGAACGTTTAGGGTTTGAAGAGCCTCAAGGGCTTTCCGGTTTGTTTGCCGAGCCAAGTGGACGGGATAAATGAGTTTGCCGTTTCCATCCATAAACTCAACAATCGATTTGAGCATACCTTGCATTTCACTACTTGTGACGTTGTGCTTTTCGAGGTTTTCATCTACCCAAACCCAATACAGACGAAACAAGTCGGTAGGATTGTCAAAGTCGTATACGAACTCTTTGCCCCTTCTTGTTTGACTCCAAAGATAAAGATTCTGAGGAAACCTTAGAAAATTTATTTGGTCTTCAGTAAAACGAGAAAAGTCGCCGCCGATCTTTTGCGCCGCATCTTGAATGTTCCCATCCGTCAGGAACTGAATGGGTTGTTTTTGCGCTTCTTTTTTCTCAACCCAACTCTTAATTAGTCGGTTGTCTTCTAGGTCAAATGTTCGGCAAGCCACTACAACTCGACAGTTTGGAACGGCAAGTGCTTCCTCGACCAACTCCTCGAATAGCGTCATTGCAGATGTTGAGTGCTTGTTGTTTAGTCTGATCGCGTCAAGTTGGTCAATGATCAAAACGTTGTAGTCTTCATGACGATATGGCCGTAGGCATTTTGCTGGTGAGCCGGGCAGGTCGCATTCTTCTTTGCCAAACTTTGTCGTGCTCCCCTTCAATAATTGGTGATCTAAACGCACTGGAAGACAAACCCCCGAACCATCCGACAGCTTTTCTACCAGCTCGTACAGCACACCGGATTTTCCAACACCAGCGTCTCCGTGAATCATGACGACTCTAGGCCCGGTAGAGGAATTGATTAAACTGAGAATGGCTTTCGTTTCAGCACGAGGAATTAGTTCGTCCGCAATTAGAAGCGGGGTGATCGTTTTCTGAAATCTCGCTCGCGCAGCTTCAATCTTTGAAGTCAGGCTGGCATTTTTTTGCAGGTACGTTGGCTCGAGCTTTTCTTTCTTCAGGTGTTGCCTGATCTGCTGGCCGGTTACAGTGTTACCGATATTGTCCAGCGCAAATTGCTTCAGCGTTGAAATCACAGTTTTTGGAGAACCATCGACCAATTGCCGAGCAAGTCGTTCCACATCCTTGCTGGAACGGCGCGGCTTATCAAAAAAAACAAAATCTGTTCGGGAAAGGTAATCGAAAGCAACCTGTTGCTCGGTGGGTTGCGTAGAGTCCAAACTGAGAGCGTCACAATAGTTCTTGAAGGCTTTTTCGTGATCTTTGGAGGTCGTAACTTGATGAGCAACGAAGTCGGCATAGTAGCCATCACAGGAATTAGTCCGCTCGTAAAAGTCTGAGAGCGATGGTACAGGGTCACTTGAAACAAAACTGAATCGAAAGTTTGCTCCACGGTCCAACTGATACTTCGAGTTTAACAATACTTTCTTGAGTGAACCTACAGTCCATTTGCCAGCTTGCGCGTTTTCTCGTTTGCACTGGTAACCATGAGCAAGTCCGTCTACATGGACCCAAATATCGACGCCTTGCTCATCTTCCCCTAGTCCTTCAAGTTTGATGGATTCCGCTTCCTCCGCGACGACCAACAACATTTGCTGAACAACGAATAGAGATTCGTAGTCATTCCCAAGTTTGGCCGCGCGGCCTCCAGGTTCACTTGCCAAATTGGCCCCTCTTTGTCTGATGAAAACAAGAGAACAAATTATACCAAAAGCTTGCCACGTTCTGTAGCAGTTTAATGATTGGAGGAGTGCAATTAACGGCTGCTCTACAGAAGAGTTTTTGCCGAGAGAAACCGCCTCGGTCACATCGACCGTAGCGCTACCAGATCTTGCCACCGGTGTGTAACATCGAAGTAGCAGGTTGAATCAATTGGGCCCGTCCCGGTTTCGTACTCCAATGTTAGTAATCGGGCTTCCACGTGCCATCATTTTCGAAGTTGTAGCTAAATGGAAACCCGAAAGCGTTCCAGATTGAGTCAAGCAGGCTTTCTCCCCGGAAGCTGCTGCTTAAATTCTAGCTGCTTCGATTCGCAAACACTTTGTTGAATCAGTGCGTCGATATCAGCCTTGGATATTGCGTCAAACTGGCGGTTAAGCATCTGTATATTTTGGGGTTATTACAACGGATCGTTTGCTTCTCTCTGTAAGTGTATTCTTGAGCTGAGAAGTTCACCACTGTGTCCAATCCAAACACGATCACTCGGTTTATATGGAGCTTCCAACGACATTTTCGTATTTCCGAAGAATTGGCCGCGGAATACTTATTACCAAGGCTTGATTCGCGTTTCTCGCCCGAAGTATTTCTCGTCGCAATTCGGGACAAAGAAGGCGCATCCCCTTTTATGGCATGCGTTGAGCCAGAACAAGAATTCTGGGCGGAATCAGGAAACGAAAACAGGGCCAGGTCCAACTACGCATTAAATGCTTCTGTCACATCGACCGGTTTGCCTTCGCCGCGAACGATCTGGGCACTTGATACAGCGTTAAAGCGATCGAAAGACAAACTCGATAATCCTCTTCACTTTGGCCAGAGGGACGGGAAAGGGGATGCAGCGCCGCGTTC
>CALHPU010000053.1 GCA_938036435.1 uncultured Pirellulaceae bacterium | reverse complement strand
AAGTAGCCACGCTCGGTGACGACTGTTTCAAAGATATGCTCTTGAGTCTCTGTGTTGTAGAAACAAACCATTGACTTGTATTTGCCTAAATCGATAGCAATAATGATCATCACTTTATCCTTTGGTTTGGGGGGCAATATTGTGGCGTGCTCAAAAGCGACCACGGGTTCATCACCAGCATTATTAGCAAAAGATGAAGCCCCAAACCAAGGACTTACATGGATTCTTTATCACGCTTACTACACCCTTTTTCGAAGTGAGGTTGAAAATGAAATTTGCTCTCGTCACGGCACTCGCGATGTTTAGAAACGCAATTTTGCTGCTCGCCATTCATCTTCTTTGTTCTTCAGCTGCTGGACAAATCGTAGTCGCCCCTGTGGCATATGAAACCCGCAACGGAGGGGGCGGGGAATTCGGATACCGGGATGAATTATACGATGGCAGTGGGAACAATGCGGCAAACTATTCCGTCCTCACAGGAGGAACCGGTGACTTGACTGATGGCATCATCACAAATCAGAACTGGAATAATAACAATGTTCCATACGTGGGCTGGCAATGGGAAACCCAAAACATAGATATATTTTTCCAGTTTGATCAGCAATATCTGTTTGAATCTGTTCGGATTTGGTTCGACGATTCTAATGGAGTCGGAGGTGTTTCCCCGCCTTCCACAGTAACAATCAATGGCACTCAATTCTCTGTCATTGACCCCCCTGGCAGCCTGCCGTTTGTTGAAACCTTCAACACCTCCGGGTTATTCACAGAAAGTATTTCGGTGCAGATTGAGGGGCGGACTGAATGGGTAATGATCAGCGAATTCGAATTTCGATCCATGCCATTGATTCTCGGAGACGTTAACCTAGACTTCGTTGCAGACTTCTCTGACATCCCGGCATTCATTACGGTTCTGCAATCTGGAGAGTTCCAAGCTGCGGCGGATGTCGATCTGAATGGAGAGGTTAACTTTCTAGACATACCAGCATTCATCGCAATCTTGATGAGTCAATGACCGGTTCTCGTTTACGTTGAACCTTTCCCAGTATCGAAAAACGCGTGATAACATCCACATGGCCTATTGAGTCAAGTAGTTTGTACCGGTAGCGCGGTAAAAGTCTTCTTTTTTTCTTCAGGTTTCGTTTCCCCACGTTTTACCGCTTCGAAACTGAAACACTGACGAACTAACTTTCCCTAGGGGGCGTAACGCGCGACTTGCGATCGGTTCTAGAGGTGGTCTTGGTGTTTCTTTTTAACTGACTTCATCCCATCGACTTGGCTGCTTGGATCGGTGGCCGCTTCAAACATCTACCGAAGCTCTACCCGCACGCCGCCGAGGCAATATCCCGGTGCGAAGCGAAAACATTGCGTCTTCCATCTACTTCGCGGATTGGTCGATGACGCAGGCGTACGTTTGATTGGCGTGCAGATCGATTCCGCAGTAGAATGGGTGTTGAGTTTGATACAGATTCATCACGGTTCTCCTTGGGGGGAATTACAGTTTGAGCTCACAAGTCGAGCTGGGAAATTTATGTCTGCCAGAACGCATACTGCTCAAAGCGGTAATGGACAGACTGCTCGCTCAAAGAGGCCATGTTGAGTATCAATGCGTTGCACACGGAACCGCGGGCCGCGCGGCTTTTTCTACTTGCATGTCTTTCACCGGGGCCCATTGAACGTTGCCGTTATTACGCTACTATTTTTCCGTTTTTCTTTTATTACACTTTTTTAAACCTTTTAGTTTAGATCTATGAAAATCTTGTTCGAATTCTGCTTTGGCCTTTTTGTTGTCGTAATCTGCATTGGTTCTTCTAAACTAGACGCGGACGAGCCTGGGCGGATTATCATTGCTCATGATGTCAACATTCTTTCCTCGTCTATCGCTGGGAATCAAGAAGCTCAATTCGCCGTAAACGCTGCGAATTGGCTGACCGAAGAAAAGCAACAACGGCTGCTATTGGTGGAGTCTGTTGAGACGAACAGAGACTTCTCCCCAGTTGTCGAGACAGCTTAACTTGATGCTGGCTACCAGTTGACATTAACAACAACGATTGAAGATCAAATCCAGAACCTTACATTCTTCGATGCGATTTTTGTTGGACAAGAGCATCCAACAGGTTTCATCCCGGACAACGAGCCGCTGATAAACTATGTCAAGTCAGGTGGTTCTGTCTATCTCTTTGGTGGTGTTGCAGGGGTTTCTTCAACCTCCGCGGATGCGCCCGGTGAAGCCGCTGGCTGGGCACCATTCTTGAACGAGTTTGGATTTGAGTTTTCTGGCTACTACAATCTTCAACTCGTCACGCCAATTCAGTCAAGTCATCCGGTTTTGATTGGGTTGGACAGTTTACGCGCTGGCAACGGCAACTTCATTTCAGATCTCACCCCCAACAACGTCCGAGGTAGAATTATACAAACCGTTAATGGTGAAGGTATTTTTGCTGTCTACGATGGTAGGCAAGACGGTAGTGGGCTGCTGGGAGATGTTAACTTGGACGGTGACGTCGACTTTTCAGATATTCCTCCATTCATTGCCCTTCTTTCATCTGGAGGCTTCCAAGTTGAAGCGGATACTGATCAAAGTGGAGACGTCAACTTTGCGGACATTCCCGCATTCATCGAAATCTTGCTTAATCAATAATCGATAATCGTTTGCCGAGAACCCGTCTCAGTCTCGAGAACCGCGTGATAACATCTACATGGCCTATTGAGTCAAGTTGTTTGTGCCGGTAGCGCGGTAAAAGTCTTCTTTTTTTCTTCCGCGTTGGTTTTCTCACGTTTTACCGCTTTGAAAATGAAACACTGACGAACTAACTTTCCCTGGGGGCGCCACGGCAGACTTACGATTGGTTCTAGAGGTTGGCTTGGTGTTTCTTTTTAACTGACCGCATCCCATCGATCTTGCCTGCCTCTGTTTTAAGGCATCACGTTGGCGTTTTCTTGATCGCAATCGTTTTCCGGTCGCATGCACATCTCACGATATGACAACCTCACTCGATTCTGCCGACTTTCTCTCGACCTGCGACGCTATCGACGCTCGCAATTCAGCCGTCGTCGCGCAGGCTTTATCGCTGGCGTCACCAAATCCGATCGAAACCGCCAAACGATAATTCAACTTCGTGCGTGACGAAATCCATCACAGCTCTGACTGCCAACTCAATCCCGTCACCTGTCGCGCTTCGCATGTTCTTCGGGCTCGAACAGGCTATTGCTACGCGAAGAGCCATCTGCTTGCTGCGTTTTTGCGTGCCAACGGTATCCCGGCTGGACTTTGTTATCAGCGTGTCGCCATGAATTCTGAAGGCACCTCTTTCTGCCTGCATGGACTGAACGCCATCTTCCTTTCTGAGTTCGGCTGGTATCGTTGTGACCCGCGCGGCAATCGTGACGGGATCGACGCGCATTTTGATCCGCCGAACGAAAAACTTGCATTTGCCTTAACTCACCCTGGCGAATATGACATCCCCGGCATATTTGTTTCGCCTTTGTCACGCGTTGTCCAATGCCTTGCGACTTACGACGACTGGGCCGACGCCTACGCCAACTTGCCCGACGACGTCGCACCGTAAGATGTGGGTTTACATCTTCACTTGCCGCTTTGACATTTCCTTTTCTTGCAACGTCGTTTCGCCGGCGCCGCAACAATGTGGCAGTCATAAAAGCAGCGTAAATTGGGCCAACGCATGGCTCCGGCACCGCAACGAAGCTTGTATCGGTTAGCGTTTCAAAATAGAAATCGAGGTTCTGAAACTCGGTGAATCCAGATCGGTTTGGATTGGTAATCGCAATTCCGTTGGAATAGAGGTTCGTTGTTCCACCAAAAAATCCGCTGTCCCCCGCCGGGCCGATAAACTCTAGATAGTAGGTCGTGTTGGCCAAGATTGAGACCGGCGTCGGGAAGTCTACTTGAACGATTTGAGGACCGGTAAAGGAAGCGGTGAGCGTATGACTGGCCACCAAGACTGGCGAGATGTCAGTTGACGCAGAATTCCCTTGGGCGTGTAGTCGCAACATAGAATCCCTCATCTTCGTTCTCTGTGTGGTCTCCGTTCCGATTATTAAAACCACGTGAATCGCCGATTGCCACCAAATGTCTCACCTCCAAGCGACTTTTGAAGGAAAAAGTCAGAGATTGCGACCAGCAAACGTCTACCCTGAGATCAGAAAACACAGTGCCCGTCTGTTGGATCGCCTATGCCTAGACTATGTTCATTAGAGGAACTTCCTTATGCGCTCTCTATTTCCTTCCTTTCGTTCATTGCCTTCCTTGATCCCACCGAATCTTTGATTCTCAAAATGGTACCCCCACACCTCTATGACTTGCTCAAAACTTCGACTTTGTATTTTTTCTGCTTGGCTTTTGTGTTGCACCTCGGCTTTTGCGCAGTGGGATGCACCATCGAATTATTACTCCAATACAACAGGTACCGGCGCGACGTTAAAGTCCCAGCTTACTTCCGCGATGTCCGCCGGACACATTCAGCGGACTTATGGTGACTTTCGGTTTTCTGCAGCCATTCACGATCAAGATCCTTCAAACAGCTCGCGCATTATTCTTGCCTACAGTGGCCTATCGAATACTTCGGCGTGGGATTCGGCCGCAACTTGGAATCGCGAGCATGTTTGGCCACAATCGAAACAACCGGGTTCAGCATCCAATGGAACTCAAGGAAACTTAGGCGATCCTCACGCTCTCCGCCCCTGCAATACTCGGGTCAACTCCGATCGCGGCAGCATGCCGTTCGGGTTTGGAGATGAAACAGGAAACTTTCGTGATCTTGGGACGTTTTGGTTCGTAGGCAATATGTGTCGCGGTGACATCGCCCGATCTTTGTTCTATTCCGATACCAGATGGACGAGTCTAGGAATCTCACTGGCCGATGGCAACCCGTCTGGAAATCGGATGGGCGACCTTGCTTCTTTAATTGAGTGGCACTACTTGGACCCTCCTGACGAATTTGAACGTCGACGTAACCACGTAATCTACAGCTCGCAATTCAACCCGCAGTACTACACCAATAACCGGAACGCTTTCGTGGATCGGCCTGAATTTGTTTGGTCGATTTACAAAGACCAAATGAACGACTCGACAATCACGATCGCCGGCGGCAGCGTCAATTCCGATGGCAGTTCGATGCTCGACATCGACTTCGGTACAGTCATCGTTGGAAGCCCCGTCTCGCCCAGCCAAACCATCACACTCAACAAGGCTGGCAACGACGGAACATATTACTTGGTTGAGGCAGTTGGCGATGCGACCAGTGACGCCGAGGGACCCAACAATGCTTTTCCGATAGTCAGTGGCGGTACCGACAGTACCACGATCAACGTTTCACTTTCCTTAGACCAACAGGCGGCGGGGGTCTACGACGGCATGGTCATCGTCGACAATCTGGACATCACGACCGAAGGCGGGATAGGCGAGGGGGCCCAAGACGGCAACGATCTGATCGACATGACCCTGAGAGTTCTTGATCATGCCAACGGATCGTTCGCCGGTGGCACTGACATGAATTCACTGACGATTAATTTGGGAGAGGTACCATTAGGCCGGCCGATAACGCCAATCGACTTTTCCATACACAACCTTGCGTCCCCGTCGGGTGCGTCATTAACGGCAGGTCTGGATTTAGATTCTGTGAACTCGCTTCCTCAGAATAGTTTTTTGACATTTTCTGGTTCGTTTTTCGAAGACTTGGCTGGCGGGCAGTCTGCGCTACTATCGATTGAGGGAACGCCTACGACAACAGGAACGGGTATCACCTTCTTTCAAATTCGTGCTTCCGAAGGAGATATCCCTGGCGCACAACAACAAACGCTTCAGCTGATTGTTAACTACGATGTCGTTGACGCTATCCTACTTGGCGATGTCGACATGGACGGTGTTGTCGACTTCTTGGACATCGCACCATTCATTAGCATTTTGTCGGCCGGCGGCTACCTCGAAGAAGCGGATATCAACCAAGATGGTGTTGTGGACTTCTTGGACATCCCTGAGTTCATTGCAGTCCTGACTGGCCAGTAGGCAGATCATGAACGAAAATGAGATCAGCCGAGAACTAACTGGTGCTTCATCCAGATTTAATTTTCGGGTTGCCGGTTCGCCTTTAAAGTGTAACGCCAATCCGTCCGGCATGCATGCAAGTTAATTAGCAATGGGGACCGGAGGGCTCGCGCTCTTCCGCTTTCATCGTAATTCTAATTCCAAATCTGGACAAAGCACTAGGCGACGGCTTCTTCTGACTCTTTCACTTCGTCGGCCGGCGAGTCGTGGCTTTCGTCTTCCAAGAACTGAACGAGCGATCCTCGTAATTCGTAGTACGCGGGATGCTCAAGCACCTCGGCCCTTTTTCTCGGACGACCAAACGGTAACGAAAGAAGCTTGCCAACTTTCGAATTGGGCCCGCTGGTCATCATGCAGACACGGTCCGACATGTAAATTGCTTCATCTACGTCGTGAGTGATCACCATCGTGGTAACCTTCTCCCTGTCAAGAATCTCCAACACGACATCTTGCAATTCCATACGTGTGAGCGAATCCAGACGTCCGAAAGGCTCGTCGAGCAGCAACATTTTTGGCTTCAGAGCGATCGCGCGAGCGATTCCCACACGCTGCTGCATACCGCCAGACATCTCTCCGGGAAATTTATCCATCGAATTGCCTAGCCCAACAGCGGACAAATAGTACTCGCAAATCTCACGACGTTGCTGCTCGGTTCCATGCGGATACACCTTTTTGACGCCCAGCATCACGTTGTTGAAGGCCGTCATCCACGGCAAAAGGCAAGGTGATTGAAATACGACAGCGCGGTCAGGCCCCGGCCCACTGATCTCTCGACTGTCGACCGCGATACTTCCATGGCTGATCTCGTTGAGCCCCGCGACCATCGTCAACACGGTACTCTTGCCGCAACCCGAATGACCGATGATGCTGATGATCTCGCCCTTTCTAATGTTCAATTCGAAACCATCGACAACGCGAATGGGATCGCCGTACGGATTCGGATAGGCTTTCACCAAGTTAAAAATTTCAACGTATTTGTTGTCGTCTTTCATGTGTGGCTCGTTGTGGTGGTAGGTGGCGGTACCAGCTTTTTAGTTCGTCATATGGCCGTTGCAAATTAAACTGGTGATTTGACGGGCAGTTCGCCGGGCATCCGAGGTTCAAGATTAGGCAGCGACAGGTCTTCAGCCGGCGAGAGCGCTTTGGCTTCGTCGTTGATTTGCAGCATGTATCGGGTCACCTCGTTCCGTAGTTTCTTGAATTCCGGATTGAAGTTTAGCGTCGCACGGTTTCGTGGCCTCTCAAGCGTTACGGGGAAACTTTTCCCAAACGAAGCCGCCGGACCGGGAGTAAGCGGGACAATACGGTCGGCCATTAGGACGGCTTCATCGACGTCGTTGGTGATCATCACCACGGTTCGCCGATCCTCTTCCCAGATCCGAATGATCTCATCCTGAAGTACGGCGCGAGTTAGTGCGTCGAGCGCCGACAGCGGTTCATCCAGCAGCAACACCTCGGGTTTCATCGCCAATGTTCGCGCCAAAGAAAGCCGCTGACGCATACCACCGGAAAGCTCATGGGGTTTCTTGTATTCAGAACCGGTCAGTGACACGAGATCGATGTAGTTTTGAACATAATCCCGTCGCTCATTTGGTTGCATCTCTGTAAAGACTTGCTTTACAGCCAGTTCGATGTTCCCGGCAACCGAAAGCCACGGAAGCAGCGAATAATTCTGGAACATGATTCCTTTGTCGGGGCCCGGTTCTTCGATTGGCCTGCCATCCATCATCACCATTCCGGTGTCCGGCTTCTGAAGTCCAGCCAGCAGCGAGATCAGCGTACTCTTGCCCGCGCCCGAAAAACCAATGATTGCAACAAACTCATTTTCCTCGACCGACAGGTTTGCGTTCTCAAAAACTTCGTAGCGGTTTGAGATTGGCCCGAAGCCGAAGCAAACGTCTTTTAGTTTAATAAAGGCCATGGTTGTGTCCGCGTGTTCCTAGAACAAGAAAGGCAAAGCAAGATCTGGGGAGGCTGTTAGGGAAATTGCAAACCAATGTCCCCCTATCAAATTGGTTCAGACGGCTGTTGGCGATTCATCAAAGCTAACCAACCGCTGAAACACGACCATCATGCGATCCAAGATCAGGCCAATAATACCGACGACAAACACTACGACGACCATGTTTGCAAACGAACGCGAGCCACCGTTGTTAAACTGATCCCAGACGTACTTTCCGATTCCCTCTGAGGAACTAAGCAGTTCAGCAGCAATCAATACCATCCAGCCAACGCCCAGCGAAATTCGAAGTCCTGCAAACACCAATGGCAGTGCAGACGGAAGCACGATCTTGAACAGGCGATCCCAAAAACCAAGACGAAGCACGCGTGCAACGTTAATGTGATCCTCATCGACCGAAGCAACTCCCAAAGCGGTGTTGGTCATCGTCGCCCATAGAGAGCACAGGGCGACCGTACAAGCCGAAGCAAGAAAGGCCGGGTTGATTTGATATTTCCCCAAAATTGGCAGATTCCACATCCACTGCGTGAAAAAATGCTTGTCGGGGTCAGGAATCATCGCTGAACAAATAATTAGACAAACCGGCAGCCAAACGATCGGCGAGACCGGTTTAAAAAGCGCTACGATTGGAGTCATCGCAGCCATGACAGTCTTCGAAAGTCCGCACATGATTCCCAACGGAATAGCAATCGCGGTGCCGATAAAAAAACCAACGAACACGCAAAGAAGACTGCGCTTGATCTGAAACGGAAGTGTCGATGGTTTAGCGTACTCGGACGACTTCAATTTCTCGATTCGTGATTCGCCTTTGACGAATTTGCTGGCCGCCAAATACATTTTGGAAGGTTCAGCATCGTAAAACGCAGCAAGATCAGCATCGAGTTTTTTCTTTGCACCGGCAACCTTCAAGTCGCGATTCGTTTTGGTTAGCTGATCCTTCATTTTGCCAAGGTATTGGCGTTCTTCAGCGATCTGCGTCTGCTTTCGCAAAACAGCCGCAAGTTTATCGTCTTTGAGGTCCTTGAGCGTTTTGATTCTCCCCTTGAGGTCTCGCAGTCTTTCCTTCGCGACATCTAACGCTTTACGATGCTTTCGCACGTCGGCAATATAGGCCTTTTTTGCGTCAACATCTGATTTGTCTATCGACTCGGATTTCGCCTTTAATGCTTTTTCTCGTTCCTCCGCCGCAGAGTCTAACTCCTTTTTCACTTCATCGTACTTTTTCTCAAGCGCGGCGGTACGTTGTTGCGTTCTCTCTTCGGCGCGCTTCCCTTCTTCGGTTACCTCCTTGTTGATTTCTTCTTCAAGCGGCTCTAGTTCTTTTAGTCGACTCTCGACCGCAGCCATTCGGGCATCGCGTTGAGCGCCGGTCAGCTCAAAGGCGGAAAGTTTATCGTTTTCACGCACGTGAAAGTCCCAGATAGATCCTGCCGCAGCAAGCGTTTCACTAGGGTTTGGCAATTTTCCACTCTTGGTCACCACCATTTCGGAAACCACAAACCAACCACAAACTCCAAATATCATTGCCAAAATTGGAATCACGATATACAGGCCGATGTCCTTGAGTTGCTTGCGAGGTTCTTCGCCAAAGCACAGCCGAACGACGGGAGTAAGGAAATTCAAGCCCGCCACATCGATAGCTTTCACTAGTCGGTACTTGAACGGAACCGAAGGCGTCTTAGTTTTCTCTGGAGTAGGTCGTAGCATTGTGGTTTCAAATTTGGTGGTTAGGTTTGAAAAAGAAAGCCCGCCGGAATCCATTCCGAACGAACTGGCTATTCCTTGTTGCCAATTTCGTGGGCCTTCAAATACTCAAGCGGCTTTTTGCCGTCGTAGGTAAGTCCATCGATGAAGTCACTTGTCGGTGCCTTATAGCCGTCTGTCTCCCACGGAATATCTCCCTCGGCCAACAGACCTTCCTCAACAAGCATACGAGCGGCCTTTAAGTAAATCTCTGGCTTGTAGACTTCCTTGGCCATTTCGTCATACCAAGACGCCGGTTTTGGTTCAGTGATCTGGCCCCAGCGACGCATCTGAGTCAAGAACCAAACGCCATCGCTGTACCAAGGGTAGGTGCAGTTGTGCTTGAAGAAGACGTTAAAGTCAGGCATCGCACGTTTGTCTGATTTTTGAAAGTAGAAGAAACCGGTCATTGAGTTCTTGATCACGTCAAAATCAGCACCGACATAATCGGAGCGTGAAAGAATTCGCGCCGCCTCTTCTCGGTTGGTCAGGTTCCCGGCTTCATCAGTCTCGTCCAGCCACTTACCTGCAAGAATCAAAGCTTTGATGACTGCAAGGTGAGTGTTGGGATTTTCGTCCGACCAAGACTTGGTCACGCCGAATACTTTCTCGGGATTGTTTTTCCAGATGTCGAAGTTGGTCGTCACCGGGACGCCAATTCCTTTGGCAACCGCTGCTTGATTCCATGGCTCGCCTACGCAGTAACCTTGAATGTTGCCGGCTTCCAAAGTCGCAGGCATCATCGGCGGAGGCGTCACCGACAATTCCACTTGAGCGTCAGTTCGCCCGCCGATATCACTCTTGGTGTACATGCCGGGATGAATGTCAGACGCGGCCAGCCAGTATCGCAACTCGTAATTGTGAGTGCTTACGGGGAAAACCATGCCCATTTGAAGTTTCTCACCACCGTCAAGTTTCTCTTGGACGATGGGCTTGAGTGACGCCGCTGTGATCGGATGGGGAGGCGTCTCGGATTGTAACGCAGGATCGTTTTCTTGCATTGCCTCCCAAATCGCGTTGGAAACGGTGATGCCGTTGCCATTGAGATCCATCGTAAATGCAGTGATCACATGAGCCTTAGTTCCAAAACCAATCGTGGCCGCAATCGGCTGCCCGGAAAGCATATGAGCTCCATCGAGCTCGCCAGTGATCACGTTGTCGAGTAACGTTTTCCAGTTGGGCTGGGCGATCACATCAACCTGAAGCCCTTCAGATTCAAAGAACCCTTTTTCTTTGGCGATAACGATCGGCGCACAATCGGTTAGCTTAATAAAACCGAACTTTAATGAGTCTTTTTCGAGGTCAAGCAGCTGCTTGTCCTGTGCTTGGACGACATTGGAAAGGCAAAGGCTTGTAGCGATTAAGAGAGCTACCGAAAGAACATTTCGTAGAGCGATAGACATGGGCATCCTTAGAGGTTTCGCGATTATTCAAATCTTGCAAATGACTGGCGCTACCAGTGGGTGTTAAACGCCTGTCAATTAGATTGCGCTTGTTCGAAGCAAACGGTATGCCAGCACGAAAACTCCTTGGACGACGCGCTCAAAGATGCGTATGAGTTTGCGTGACTTTCATCGTCTGCTCGATCGCTGCAACACCTTGTGACAAAAATCGCTAACGGTGCTGCATCACACTTACCGGTTCAATTATTGGCACTGCGATTTCGCACAGCCACGCTTTGTTAACGTCAGCTTCATGATATTTTTGTTCTTCAAAGGAACTGCAAAGTGGTTTGCCTTCATCAAATAAAACTTCGAGTGTTAAGAATTTGTGATGCTTATCTTTTGCCAAATGTTTGCGCTAGTTGTGCTTGCTAATAAGGCGAACCGTTTTTAGGCTTCGCGCGGGGACAAGACTAACGCTAGTTATTACGATCGCCCTAAGCGTACGTCAGCTTCCCTAAAGCAGATTAACGGTGAGGCAATGCTCCGCAATCGCGATACCAGAATATCTTTACATAGGCTTCACATTAGGATGTGGTCGTCGACTCTCATGTGGTACCGGGTTTGCAATCGAATACCTTTAGCAAAAATCTAAGAACCATGTGATCACCAAAACCACCAAACTATGTCCACCGCGCAAACGCCTTTGACGAGTTCTAACGAGGATTCATCATCTTTGCCGGGGCCGTCGTTGGTTGACAAGCTGATCGACTCACAGCAACAGCTAACAGCGGTTGAAAGATTTTCTCAGCGTCATCAAGCCGTGACGACGCCTATGTTGGAAAGTCGTTATCGAGATCTCATCCCGCATGATCTCCCGGAGGAAGACGAACAATATAGTTTTGAAGTCGACTTGGACGCCTGTAGCGGATGCAAAGCGTGCGTCGCAGCCTGTCATAGTCTCAACGGGTTAGATGAAGGTGAACTTTGGCGAAACGTCGGCCTTTTAGTCGGAGGTTCCGAACCTGAACCTGTTATTCAACATGTCACCGCCGCATGCCATCACTGTCTCGAACCGGCTTGTATGCTGGGATGCCCGGTAAATGCTTACGACAAAGATCCTGTCACTGGAATCGTCGCGCATCTGGATGACCAGTGCATCGGATGTAAGTACTGCATGTTCATGTGCCCGTATGATGTTCCCGTCTATAGCCCATCCAAGGGCATCGTTCGCAAGTGCAATATGTGTACCGACCGTCTGGCCGTCGGAGAAGCACCGGCCTGTGTGCAGGCTTGCCCAAGTGAGGCGATCAAAATACGCAAGGTGAAGCGTTCAGAGATCATCGATAACAGCGAGACCGATCAACTGGTGCCCGGAGCACCCGACGTTGCGGTGACTCTGCCGACGACACGATACAAGACCAACAAAGTGCTGCCGCGTAATCTGTTGCCGGACGACTACTACATCGCCAAACCTCTGCACGCTCATTTCCCATTAGTGTTTATGTTGACGCTGACGCAAATGGCGTTTGGTATTTTTGCGATCAATTATTTCTTGCCAATGGTTTGGCCCGAGCTCGGTAGAACCGCTTCGGTACAAGTAGACATTTTTGGCTTCGGCGTTCTGGTCGCAGGACTGAACATTGCGATCCTGCATTTGGGGCGTCCGCTGAAGGCTTACCGCGCGATGTCCGGCATCCGGACGTCTTGGCTTTCACGAGAGATCGCTGCTTTCAATTTGTTCGCGGCGTCGGCTTCGGCCCTAATGTCATGGGGATGGTTTGAGTACCCCGAAGCTTGGACTGGAATTGGACGTGAATTGATTTCACTAGCGACGGTGGTTACGGGGGGCATTGCGGTGGCTTGCAGTGCGATGCTGTACATCGTCACCAAACGCCCGTTGTGGACTGCGTTTCGTACGAGCAGTCATTTTTTCTTGAGCAGCGCAGTGTTAGGAACTGCTTTCGTTGTCGCGGTGCTTCCGTGGGTTTCCAATGGATGGGTGTGGCAAAGTGCACCCGATGTAGCCAATGGCCAAATCGTAAGCGCGGCTTCAGGAGGGCTGTCGAAACTGCTGATTGTGTTTGTCATCATCAAGCTTGTGATCGAGGCAGGCGTCTTGAGACATTTAAAGTCCCTGCAATTTACGCCTTGGCGACACGCCGCCAATTTGATGGTGGGCGATATGAAATGGCCGACGGTGATTCGATTTTGTTTGGGACTAATGGCAGGAGTCCTATTGCCGCTGTTGCTAATTGTGGAAACCTCTGGTTTGGACGCCGCAACGCTCCCATCACGCGTTCCCGTACTTGCGATGGTCATTGCCGTGATGCTATTGGTCGGAGAACTACTTGAGCGATATCTGTTTTTCTCCGTTTCGGTGGCGCGTCGTATGCCGGGGGCACCAAACTAATGAAAGCCAAACCATTGACCTCCGAACCGAACAAACGTCTATCGCTTCCGGTGCTTCCATCTGCGCTTCCTTCGCCGCTAGAGCGTGTTTTCGACGGCCCGATGACGCAAGAGATGCTTTTGGAGCCCGCGAAATTTGGGCTGGGTCTCGTACCGCAAAAAAGCCAACCCGATGCCACGACCAACATGGTTTGTGGTTTTTGCAGCACCGGATGCGCACTGAATGTTCATCTTAAGGACGGCGAGGCGATCAATCTTTCGCCCACAACCGACTACCCAGTCAATGTCGGCATGGCATGTCCCAAGGGGTGGGAGGCACTTGCTCCGCTTGCGTCGCCGGATCGCGGTACTACGCCTCTGCTAAAAAACTCCAAGGGTAAACTTGCGCCGGTGGATTGGGACACGGCGATGAAGGAGTTTACAAAACGATTCAAGTCGATCCAACAAATGCACGGTGATGATTCGGTGGCTTTTCTAGGCACCGGACAAATGCCAACCGAAGAACTCGCCTTCCTCGGTTCACTTGCAAAATTCGCAATGGGAATGAAGCACGGCGATAGCAACACGCGCCAGTGCATGGCAACAGCCGTCGTTGCCTACAAGGAATCGTTCGGTTTTGACGCGCCACCGTATACCTATGAGGATTTCGAACAATCCGACACGATTGTTCTGGTGGGCTCGAACCTATGCATTGCTCATCCGATCATGTGGCAGCGTATCCTGCTGAACAAGAACCATCCCGAGATCATTGTCGTTGACCCGCGGAAGACGGAAACTGCGATGGCGGCAACGCAGCATTTTGCGATCGCCCCAAAATCCGATTTGGCATTCTTCTATGGGATAGCCCACATTCTGATCTCAGAAGGCTGGGTGGACATGTCGTTCATTGAACAAAGCGTGGAAGGGTATGACGAATTTGCCCACCACGTGAAAACGTTTACGCCTGAGCACGTTGCCGAAATCTCAGGCATCCCAGTCGAACGCCTTCATTACCTCGCACACAAAATCCACAAGGGCGAACGAGTTTCGTTTTGGTGGACGATGGGGATCAACCAAAGCTACGAAGGAGTTCGAGCAGCACAAGCGATCATTAATCTTGCTTTGATAACAGGCAACATTGGTCGACCCGGCACTGGCGCCAATTCAGTCACTGGCCAATGCAACGCGATGGGCTCGCGCCTGTTCAGCAACACAACGTCCCTGCTAGGTGGACACACTTTTTCTAATCCCCAACATCGCTCCAAGGTCGCCGGAATACTTGGCATCGACGAGGCGCGGATCCCTCACGAGGCCAGCGACAGTTACGATCAAATCATTGAAGGAATTCTCAAGGGACGCATTCGAGGGCTGTGGGTGTTGGCGACCAATCCATTGCACTCATGGATCAATCAGAAGTTCTGCAAAGAGGTATTAGAGCGACTGGACTTCTTGGTCGTCCAAGACATGTACACCACGACCGAGACGGCGTTAGAAGCGGATCTTTATCTGCCTGCTGCGGGCTGGGGCGAAAAAGAAGGAACGTTCATCAACAGTGAACGGCGGTTGGGACTATTAAAGAAAGTCGCTCGCGCGCCTGGCAAAGCACTCTCAGATTTCTCTATTCTCAAATTGGTTGCCCATTACTGGGGATGCGGCGACATGTTTGAGAAATGGGAAGACCCTGAATCAGTCTTGGCGATCCTTGGCGAAATCAGCGCGGGCCAGCCCTGTGATATCAGCGGAATCAACAGTTACCAAATGCTGGACGATCACGGCGGAATCCAATGGCCTCTTGGGAAGGGGCATCAACCCACAGACAACCAGCGGCGGCTGTTTGAGGACGGACGCTTCTATCACGAGAACGGCAAAGCAAAATTGATTTTCGCAGATAGGACTGCGATGCCGGAGCCGCCATCTGACGCTTTTCCTTTTCTACTTCTCACAGGCCGCGGCACCGCTTCACAGTGGCATACGCAAACACGAACGGGCAAGTCCTCCGTTTTAAAGCGCCTCTACCCGAAAGATGTCTACGTCGAAATCAATCCGGCCGACGCGAAAAGGTTAGCCGTGTCGCCACAGCAATGGGTCACCATCAGTTCGCAACGGGGCCGCATTACAGCACGAGCCTTTATTACCCCTACAGTGCAAGTTGGCCATTTGTTTATGCCAATGCACTACAGCGCCGTCAATCAACTGACGTTAGCTCACTTCGATCCGTATTCGAGACAACCGTCCTATAAAAACTGCGCCGTCAGTTTGGAGGCAGCTGCTCCTTAGAGAGAAAACATTCTCCAAATACCGCGTGCCAGCTAAGAATTACGTTTGCATGTTACGTAGCTCGACTCTCCGAGTCGAGTTTTCACGCCTCGGAGAGGCGTGCTACTTTAAAAGCAAGCCAAACCCACAACCAACTATTGAACACCTAGAACGATATGACTGATAAAGAAACTACCGACCAACCAAGCGAAGAGAGTAAAGGTTTCACTGCAGAACAGGCCAACTATCTGCAGGGCTTTGCCCTCGGATCAGACGTTGCCCGCACCGTTCGCGGGTTGCCTGTTATCTCTGATAGTGCTCGTAACAATGCCGCTGGCGGCGCGACAGTGCAAGTTGGACCCGCCGGAGCACAGCTCATTGGGCCAGATGCGCTGGTCAACAGTGCAGTACAGAAAACAGAGGCCGAAGGCGGCAAGCTGTGCAACGAAGAGAAAGCCAAACGCGACCAGCATCCACTGGACATCTGGGGCGACATCGCCAAACGCAGTCGAGAGGGTTCGTTTCCTAAAGGCACTGACGTGTTTCTGACAAAAGCTCAGGGCTTGTTCTACGTCGCGCCGGCTCAAGATTCGTACATGTGCCGGATGCGGATTCCGGGCGGACATCTCACCAGCGTCCAAGTTCACGGTCTTGCCGACATGGCCGACGAACTTGCTGGCCGTTACGTAGATGTGACCACACGAAACAATTTACAGTTCCGCGAAATCAAACCTGAAAACGCTCATAACGTTTTGATTGGCCTCCGCAATCTTGGCATCGTCAACCAAGGGTCAGGCGCCGATAACGTCCGCAACGTCACCAGCAGCCCTCTGAGCGGCATTGATTCTGATGAATTGGTGGAAACGCTTCCTCTAGCGCAAGACCTTCACTGGTACTTGATCAATCATCGTGAACTTTTTGGACTGCCTCGTAAGTTTAATATTTCGTTTGATGGGCGTGGCACGATCAGCCCGCTGTCGGACACCAACGACGTAGGCTTCTTCGCGGTCGAGGTCACTGACGAAATTGCCACTAGTGATGTCCCAGCAGGGATCTACTTCCAATTGCGACTTGGCGGGATCACCGGGCATAAGGATTTTGCTCGACCGACAAGCGTCTTGGTCGCGGCAGAAGACTGCTGCGACATCTCGGGGGCGATTCTAAAAGTGTTCATCGAAAACGGTAACCGAACGGATCGCAAAAAGGCGCGGCTCAAGTACCTGCTGGATGACTGGGGCTTCGACAAGTTTATCACTGAAGTCGAATCGGTTTTTGGAAAACCGCTGCTGCGAATGGAAGACGACAAACTAAGCTTCCGCGATCCAGAGAATCGCTTCGCTCACGTCGGCTTTCATAAACAGAAGCAGGAAGGCAAAAACTACGTTGGGCTCGTGCTTCCCGTAGGCCGCATCACGTCAGAACAGACTCGCGGTATTGCCAAGATCGCTGACCAGTTTGGCAGCGGCATCATTCGATTAACGGTATGGCAAAACCTTCTGATACCGAACATTGACGACGAAGACGTCGACGCAGTGAAAGCGGCGATTGAAGCGATTGGGTTGCATTGGCAGGCCACCAGCGTTCGGGCCGGATTAGTCGCGTGCACCGGCAGTCGCGGCTGCAAATACGCTGGCGCCGACACCAAAGGCCAGGCGCTCATCCTCGCTGACTACCTCGAGAAAGAAATCGAACTCGATCAGCCGCTGAACATTCACTTTACGGGCTGCCATCATTCGTGTGCCCAGCACTACATCGGAGACATTGGCTTGATGGGCACCGCCGTTACCCAAGGTGACGACATGGTCGATGGTTATCACGTTTTGATTGGCGGAGGATACGGCTCTCGCGGTCGAATGGCTCGCCAGCTGTTCGATGCAGTGGCCTTTGATGACATCCCACCAATGATAAAACGGATTCTCTCTAGCTACGTTGAAAAACGCAGTGACGCACAAGAGTCATTTGTTGATTTCGCCTCCCGTCACAGCGATGAAGAGCTGATTACTTTTGCGACGGCTTCCTAACGCATAAGCCCAAACGGCAGTTTGAACCACCACACTCGCGGAAAACCACCTTTTTACGAGATGCTAAAATGAACAAACCTTTGAACACAAAAAAACTGATCGCAGGTGTATCACTGATTCCAGAGTCCGCTCCTTTCAATGAAGAACAACGTGCTTGGCTCAGCGGCTTCTTCGCCGGCATGACGGGTATCGAGGAAATGTCGGCCGCCGGATCTGGCGGTGCTAGTGGTCTGGACGTTAGTGGGGCGGCTGCTCTCGAAGTGGAAGAAGATTTCCCCTGGCACGACGATGCCCTTGCAATCGACGAACGAATGGAACTGGCTGCTGATCGGCCAACGAATCGAAAACTGATGGCTGCAATGGCTCAGTTAGACTGTGGCTCTTGCGGATACCTTTGTCAAACGTACGCTGAAGCGATTGCCACTGGAGCCGAATCCAATCTAACTCTTTGCACGCCCGGCGGCAAAGAGACTGCAAAAATGCTCAAAAAATTGGTCAAGCTCGGCGGTGAGATCCCTGCGGGCGGAGCATCGGCCGCAGCAGCGGTCGAAGAGGGCTACACGCGAAAGAATCCATTTGCCGCCAAACTGATTAAGTCAGAAAAACTAACCGGAGAAGCGTCAAACAAAGATGTACGGCACGTCGAAATTGATTTGTCGGGGTCAGGAATCCAATACGAGGTCGGTGATGCGTTGGGGCTCTACGCGACTAACTGCCCCGAATTGGTTGATCAGCTGTTGGGTCATTGTGTGGATGTTAAGGCCTCTCATGCTGGTGCGATGTCGACCAAAGACGTTGCAACGGTGACAGACGAACTGGTCGAGTTATTCCAAGCCAACGTTTCCGCCACCGCAGAGGTGCAGCGATTGGAAAAACTTGTCCAAGACGATGACCAAATTGATGAACTGGATGTTTTGGACTTTCTGCAGATGTTTTCGGAGACAAGTGTTTCAGCCGATGCCATTGTGACAGCTTTGCCCGAACTCAACCCGCGTCTGTATTCGATCGCCAGTTCTCTTAAGGCACACCCTGATCAAGTTCACTTGACCGTCGGAAAAGTAACCTATCAAAAAAATGAGCGTTTGCGCAAAGGCGTTGCTTCAACGTTTTTGGCCGAGCGTGTCGAACAAGGAGTATCGGTCAACGTTTTTGTCCAAAAGTCGCACGGGTTTACCGTCCCGCCGGATGATAACTCGCCCATGATTATGGTTGGGCCGGGGACGGGCATTGCCCCCTTTATCTCGTTCTTACAAGAACGTGCGGCAAGAAACGCTGGTGGTGACAACTGGTTGTTCTTTGGCGACCAACAAGCGTCGACCGATTTCTTGTATCAAGAACAGTTGGAGAAATGGCATCAAGACGGCCTGCTGAACAAGTTGGACACAGCGTTTAGTCGTGACCAACAAGAGAAGATCTACGTCCAAGATCGCATGCGTGAAAATGGGCAGCAACTGTTTCAGTGGCTCGAATCTGGTGGCAGTTTCTTTGTCTGCGGTGACGCCAGCCGAATGGCCAAAGACGTCGACAAAGCGTTGCATGAGATTGTTCAGCGGCACGGCGAACGGTCAGTTGATGATGCCAAGGCTTATGTTAAAAAACTTAAGACCGAGAACCGTTACTGTCGCGATGTATATTAGACGCAAACGTCTCAAACAGTTTCGCCTTTTATTGGGCGACTGATTGTTTTCCAGACTCCGACCCGAACGGTGCAACGCGAGAGACAGATTCAGTTCAACCAATCTTCAATCCTAACGCCGGGGATAGGATCGAAATCACGAGTGTTCGCTGTCAACAACAGACAGCCTTGGGAGGCGGCAATCGAGGCAATCTTCAGATCCATCGTTGCCGTTCGGATCTTCTGTTTTCGAAATTCGATGAATTGGTCGGCCGCGAGATCATCGAATGAAAGAATTGTCCATAAGCTAAAGAAATCAATCAAGCTGGTCAGGCGACTGTATGCAGGCACCTGTTTGGCGGGACTTTTCAGGCGAGCGATCTGAGCCAGCCACCCTCCATTTGCTCTTAAAGAGTAATCGCGGTGGTTACGAAGTCTTGATCTTCGGAATCTGCCATACGTTGGGCAAGTCGGGCGAATTTCTCATCCGTAGAATACTTCAGTGTCACAATGTGGTCTGTGTCAAGAATGATCATCGGAGACCTGTTCGCGCTCATGCTTGCGAATATTCTGACCCGCGCTATCGATCTCCTTCATTAGTGAATCATCATCGAACATGCCAAGTGATTTTCGCCAGTCCTTAACAGCAGCTTGGGTACGTTGGCCATTTTGAAGCGCGCTGAGTATGTTTTGGACTTGTTCTTCGAGAGAGTTCAAACGATTTTCGACATTTTTATCGTTCATTTTGGGCTACCTCCTTTAATCCTCTATCGTACCGCATTTCATTATTGTCGGTCAAAACCAAAGATAGTCTCGAATTCAGGGTCATTCTCGTTTTACTAATTCATACTCGCTCAACGAAAGGTGATTCGAAAGCCAACGCCCAAACGAAAAATGGCCCGATGAAACAATTGTTTCACCGGGCCTTTCGATTGACAAACTCAGAACTAGATTCTCAATAGAGAATCCGGCCTTCTTTAGAAACGTCTCGTCAATTGAACATAGAAGAAATCAGCGTCTTGACCATTGATGATCTTGTCGCCGGCCCAGAGGTGCGAGTAACCAACCAACACGCTGTTGCGTGGGTTGATGTTCAAGTTGGCGATGAAGTCCAATTCATGTCCAAAATCAGTGGATGTCGGATCTTGAGCTGGTGTTCCTCCGATGCCCGGTACAATGTCGGATGCTTCGGCAGCTTGGAAGCTGTGGTACCACAGCAGTAGCTTCAGCTTCTTCGTTGGGTTCATGGTCAGCTGGACGTTCGGAGAAGCGATGTTTGCTCTTTGAACAGCATCAATGAATCCTAGGTACTTATGAGCCAATGGGAACAACTGGTTGTAACGCTCGAAAGTGTCCGGCGAATTGGCATCGTTACCGGACGCATAGTCGTAGTAGAACCACAGCTGTGGTGTCCATGCCATGTTTTTGAATTTACGTCCAATACCTGCAGTGACTGCGTAAGCTTCATGCGATTGGGCAAGCGCCTGTTGGGTTCCGGTTTGAATGGAGCCTTCGAAGTCATAAAGCCAGTCGCCACGGCCACCCCACAAACGAGTTCCGAATGTATCGATGTTGAATGTGCCGCCATTGGCGTCATTGTTAAAGCCAAGGTAGTAGAGGTCTAGGTTGCTGTTCTCCCAACCACTGTAGTTGATGTAGGCACCGTAGAAATCTTGGTCGCTGTTTCCTTGATCGAATTCGTTGCGGACGACCGGAACCGGTTGAGTCCAGAATCCGTCGATTGTCCAGTCATCAAACTTGCTAGTTGTGCGGACACCAGTGAAGGCCCGGCGAGTGTTCGCCCAATCAAGCGGGGAAATCAGTCGTTGGGCTCCAAACAATAACTCCTGACGTCCAATGCGGACGTTTGTGCTGTCGCTGATCTTAATGTCTGCAAACAAGTTCAGAAAATCACCGTAGTTGCGATCAATGCCACGAGGAATGTACTCGTCATTTCTGTAGAGAGTGTCCGCGTAAATACCCTCTGCGTACAGCCGCAATCGATCACTAACTTTGTAGTTTGCAAACAGTCGTAAACGAAGCAGCCCGAATTCGTTGTTGGTGTCTTGAAAACGGGTGGCTCCTGCTTGCTGACCCATTCCTTCTTCGAAGTGGTACCGCGTACGAAGTTCACCGCCAAAACTTAGGTTACTGCCGTTACCAACATTTAGGTTCTTCCAGTTGTCACCGAAATACACGGGGCCGTCGTAGGAATCGTTCAGGTAGCTAAAGTCGTTCGCGTAGAACACGCCCTTGTAAGCTTTGGCTGCAGGGTTGGGCTTCGGCTTGGCAGGTGCCGCCGGTGCGGATGGTGCTGCTTCAACGTACTGATACGTCTGGGGCATCCCAGCATCGTAAGAGTAGACGGGGGATGCCTCTGAGTAGACATCGGCTGGCCAACCGGTTTCAACTGCTGGCGACGCAATCTGATCAGTGAGCGTCGTTGTCGCACCCTCCACCACGCTTCGAGCTGTCGATTGAGCAAACGTCATTGGTGCTGTGGCGATCATCGCGATCAGCATGGCAAGCGTTTGAGGTAAGTAAGAACGTCGCATTGATACAATCTCCCTAGTATATTTTTCTATTTGTGTTTGTTGTCAATCAATTTCGTTTAACACTTTGGTGGTTGGCTAGTAGTGAAAATCGGCCAAAGAGTGTGAGTGGCGCAAGAGACACAATGAGCGCCCTAAAATCGGAAAAGACAGCGATCGCTGAGTTAATTTTTGCGATTAGGGAACCTTTGGACGCGATAAGTAAGATGTGATGGCAAAACGCTGGCGAGATATTAAGAAACTGTTTAGAAACAGCAGTTTTTGTTTCACCAGTTTCTGTGAAAAGTTTGTGAATTTCCAAGGTTTCTACGGAATTCGACCCCCAAGTGCGGAAAAATGTGCATCCGCGATTGGGATAAAATGGCACTTCGTAAAGCCTGAAAGAGCGACCGACCAACAAGCCAAAAACGCCTAACAGACCTACGCGTTTTACTGCTGGCGCGGCGGAGGAAGAAAGACAACGGCCAATTGCCCGATTGCAGCAACGATCACCAAACCCACGCGATAGGTGGCATCGGATTCTGGTTGAACGATCAAACAGTTGACGTAAAACACCGCGACAACGAGGCCGGCCGCCGCCGAAATTCCTGTCGCGATACGCTGCCGGCCGAGACGGAATAGGTAGCCGCCTGCTATCGCGAGCAGGCCCATGGTCAAGCAAAACCAGAACGCATTGGGCTTGAACGCCTGCGCTTCAATCGAGCGCAGGATCCCTGTCCAGATGACAAATAGGCCGAAGATGATGGAAGTAAAACACTTCATTGGGCTGACAGGCGTTCTTCCGCAGCTTTGACGAATGCAAACGTTTTATCGCGATCTTTTCGGCCCGGCGAACTTTCGACTCCACTGGCGACATCGACGCCAAAGGGATGCGCCACCGAAATCGCATCTGCGACATTTTCAGGCGTCAGCCCTCCGGCCAACAACACCGGCACGTCGATTTTGATCTTTGAAAAACCTTCCCAGTCAACTTGTTTTCCGGTGCCGCCATATTCGTGGGGCGTCGCAGCGTCGATCAACAGCGCATCAACACCAGCATCCACCCATTTCTGCGCCTCGGCAGTCACCGACGGCAGATCCAGAGCCTCCGTTTCGCTCCGCGGTGAGGTTCTGATCGCTCGAATGATATCAAAATCCAACCCAGCCGCGCTGCCGAGTTCTTTCAAAACGGGTACTAGCTCCGGCTCTTCGTCCCCGTGAAGCTGAACGGTCATCAATCGCACCGTTTTAACGATCTCTAGAATTGCTTCGGCCGGTTCGTTGACAAAGACCCCGACGACGACAAACTCAGAGTGCGTTTCGACCACCGCATCGACAACGATTTTGGCCTGATCGGGTTTGATGTATCTTTTTCCTGAAGAGAAAAAGTTGAGGCCAATCGCGTCGGCGCCCGAACTGGCGACCATGATGCCGTCGTCAGCGCTGGTCACACCGCATATCTTGGTTTTGAAAGGGAATTCCATCTCTATAAAGGTATTCGTTGGATTGATTGTGGGGAAGTGGGAAACTGGCGTTGAAATTTACTGGAAACCAAAGATGATTCCTGATTCCAAAATCGCTTTCGACTTATCGCAACGATGACCTCCAACACCAACCGAACTCAACTGATCGCAGATCGCACTTTGCTGGCCGATCATGAGGCGCTGCCATTGCTGGTCTGTGGGGTGGCGGGAGTGTCGGGATACAACGCGTTTCACCATCTGCGCAAAAAATACGGCGATACCGTATTTGGACAACGGCCAACGAAAAACTGGCCTCTGGTCGGTGAGGGTATCATCGGTGCGGACCTAGAGAATCCCATTGCCTTCAAAAAAATGCTGGAGGATCGCAAGATCAAATCGTTGGTGAATTGTGGCGGCACCTGTGCTTTAAAGGCCTGTGAACTCGATCCAGAAATGGCCCGGCGGATCAACGTGATGTGTCTCGAGAATCTGCTGGAGACGCTCGAAGGAACGGACATTCGTTTGGTGCATCTGTCTATTGATTTGGTCTATTCGGGAACTGGTGACGGCGGTCATGTCGAAACGGACGCTCCCGACCCAGTGACCGTTTACGGCAAAACGATGGTGGAGGCCGAGCAGTTGATTCTTTCGGCGAGGCCAGATTCATGTATCTTGAGAATTTCGCTTCCCATGGGGATCAGTTTCAACGGCCACGCCGGCGCGATTGACTGGATCGCATCCCGATTCAAAAAAAACAAACCGGCGACGTTGTACTTTGACGAGGTACGTACTCCCACGTACTGCGAGTGCCTAACAGAGACGATTGAGGACGTATTAGTTTCAGGTATCAGTGGGCTCTACCACTGCGGTGGCACAAGAAAGCTTTCCTTGTATCAGATCGCCCAAATCGTCAACCGAGTCGGAGGCTACGATCCTGATTTGCTGATCGGTTGTCCGCGTATCGAGGCCGGTCCGATTCCACCTCGGGCCGGAAACGTCACCATGAACTCTGACCGTTTGTCCCGCGCGATTGGCAGAACGCCCTTTGTCCCGTGGCCGCTGAAAAACGAACAAGTCCCAGATAGCACTGACTGGCATTACGATCGCGGCGGGGACTTGGGCTCGGAAGACAGAATCGTCTCGGATCTATATTTGAGACCCGTTACATGATCGAGAAGTAATTCTCGCAAGCGAAGTCTAACGTTTGTTCAGTCAATTCAGGTTCAATCTTAAGATACTTGCTGTAGTTCTTCACCTGCAGCAGTAGGTCACGCGGATGACAGTTGCGGAATGGACGATCCGTCGGCAAGTAGTGCTTTTCGATCAAATACTTGATCATTTCTGGACGCCACTGAAACTTGTAGATCTTGCACATGATCTCGAACAGCTTGACAAAGTTCTCGATCGAAGGGTTCTCGACCTCGATCTTGTAAGGGATACGACGTAGAAACGCATCGTCGACCAGATCCTTCGGTTCGAGGTTGGTCGAGAAAACAACCAGCTGATCAAATGGAACCAAGATCTTTTTACCGTTGCTGGTGTTGAGGAAGTCATAACGTTTTTCCAACGGAACAATCCATCGATTAAGCAGTTCGTCGACGGACATCCGTTGGCGACCAAAGTCATCAATCAATAACAATCCGGTATTGCTCTTCATCTGCACAGGAGCTTCACTGATGCCTGTTTGTGGATTGTACTGAATTTCAAGGTGTTCCATTGTTAATTCACCACCGACAACGATCGTCGGGCGTTTGATCCGCACCCAACGTTTGTCATAGGAGTTACTGGCCAGCAGAGTTTCGTCGTTTTCCAGTGGAACTTCTTCGTGGCTCATTGGGTCGAACAGTCGCACGATGTCGCGATCCATTGTGATCGCGCGAGGAATCCAAACGTACGGTCCGAAAGCGGCAGTGATTCGTTCGGCGATGCTCGTTTTACCGTTGCCCGGATAGCCGAAGAGGAACATGCCCTTGCCACTGTTGACTGCAGGCCCAAGTTTGATCATCAGTTTGGGGTCAATCAAGAGGTCAGAGAAGGCACGCTTGAGATCTTCTTGGTCCGGGTTCTGGTTGTTGATTGTTTGTGCTTCAACGCTGCTGACGTAATCTCCGAATGCAACAGGAGTGCTACCAAAGTAAGAGCACATCCCGTTATAGCGTTGTCCGCGGTCTCGCCCCATTTCGGTCAAACGGCAGATATAGTCGTTCATTGCCGCTTGGTCGACATAGCCTAGCACTTGCTCTTGCTTCAATCGAACAACGATCTCGTCGATCAGGCTAAACGGCAGGCAGACCTGATCGCTAATTTCTCGAATCGATGCCTCGCCGCGCGCAAGTAGAAACTTGATTACGAGTTCTTCTACTAACGCGGAACTGATTCCAGCTTCTTGAAATGAATTCGGCTCGCGCGGTAGAAACGTGTTGCCGTCTGCTATTGCGCGCTGGCTCTCAGTCAAATCTCTCTGCTCCGCTACAGCCGGTGCTTGTAAGCGGTGTCCTTCAGGAGCCCTTGGGCGATCGTCGACGACGTCGTCATGCACTGCGGCTTGGGGTGCCCCCAACTGTGATTGCCCAACGGCAGGTATCACGGCGGCAGGTGCTTCAAATGCCGGCTGTTGCACTGCGCCGGCAACCGGCGGCATCGCTGCGACGGGAGGAGCATCAACGGGAATTTGTCCGGTAGCCAAGCCATTGATCCGGGCGAGCATATCATTAATGGCGCTATCGTTGGGTGCAGGGTTTGAATCCATGTTTATTAAGTGGCTTAAAGGGACGCAAAGTGGACCGTTTGCCTGAAAATGATTTTCCGCATAGAAATTTACAAACGACCTTCACATATCGACCATGCTTGCAAAATTCTTGGGGAAATTCACCCCAAAACCGGTTTCGACGCGACGGTGGTCTCACACGAACGTGAAAGTTTTACCCAACCGCTTATGTTATGCTGTGCTGTCCGGTCGTCCTGTCCGGTTGTAACGAAAACACATCTTGTAGCAGCATGTGATTGTTTTTCTGGATAAGCTATTTATGGCAAGTCGCCGTTGCCTTTTAAGGCCGTTTGTTAGTCGCGTCGCAACGATTCTGTTGACGCTGGTTATTGTCACCGCGATTGTCACGCCGGCCTCTGCCACGCCACAAAATCGCTGGGCCAGCAACACCACCGTGAAACAGCGCACTGTTGCCAATAAGATCGCGGCGAAAGCCGGTTCTCTGATCCGTTGGGAAACCGACATCGAAGTCGCGTTCAAAAAATCGGCGGTTAGTGGCAAACCGGTTTTCTGGTACGTCCCGCGATTACCGGACACATTCATGGACCGCGTTAAGTCGCTGGACATGTACATGAAAGCCGGTCCCTTTTCTTGGCCGCAGATCATCAAAGCCATCAACCAAAGTTTTATTCCTTTAGCGGCGGTGCCTGATCAGGATTCTCAGAGGCGATACGATCTCCAGAAGTATCGTTTTGTTGAACCGGGATTTTTGGTCGTCTCAACAGGAGCCACTTCCGGTGCAACGAAAGTCATTCACCGCGTCGATCGGTTAACGACACTTCATATTCCATGGCTAGAAAAGATGATCGCTGGAATTGCCGCCGATGTCGAACAAACCGGCGATACTGCAACCAGTGGTGCGCCCGTCCCGGCCCCGCCT
Organism: uncultured Pirellulaceae bacterium; assembly: GCA_938036435.1. Taxonomy (GTDB): domain Bacteria; phylum Planctomycetota; class Planctomycetia; order Pirellulales; family Pirellulaceae; genus Mariniblastus. The sequence continues at coordinate 5,007 of CALHPU010000053.1, read as the reverse complement.
GCATGGCTTGAGAATATCCGGCAAGCGATGTGGGACGATAACGACTCGGAAGTCGTTCGGCTCTGCAATGAAAACAGTGCCATCGTCGAAGCCGCCGCCATCGAACGCGATTTGAGATTGGCAATGGCCACGTTTCGCTTGGGGAAACATCAAACGGCTTCGTCGATGTTTGGCAAAATAGCGTCACGCTACCCAGATCATGCGCTGGGACATAAAGCGGCGGCTGAGGCACAAGGGATTGGCCCATTTGTTAGAGGATTCGAGATCCACTCGGCCATCGATGAAGCCGCGATGCGGGTTACTGCTAGTTCTGGCGTTGATCCGGAGCGTCCGGTTTATCGTCCAGCAGATATCCGCCGTCGTTGTGTTGACTTCCTTCTGTCGATGCAGGACCAATCGGGCGGAGTATTCGACAGCGACTATGATTTCGGAGGCGCCGACAGCTTACCCAACGTTCATGTTGCGGTAACGGCAATCGTTGGAATGGCATTGCTTCAACAATTGGAAAAGCAAACCGATCCTCAACGTCGAGGGCAAATCGAATCGGCGGTTGTTCGTGCCGCTCGATTCACGGCCGACAATTCCAATATTGCTTTCACAGACCGTGACGAGATATTTTGGGCGCTTGCCTATCGACTTGATTTTTGGGCCGCCTTGCATCGCAGTGGGCTGACATCAATTTCAATCGAGCAAAGCGGCCCTACTATTGAGCGCTGTTTGGATGACGTTATCGGAATCCAAACGAAATCGGGCAGCTGGTTTCACGAATACAACAATCCATTTGTGACCGCGACGGGTGTGATGTCTTTGAAACGTTGTTTGGCAAGTGTTGGCGAAAAACCGCGTGCGGTCTCAGCACTTGCCAACGCAGTGCAATCTTTGACCCGTCAACGACATCGAAGTGGAAGTTTCCCTTATCAGAATGTCGTTGCTGGAGAAAAACCGGAACCCGCAAAACTTGAAGCTGCTGCCGGTCGCATGCCACTTTGCGAGGCAGCGTTGTTCGTAGAGGGCAGGTCCTCGCTTGCGCGACTGCAGACGGCCATCGCAACCTCGTTCGAGCAACATCAACATCTTGACGTGGCCTACAAGTATGATGACCACACCGACCACTGGGCTTATGGTGGCTTCTTTTTTTGGTTTGACATGTGGGGACGCAAGCAAGCGATTGGCCTCATGCCCAATTCTGACGCCAGAGCAAAGTTCGAACAACAGCTTGAGAAGATCGTGATTTCCAAATCCGAGGTTGATGGATGCTTCGTTGATTCACATGAAATTGGACGCTGTTACGGGACGGCGATGGCTCTTATGTGCCTAGAAAACTAACTTCTTGAGGTCGTCGGATTTTCCTGCGTCTATCTGTGACAGGAAGCAAGCTTTTCACTAGAATAAAGGGGGTAAGATCTTCTCTCCAAACAATATTCCTTCAGGCAGATACGACGATGAGCTTTCTCGACTTACTTGAGCAAATCCTTCAACCACCGACTCAGGGCGGAGCTGCTTCGGGCGGCCGAGGCAGCAGCGGCCTTCCTTCTCTCGATCCTGTTCCAGAAACAGGTAACGGCGGCATCGGAGATGTGATGAAGTCTGTCGTCCAGATCGTCGCGCTGAAAAAAAGCATGATGGGCGGCATGTCTTCTGCTTGGACGGGCTCTGGAACGATCGTCCACCCGCAAGGAATCATTTTGACGAATTGCCATGTGGCCCATCCACGCGCGATGGGCACGCCGGGTGCCAGCGCTGACCGCATGGGCATTGCGATCACCGAGTCATCTGATCGTGCTCCAGCGCTTACCTATTTTGCGGAGACCGTCGCCTACGATCCAAATCTGGACCTCGCGGTGATGAGAATCGTTTGCGATGTGAAGGGCCGACGGGTTCCCAAATTGGATTTGCCGGCCGTCGCCCTTGGTGATTCCGACAATTTGGAATTGGGTGACCGGCTGTCTATCTTTGGGTATCCGGGTATCGGCGGCGAAACGGTCACGTTCACATCGGGCAACGTTTCGGGATTCTCCAAGGAACGCGGCGTCCGTTCCAACCGAGGGTGGATTAAGACAGACGCGACGATCGCTGGTGGCAATAGCGGCGGCACGGCAGTAAATTCTGACGGTTTTTTGGTCGGCATTCCGACGCAGGCGGCCGCCGGTACGGGCGTCACTCCTGTGGATGCTCGGCCGGTACTGGATACCAATCGAGATGGACGCGTCGACAAACGAGACACACCGATGGCCATTGGCGGATTCATCAATGGACTGCGACCACTGAATTTGGCGATTCCTCTTTTGCAAAAAGCCGGCATGCAAATTAGTGCCGACCGGGGGCAGAAGCGTCACAATCGGGGTGAGGAAGTTTCCAAGCACAAGCCCAGCCCCATTCCCGGTTTTGATTTCGACCTGATTCGCGAGAAACCCGAGTTTTCAAATCTTTTGTTTTCCACGCGTGTCACAGAAGATGGTCGCCCCGTCAATCCGACCGATCGTTTGCCGCAAGGCGTTTCAGAAGTCTACGCATCTTTTGACTACGATTCGATGCGCAATCGAACCCCGTGGAGCGCTGTTTGGATGAATGAGGGTAACATCGTCATCGAACAGAAAGATGTCTGGGATGACGGTGAAGAGGGACGCAAGACGATCAAGATTGCCAATAGCGAGGGGATTCCCAACGGGGCATATAATCTTGTTTTGGGTATCGGCGGTGAGGTAGCGTTGGAGGGCGACATGCAAGTCGGACCGTCGATTGATGAATCGGACAGCGAAGTTTCGGGACGCTTGGTTGATGGCCGCACTGGGCAGCCGATTGCCAACGGACTGGTCATCGTGCTCAAGCCGGGGGCATCACTGCGAAGGTTCTTAAAGGACCGCCGTGAACAATACGTACAATCCTCTGCCGAAACGGGACGCGATGGTCGGTTTACTTTGCCGGAACAACTTCCCAAAGGCCAAGCGTATTCTTTGGTTGCGGCGGCTCAAGGGTTTCGCCCAATTACAGTCGAACACGCTTTACGCGTTAGCCATCAGGCACCTGAACACGCCGACGTTGGTGATTTGGAAATGGATCGAGCCTAGCACTCGGTTGCAGCTTGAAGATGGGATCGCTTCAAGTGGCGTAAGCTTCCAGCTTGCGAATCGTTCGCTATGCAATGGTGGCACGCAGGATACTTACCGCACTTTTGAGTGGCTGACCCGCTGGCCGGTAGTGAGTTTGCTTTCCGCCACACTGGTTTCAACGCATGTCACCGGCGTTTGGCTGTTATTAGCCGAGGCTATTTTTGTCGCTTGTCGTTGTTTGGTGATGCGCAAATGGCCATCAAGAGACATCTGGAAGTGTGTGGCTTTGTTTTTGGTACTGTCATTGCCCGCTATGTTGGCCGCAACGATGGCTTGGCAGCGGCGCGGTAATTGGGCCACTGTTTCCAATGTCAATATGGTTCTGACGCAGTTTGCTTGGGCGTTTGGCGCGATGGTTGTACTACCGTCAGGCGCGTTGGTCATTGATCGATTGATGTGCGCGCCGAGGCCGCATGACCGTAAAGTCTCTGGGGCGTTATTTACTTTTATCACTTTGTGGGCGGTGGTGCCGACGCTGTCGATCGCTGGCCTTGATTACTTTCAAGTGGCACCGCTTGGGTTGGCGCGTTATGCGGTGGTCGGTTCGATTGCGCTTCCGTTGTGGGCTGCGTTTGCGCTCAATAGCATGAACTCAAAAGTGATCCGGTGGGCAACGCTGTTGATGGTAGTCAATTTTCTGATCTGGAATTCGACCGTTTGGTTGCGGCCCGCTTTGCCGCTTATATCCGATTTAAGAAATGAGAATTGGGCGGATGCCGTCGCGACCATCGCGCAAGGCGATTCCGGCTACCCAATATTGCTTGCAGCCAATGTGTTGGAAGACGTAGAAGCCCTTCACAATCGGTCGCCGCGATTTCAGGGCTATCTGAAGTTTCCCGTGTTAGGAGCAGATCCGAATTTAAAGAACCCGATAATTCCACTCAATACGCAGGGCGAATTGTTTTCAGATCGAGAGGCCGATGCCGTAGAGAGTGCTGGCGGGGGGTGGTTGATTGTCAGAGATCTGCCGGAGAATGCCACGTGGATCATTCAGCAGATCGAACAGAATCCGCAGTCCAGTAAGTGGCAGTTTGATCTGGCTCAGTTTCCTTCTCCAGCGCCCAATTATGTGCTGTTATTTCGCATCACTGCCAAATAAAAATGCGCGGGCATGAAAGTTTTGAAGTTAGCGCGCTACAGGATTAGAATTGTACGCTTTTCAACATTGGTATCCACTTACGGCCAAAGCGGTGTACGAGGAAGCGTTTTTGTGTTGCAATAGATCAGTTCACCAGCGAACGTGATCTGTTCGAATCATAAAGGAGACCCATATGTCGACACTTAAAGAAAAGCTTGACGCCTATAAAAAGGAGTTTCTCACCAAGGTCAACGACGAAATACTCTCGATCGTTGGGGCTGCCGGCAGTGCGCTGGCCGAGTCGGTACCTAGTCGCAATACACCCGAAGTGGGATCCAAATTGCCGCCGTTTTCCCTTGTTGGTGCTTCTGGTTCAACGGTGAGCTCAGATCAATTACTCTCTAGCGGACCTTTGGTGGTGACTTTTTTTCGTGGTATGTGGTGACCGTACTGCAACATAGAGCTGGAAGCTCTTAACGAAATCGTCGACGACTTGAAGGCCTGCTCAGCGACCATGGTGGCCATCACTCCCCAAATCCAGTCACTCAATAGTGAGTTGGTCAGCAAACACAAACTGAGTTTTGATGTTCTGTACGACGATGACAATCAGTATGCTCGGAAGTTGGATTTGGTCCACGGTTTTCCTGACGACTTGAAAGAAGTCTATGGCAAATTTGGTATCGATCTTGATGAGGCCAATGGGAATGTGAAATGGGAACTGGCAATTCCGTCCCGATTCGTCGTTGACGCCAGCGGAGTTGTCCGCAACGCACACGTCGATTCAAACTACACCGCCCGTCCGGAGCCTTCGGTTACGCT
>CALHPU010000052.1 GCA_938036435.1 uncultured Pirellulaceae bacterium | reverse complement strand
GGCCAGTAAAAGAGCACGCTACCGTCCCAAAGGAGAACGCCCCAAAACGGGACTCCCGATAATAAAAAGTATTGGAGCCAAAGAAAAGCAACTGCTCCAACGCCTGCTCAAAACTGCAGCATAAAGTCGTTCACGGCGTTGTCTGCTGGGAGGGGCGGAGGCTCGCCGACGGGGAGGGCAGAGTGCTTTTAACCCGTTGCGTCTGGTTAGTCGTAGCTGCGCTCACCCCGCACCGACTCTCCTTGGGGAGATTGACATAATCGCCCTTTGAGCAGAGAAATAAGCTGCTTTACCATCCTGGGGTATTAATCAAACGAGAAGACATGAAACGGATTCTTGAACCAGAACTGATGGACACGCGCGAAGCGGCGGCCGAGTATAACGCGATGGACCACTCCGCAGTGAACCAATTGTTTGCGCAGGAGTTTCTGACGTTTGCGAAAGCTCACTTCGCAAGCGACCTCAACGCGGACGCGTGGACGGTGCTGGACGTTGGAACTGGAACGGCTCTGCTGCCAATTGAGCTGTGCAAGATCAACGCTCGTGTGAATGTCTTGGCCATCGACGACGCCGTCAGCATGCTTGATCTAGCGGTTTACAATTCAGAGGCCGCCGGCATGCGTGAGCGTATCATGCTGGCCAAGGTCGACGCCAAAGCCATGCCGTATGAGGATGACTCCATCGAGATGGTGATCGCCAATTCGATTCATCACCACATCCCGGATCCCAAAGCTTGCTTTGCCGAAATGGTGCGCGTGACTGAGGAAGAAGGGATTTTGTTTGCCAGAGATCTCGTTCGGCCTGCCGACGAGCAGACACTTGATGCACTGGTGAAGCGGTATGCTGGAAAAGAATCGGCAGAAAGCCAGAGGTTGTTCGCCGACTCGCTAAGAGCCGCTTTGACGGTCGACGAAGTCGGTGACACTGTCGAGTCTCTAGGGTTTGACCGAGGCAGCGTGTCGATGACGTCAGATCGACATTGGACTTGGGCGGCGGTGAAAAAGGTTTAGGCTGGGAAATGGGGTGCGATGTTTGTCGGAATCGGTGCTAGCGCACAAACGGCTAACGAGTTGAATCGCAATTCAGCGTTCTAAAGCAGGTGAATCTGTTAGCCGTTTTATCGCTAGCCACGGTTCTGTCACTGCACGAAAAAAACCCTGCCTTATTCAATTAAAGCAGGGCTTTCCTCAATTCAAATTTTTAGCGATAGCTTATACGCTTGCTTACGCAAGTCCTTCGCAGCGGTTGATGCAGTTCAGATCCTCGAAGGCTTCTTTCAGACGCGTTACGAATTGATCTTCGCCTTTACGCAGCCACTTGCGAGGGTCGTAGTACTTTTTGTTGGGAATATCGTCGCCGTCTGGGTTGCCCAACTGCGTCTGTAGGTAGCCCTCGTTGGCCTTGTAGTAGTCCAATACGCCTTTCCAAGTCGCCCACTGCATGTCGGTATCAAGATTCATCTTGATCGCACCGTAGTCGATGGCTTCGCGAATTTCTTCACGTGAGGATCCCGATCCGCCATGAAAGACGAAGTTGACGGGCAGATCGCCGGTACCAAATTTCTCTTTGATGTGATCCTGAGAGTTTTTCAGGATGATTGGCTGTAGGCTGACGTTGCCAGGCTTATAGACGCCGTGGACGTTACCGAAAGCGGCTGCGATCGTAAAGCTAGGAGAGATCTTGCTGAGCTCTTCGTAGAAGTATGCCACTTCCGAAGGTTGGGTGTAGAGTTTAGAGCTGTCGACGTCAGTGTTGTCGACGCCGTCTTCCTCACCACCAGTGATACCCAGCTCAACTTCGATCGTCATGCCCATTTTGGCCATACGCTCGAAATACTTACAGCTGATTTCAACGTTCTCTTCTAGAGACTCTTCGGACAGGTCCAGCATGTGAGAGCTGTACAGCGGTTTGCCAGTTTGCTCGAAGTGTTTCTCACCCGCATCTAACAGTCCGTCGATCCAAGGCAAAAGTTTCTTGGCACAGTGATCGGTGTGCAGGACAACGGGAACGCCGTAGAGCCCCGCCATGTGGTGGACGTGATGAGCACCGGAAACACAACCGGCGATCGCGGCGGCTTGATTGTCATTGGACAAACTCTTTCCAGCGTAAAATGAGCCACCACCGTTGGAGAACTGCACCATCACAGGCGAGTTCACTGCAGCAGCAGTTTCCAAGACAGCGTTGACCGACATTGTGCTGACAACATTGACCGCCGGCATCGCGTAGTTGTTCTGGTTGGCGTTTGCCAGCAATTGGTCCAGTGACTCACCAGAGACAACGCCTGGCTTGATTTGTGTGGTAGTGCTCATGAAATCAGTTTCAGGTGAAGGATTACAGAAAGACGAAGCTAAGGGAATCCCCAGCCCGTTTGGGAAGCGCCTATTGTATTCGTATCAGTGGATGTGGCAACGTCCGAATCGGCGGGGTAGTAAGGAGCCTAAGGCCACCCAGATAATGATTAATGGGGCTTAAGGTTCGGTTGGTGCGAGTGACCGACGGCCTAAGGTGATGGCTTGATATCTGTAGGCCCGTTTGTCGTAGCGCTGCCGTCGTTTGCAGAGGCAGCGTTGAGTTTATCGGTTTGTGCGGGGAGAAATTTGAGCGACGCGGAATTCATGCAGTATCGGAGTCCGGTCGGCGCCGGCCCGTCGTTGAAGACATGCCCCAAATGTGCATCGCAGCGGCTGCAAGTGTTTTCCGTTCGTCTCATCCCGTGGCTGTTATCAGCGATCGATGTGACAGCCGTGTCATCGATCGCTTTGTAAAAGCTTGGCCAACCGGTGCCCGATTTGAATTTGGTTGATGCATCGAACAAGGGTAGGTCGCAGCATTTGCAAACGTAGACGCCCGGTTGTTTGTTGTCCCAGTACTTACCAGTAAACGGAGGTTCGGTCCCCTTGTTTCGAGTCACTTGATATTCCCTTGGCGTTAATTCAGCTCGCCACTGTGCCTCCGTCTTCTTAATTTTTGACTCTGCGACAGTTGACCCAATTGCTGGTGAAGCGGGGCCTGCCTTGGCTGATGAACCTTGGCTAGAAATTTTCGTGGATGATCCTGCGCCAGAGCCTATTGGTTCTTGGCAGGCACCGACTGTGCAAATGGACAGACAAAGTAAAAGGACAGTGGCCAACACATTAAATCGAGGGTGTTTTAAAAAAGTTTTGGTTTGCAAGTGCGATTGATCCATTGTTAATGGCCCGGTTTAGAAGATGATCGGTGCAGACTTTTCGGGCATTGTAGGGCTGAGATGCTCAGCCTGCGATGCTGATATTGGCGATGTTTAACTCTAATGTTTTGCGGCCTGATCAGTGTTTGGTGTCTGAGATCGCATTGGTATTTCATCAAGGTTCCGTTTTCGGCTAGTGGTCTGTCAACATTTAATTTTAGGGTAGCTGGATTCGCCAGAATTCAGTTCAGCAGTATAAAACCGAAGTTTGGCGACTCCGGCTACGATGACACACTCTAACTTCCATCCCAGACAAACCACTAGGTGATTTGTCTGAGAAAAAGTGGTGGGGTAGGTTTTTAACCTGTCATATCTGAGCATTTGGTAGGTCTGAGCATTTGGCAGACTGAAAACCTGCTTCACGACAAATCTTCTGTGCGAAGAGTAAGATGTGACAGAATACTAAACGCTTGCCTTACCCACCCGATAAAGCCATATTTTCGGTGCAACCTTTAATAACCGACGTCAATTCACTGGGATAACCTTTGGTATCTCGAAACGAAAATTGAATCTCAAAACGAGACGGATAAAGCAGCCTTTTGGGTCTCCGGAGACAAGAGAAAAGAAATACTAGGTTGCTAGCAGAAATCTTTTTGGGCTGATTTGCCGGTAAACAGGCGTGTTTTTTCAAGCAAAGCTACTTTTTAGTATGTGGGCCAACGCATTGGCATCCTCTTTGCAAATGTGTTTCATTGGAGTGGAGGTCAAAGCCTTAAGCGTTCTCATCCCATCCGCCGTCTCAGGGGCTTCTCCACTCCATTTTTTTGAAATTATACCTAAACAAGCGTTGCCCAATCTTATCCATCACGTTGCGTTTCTTCGCTCGTCACGTTTGTTTTTGAATTTATTCCCACGCCGCAGACTCAGTGCTCTCTTCTCTCCGCACGCCGAGTCTGTTTTTTTGCGCGCACGTATCGGCAAGGACAGAATCCCAAGAGACCGAACACGCATTAGATTTACTCTGATCACCTTTAAATCAGCCCAGTTTCCACTCAAAACGTAGACTCTAGTTACCAATTGAGGGTAGCCGAAGTCGCATGACTTTGGGCCGTCTTCGGCCGAGCTCTCCAATCTCAAGATCGGCGACGACGAAGCTATCCAGTGAAAAGCTTCAAGTAAGCGATGAAGCTCTAACGTGAGTACCTAAGGACTCGTTCCGTCTGGCGATCAAAACGCTACAGTTGTGATTTGCCTTTAAACACGACTAGCTCTCCAACCGGTGTCCCCTTAGCTGGCAATCATGCTTGCGATCAGCGCTTCGAGCTTAACGATGTCCGCAGAGAATTTGCGAATTCCTTCGGCTGTCTTTTCTGTGGCCATGGCATCCTCGTTCATCAGCCAGCGAAAGTTCTTTTCGTCGCAGGCCACTTTTTCGATATCCATGCTCTTGGCGGCTGAAGCATCAAGTTTCTGAGTGATTGCATCTTCGGAGTTTTGTAATTCCTCAAGCAACTTGGGGCTGATGGTCAGCAGGTCGCAACCAGCCAGTTCGATGATTTGGCCGACGTTTCGGAAACTGGCGCCCATGACTTCTGTAGGATAGCCAAATTTCTTGTAGTAGTTGTAGATCTCGGTTACCGATTGGACGCCCGGATCTTCGGCGCCGGCATAGTCACGGTCTTCGGCTTTCTTGAACCAGTCGTAAATCCTGCCAACGAATGGAGAAATCAACTTGATGTCTGCCTCAGCACAAGCAACAGCCTGAACCAGCGAAAACAACAACGTGAGATTGCAGTTGATTTTTTCCTTTTGCAGAATCTCCGCAGCCTTAATCCCCTCCCACGTTGAAGCGATCTTGATCAAAACGCGCGTCCGCGGCGTGCCAGATTTTTCATACAGGTCAATCAACGTGCGCGCTTTGGCAACGGTGCCTTCGGTATCAAAGGACAGCCGAGCATCCGTTTCCGTTGAGACTCGGCCCGGAACAACCTTTAGGATCTCGTTACCGAACAAGATCAACACACGATCGATCACTGCCTCAACCAATTGGTCTTGCGGAAGGCCAGATTCTTTCAGCTCATCGACGGCTTGCTGAACCAGGTATTGGTACTTCTCTTCCTTGGTTGCTGCGAGGATCAGCGACGGATTGGTTGTCGCGTCTTGAGGTTTGTACTCGTCCATCGCTTGGAAATCGCCTGTGTCGGCAACAACTGTGGTCCACTGTTTCAATTGGTCGAGCTGATTCATGTTTTTGAAGATTCTGAGTTAAAGATTTAGTTTAATACAACGGTAAGGGGCCTCGCCCAATGGGCCCGGCCGCCGGTTAGCGCTGACGTTCTCTATAGTCTAACCGACTGGCGGGTGTCTTGTTGCCGCTCAATCGGATAAATTCTTAGGCAATAGAATATCTATCTTGCTTGGCCATGCTCCACAATGCTAACTCCCCACGACATTCTTGGCGAAGGCCAAAAGATCGCTAAGCGTCTAAAGACGTATGAGCATCGTCCGCAGCAGCTAGAAATGGCTGACGCGGTTGCCAGTGCTATCGCCAGCAAACGACACCTCGTCGCCGAAGCAGGCACCGGAGTCGGGAAGAGCTTTGGCTATTTAGTGCCCGCCATCCTCAGCTTGGCCGCCAATCAGGAATCCAAAACGGAAACCAAGAAGCGCATCGTCGTCTCAACACACACCATCAGCCTCCAAGAGCAGTTGATCGAAAAGGACGTCCCTTTTCTCAATAGTGTGATTCCGTTGGAATTTTCGGCAGTGCTGGCTAAAGGGCGTGGGAATTACGTCAGTCTACGGCGACTGCGCGATGCGGCCGTGCAGGGGAAAACGGTTTTCTCAAGCGAGGAGGAAATTGACCAGATTCCAATGCTGCAAAAATGGGCCAAGGAGTCGCCAGATGGTTCGCGTAGTGACCTTTCGGTTAAAGTCCTACCGCAAGTTTGGGATGAGGTCCGCAGTGACAGCAGCAATTGTCTGGGACGCAAATGCCCAACCTACAAAGATTGTTTTTACTTCGCAGCGCGGAATCGATTGCTCAATGCCGATATCTTGATCGTTAATCATGCGCTGTTTTTCTCGGACTTGTCACTTCGAAGGCTGGGCGTGAACATCTTGCCTGACTATCACACTGTGATACTGGACGAAGCTCACACCGTTGTCGATGTGGCCAGCGATCATCTTGGATTGTCAGTAACGCTGGGCCAAGTCGAATACACCCTGAAGAAGCTTTACAACAGTTCCAAGAACAAGGGGTTGTTGGTCGTCCACGATTTGAAAGAAGCTCAACGGAAAGTGGTCAAAGCGTTTGCGGCTTCGGAAACTTTCTTTCTGGACATACTTAATTGGGCAGCGCGTCGTGGCGACAACAAAAATCGCCGCGCTAACAAGATTCGAGTTTGTGAAAAAGGAATCGTGCAGAATCGTTTGAGTCCAATCCTTACGCAGATCAGTGAGGCGGTGACACACTTCGCCGAAAACCAAAAGAATCCTTCGGACAAACAAAACCTGTCGGCAGCTGCCGACCGATTAACGGCTATCGCCGCATCATTGGAGAACTGGCGACTACAGGGAATCGAGGAAGGCGTGTACTGGATTGAAACTTCGATTAATCGGTTTGGGAAACAGAATGTCAGCCTGATGGCATCTCCAATTGACGTTGGACCTGAGATCCGTGAGCACCTGCTGAACAAAACCGACAGCGTGATCATGACCAGTGCCACCATCGCAACCGGTGGCAATTCGTTTGATTTCTTCCGCAACCGAGTTGGCATGACTAAGGGTGATACACTGGCCGTCGGAAGTCCGTTTGACTACGAAAATCAGTCGCGCTTGATCATCGTTAGCAACATCGCCAATCCGTCCGACGAACGTGAGTTGCACGAGCGGCAGTGCATGGAGGCGATTCAGAAATATGTCAAGCGCACCGACGGTCACGCGTTCGTGCTGTTCACCAGTTACGAATTCCTCCGCCGTGCCGAGCGCGAGTTAACGCCTTGGCTTTCGGAGAACGATTACGGATTGTTTTCACAAGCCGGCGGGACGCCGCGCGGTCAGTTGCTGGAGCAGTTTAAATCGACGCCGCGGAGTGTTTTGTTTGGTACGGCCAGTTTTTGGCAGGGCGTCGATGTTCAGGGCGATGCATTGCAGAACGTAATCATCACGAAATTGCCTTTCAGCGTCCCAGACCAACCGTTGCTTCAGGCGCGGCTAGAGGCCATTCGCAAAGCGGGCGGCAATCCGTTTGTGGATTATCAGATTCCTGAGGCAGTGATCAAATTCAAGCAGGGATTTGGCCGGTTGATTCGCAGCAAAACCGATTCGGGAATCGTGGTGGTGTTGGATCCGCGCGTAAAAACGAAGCGATACGGTAAGATCTTTCTCGATTCGCTTCCCAAGACAAAAGTCGTCGAAGAAACGCTTTGATCGAAGTTGACAGGTTGAAAACCTGCCCTACGTAGAGCCGGTTTTTAACCTGCTGGTCACCGATCCTTAAGCACCGTTTTCGCGTTGTAAACGGCCTGTCCTGAATCGACGAAGGCTTGCAGGACTTTACACGCTTCGTCGGCGAGGACGTTTTCGGTAACTTCAATTCCTCGGCGGCCGAGTTCTTCTTTCCACTGCGGATGGACGGCGCCTTCGTCGAATCCAGCGATCGATTCAACCTGCTGGCTAGATGCAGCAATCACAATCGATCTCACGCCAGACCAAGGAATCGAACCATAGCACATCGCGCATGGTTGAGCGCTGATGACCAGTTGATGTTCGGGCAGGCCTTCTGCTCCAAGGTCGAACGACCCAACTTTGGCCTGCGCCAACATCAGCGTGACGATTTCGGCATGTGCCGACGATATCCCCAGCGGCATCACGCGATTGACGCCGATCAGAACGGGCTTGCCAGACTCTTTTTCGAACACGCCGGCGGCAAACGGCCCACCAGTTTGATGTTGAACATTCAATTGCGAAAACCGAATGACGGCCCGCATACGATCCTCGACCGATTCGATCGTTGCAGGAAGGTTAGCGTTTTCACGGACGGCCCAGGGCGGTAGGTCGATTGTTACATTCATTATTCATGATTTCAAAAAAGTGAGAATGCTCAAATTTTGTTTGAGCGATACCAGTATAACTGTAGTTAAACGTTTGTTGGGATAGCAATCCAAGGTGTCCCGCGATCACTAACCTTCATCAACGGATTCTGACCATGCCGCGGAAACTGACGACCATTGTTGTTTTGATTTGTCTTGCGCTGACCGGATTACAAACCGCCGTCGCAGAATTCGAGCACCCGATTGCCATCCGGCAATGGTCGGACACCGCGTTTACCATTGAGACGATGGCTAACATGCACGTTGGCATCGGGTTGGCCGAAGCGGATTTGAAACGACTTTCACGAGGCGTAGATTTTCGAATAGAAGATCTAGCCTCCGGTACCAGCACCATCGTTCGTTGGGCTGTCCAAACGTCATCGGTGACAACTCTGGGCTTTGACCAGCGCGGCAATAATCATCTTGTAAATGACATTACAGTTGTCAGAGGGGCGTGGGGGATGTCTGACGCCAAACTGGTTTCGGTTGATGGCGTTCTGGTTGCTGACCTAAATGCTGTCGCCCCCAAGGAAATCGAAGCGTGGCTCAAGAACCCGATTGTGGCAGAAATTGGAAAGCCATATTTGACCGTGATTGCGACATCGGCGGCCTTCGACGCTGAACAGCTCAAGGCAATGCGCGACAAATTGAATCCAGAGATGATGATTGTTAGTTCGTCTGTCGGCAAAATCGACGATGCTCGAATCGAAGCCATCTCACACAATACGATTGCAGTTTCATCGCCAGCCCACAATGACAATCAAGCCAAAACACGTTTCGTTTCCCTTGGCGATCAACCGTGGGCGATGACCGATGAGCTTGCTGGCCTGTTCGCAAAAAAAGAAGCGGCCTGTAAATCGTCGCGCGAGATGTTCGCCAAACTTTCAATCGAGCAAATGAATTTTAAGCCAAGCGATGGTTCTCACACGCCTCGGTGGAATGCAGAACACATGATGGGCCGCGAGTTGCTCTTCTTCTCTCAAATCTTTCACGCGGTGGATCCGAAGATTCCTGTGATGGATCTTAACCCTCGTCAGATGCCCGAGGACTATACGTTTGCCCACAACGACTGGAGCGGCGCCGAAGAGGCGGCCCAGATGATGCGGGTAGAGGCTTTCACTCGGCGATTTGCGTATTTGCTCGACGGAATGGACCTAGACAAAAAAGCCGTTGGCAGCAAGTTTTGGTCTCCGCGTAAATTACTCAAGCAAATGGAACGTCACTACAACGAGCACTCGGCCAATGTGCTCAAGAAGATGGATTTGACGGATTGGCCAGCCAAATAGCTGCCAAGATCGCTTACTCGTCAAGCTCTTGGGATTGTGCTGATGACAAAACGGCCTCATTGGAACACAATATGCGGCAGCCGATTTGGCAGAACAGACTATTCGCGTTTTTTACTTTGGCTTACGAACCATAATGGCATCAGAACACCGCATCATTTACACCCTCACTGACGAAGCTCCGGCCTTGGCCACACGCTCATTTTTGCCCATCGTCCAAGCCTTTGCTGGCGTTTGTGACGTCGCCGTGGAAACACGCGACATCTCGGTTGCCGCTCGGATCTTGGCCGCGTTCCCCGAATGCTTGACCGACGATCAAAAAACGCCTGATGCATTAGCCGAACTTGGTGAACTAGCCAAAACGCCCGAAGCCAACATTATTAAACTACCCAATATCAGTGCTTCTATCCCGCAAGCCAAAGCGGCCATCGAAGAGTTACAGGCCAAAGGGTACGCCGTTCCCGACTTCCCCGACGATCCCAGCACCGACGAAGAAAAATCGATCCGCGGGCGTTATTCGAAAGTGCTTGGCAGCGCCGTCAACCCCGTCCTGCGCGAGGGCAATTCAGATCGCCGCGCTCCCCGAGCGGTCAAACAATACGCCCGTAAGAATCCACACTCGATGGGCGCTTGGTCGGCCGATTCAAAAACGCATGTCGCCACGATGGGCGCTGACGACTTTTGCTCAAGCGAAAAATCGACAACCATTGAGAAAGCCGGCGCGCTGAAGATTGAGTTCGTCGCCGCTGATGGCAGCAAAACGGTCCTAAAGGAATCGGTTCCCGTTTTGGCGGGCGAGGTCGTGGATGCGACAGCGATGAACTGTCAGAAGCTACAACAATTCCTCGCCGCAGAAATCGCCGATGCGAAATCGCAGGGCGTACTGTTCTCGCTGCACATGAAGGCCACCATGATGAAGGTCTCGGACCCTATCATTTTTGGTCACGCGGTCAAAGCGTTTTTTGCCGACGTGTTTGCCAAACACGCCGATGCCCTTGAAACAGCAGGAGCCAACGCCAACAACGGATTAGGAAATGTTCTTGCCAGCCTTGAGTCCTTGCCGGCAGACCAGCGGGCCGAGATAGAGAACGACATACAGGCCGCCATCGAACAGGGGCCGAAACTGGCAATGGTCAACTCCGACAAAGGGATCACCAACTTGCACGTTCCTAGCGACGTCATCATTGACGCGTCCATGCCGGCGATGATTCGCGCTTCGGGGCAAATGTGGAACGCCGACGGCAAACAACAAGACACCAAAGCCGTGATTCCCGACAGCAGTTACGCCAATGTTTTTGCTGAAACGATCGCGTTTTGCAAAACGCATGGTGCCTTTGATCCAACGACAATGGGCTCGGTTCCCAACGTGGGTTTGATGGCTCAGAAAGCCGAAGAATACGGCTCGCACGACAAGACGTTTGAGATGTCGGCTGCTGGAACGGTCGTGGTTACCGACGACAGTGGTGCGACGATTTTTGAACATGCCGTTGGGGTAGGGGACATCTGGAGAATGTGCCAAGTGAAAGACGCTCCGATTCGCGATTGGGTGAAATTGGCGGTGACTCGCGCTCGTGCGATGGACGCTCCTGCGGTTTTCTGGTTGAACAAAGATCGTGCTCACGATGCCCAACTCATTACCAAAGTGAATCAGTATCTTGCTGACCACGATACTGACGGATTGCAAATCGAAATCCTTGCTCCGGGGGAAGCGACCAAATTCACGCTTGAGCGCGTCAAAGCTGGTCAGGATACGCTGTCGGTAACAGGAAACGTATTGCGTGACTATCTGACGGACCTGTTCCCCATTTTGGAACTTGGCACCAGCGCTAAAATGCTATCGATCGTTCCATTGATGAACGGCGGCGGCCTGTTTGAGACAGGGGCAGGCGGATCGGCACCTAAACACGTCCAACAATTTGTCGAAGAGAATCATCTGCGATGGGATTCTCTGGGTGAGTTTCTGGCGTTGGCTGTTTCGTTGGAGCACTATGGAGATGTGGCCGCCAATCCCAAAGCCAAAGTTCTCGCCGAAGCACTCGACGATGCGACTGAGAAATTGCTCGACCAAGGGAAATCTCCTTCACGCAAATCGGGTGAGCTGGACAATCGCGGCAGCCATTTTTATCTGGCTTTGTATTGGGCGCAAGCGCTTGCCAATCAAGACGCCGACGCTGATTTGAAAACTCGGTTCGCTGCTCTGGCGGAAAAACTGGCCGAGAACGAGTCTGCAATCGTATCGGAGCTAAATGAGATACAAGGTCAGCCCGTTGAAATTGACGGATACTACCTCCCCGTAGAGAGCAAGGTTGCCGCAGCGATGCGACCAGCCAAGGCACTCAACGAAGCGCTGGCCACACTTTAAATCCCGATTGGTGTCAGCAAGATAGACTGCGGACTTCATGAAACAAATTCTCGCCATCATCAAACCATACTTGGCTGAAAAAGTCATCGAAGCGATCTCGGCCGATACGGTGGAGCAAGTGATCATCCGTGAGGTCAAAGGTTATGGGCGGCAAAAGAACTACCTAGAGAGTTACAGCGAGAACGAGTACTCGCTGGCTTTTGTCCCCAAGGTTGAGATTTCTGTTTGGGTCGATGACGATCAAGTCGATTCAGTAGTCGATAAAATAGTGAAAGTTTCGCGGACGGGCAGGCTTGGTGACGGGAAAATCATGGTTTTGCCAGCTGTCGTCCCACTGATCTAGTGGGCTGTTATTCCATTAAAACGTCGACAAACCCAAGCTAACTGGCCAATGGTAAACGATATGCCGATACCCAAAATAGAGTCATTGGGTAAAATGACATTCTCGAATCTCCCCTTGGTCCAACAGCACGGATCACTAATCGCAAGTTCAGGAAATATTTGCTGGAATCAGATCTATGGTCCAATCAATGTTCAAATCCCTCACCTTAAATTTCTTTTTCATGTTGTCCCTCGTTGTCCTCGCCAGCAACGTGATGCAAGCCCAAGACAACGTGGGTTTTGAACAGCAGATCAAACCCTTTCTCAATAAGTACTGCATCGAATGTCACGAAGGGGAGGACGCCGATTCGTTTCGGATGGACAACGATGAAATGCTGGACTACGTCGAACCGGGTGATCCTGAGAACAGCGATCTCTACTCGCACATGTTGCTGCCTGAGGACGATGACATGCTGATGCCACCGATCGACTACTCACCGCGCCCTAGCGGCCCGGAGATGATGCTGGTCAAAACATGGATTCAGCAAGGTGCGAAAACTGACGCCGATGATGGTGGCGATGACGGCGATGCCGCAGCACCGGTCGCTGCGCCCGCGCCGACGTCTAATTTCGAAAAACATATTTACAATGCTCTCGGATCGCTGCATCCGGCTGCTGTTCACTTACCGATTGGCCTGCTGCTGGCCGCAGGGCTGTTCGGATTTCTGTCGCTACGAGGCAGCTTCGTGATGAGTGATTGTGCGTACTACTGCTTATGGCTTGGAACGTGGGGTGCGATCTTCGCCTGCGTCTCCGGATGGTGGTACAGCCCGATGGAGCATCGTGGCACGGTCGTTGAGTTTAACGACTTGTTTGACCAGAGCCACAAAGTTTTCTGGCATCGCACCGGTGGTTTGATCGTGACAATCGTTGCTTTTCTGGTCTGCATTATCGCCAAACGCACACGCGACACCGACCCGGACGAAGGCACACTGTGGAAGCTCGGTGCGATCGTCGTTGCTGCGGCGATCGGGTGGGTTGGTCACGAAGGTGGTGAATTAACTTATGGCAAGGACCATTATAAAGACCTCAACGCAATCATTGAAATGGTCGCTGATCCAAAAAAAGCAGCACAGCCAGCAGCAGAACCCGAAGTCGAGGATGCCTCTTCGATCAACGATTCGGACCCTAGTACTGCTAATGATTTCTAAACACTCATTTTTGACAGATGGTTAATGGAAGAACTTCCAAGCCAAAAACAAATCATCGCCGAGTTGAAGTCGGATCGCGAGCAAGCGCTGGCGAAGTATTTTTCAGCGCTTCGATCGCGGTTAGAGAAAGTGGTTCGGTTTCGACTTGACTATCGTTTGAAGGGGCGCGTTAGCGAGTCAGACATTCTCCAAGAGACCTACGTCCGCGCCGCGCAGAGGCTCGACAGCTTTCTTCAGAAGCCATCAATGCCAATATTCGTTTGGCTCAGACTGGAGACACAGCAGCACCTGCTTGACGTTTATCGCAAACATTTCGACGCATCTAAACGCGATGTCCGCAAAGAGATCTCTTTTACTCGACCGGCACATGGCAACGCCGGCGACACGTCGATGGCACTGGCGGCGCATCTGGTTGCTCAGATGACTTCGGTCAGCCAGCTAATTGAGAAATCTGCAAAAATTGCCGCACTTGAAGACACTCTGAACGAGATGTCGGAACTGGACCGGGAAGTGATTGCCCTGAGGCATTTCGAAGAGCTTTCCAACATCGAAACCGCCGAAGTGTTGGGGATTGAGCCATCGGCGGCCAGCAAACGCTACCTTAGAGCGTTGAAGCGGTTGAGAGAGATACTGGAAATGCTGCCGGGATTTCAAAGTCCCGAAAGTCCAATGTAGGCGTGTTACAATATTGTAAACGTCTCGCTCCAAGTGCAGCCAGCTTCGATCATGAATCCAGATCCTGTTCCAAAAATTCAGTCGCCTGATTCGAGCGCATCGAGCGCATCGAGCAGATCGGGCGAACTGCTTGAACAAGTGGTTGAGCGGTTCACTGAAGAAGTGCGTGCTGGAAAAAATCCGGATGTAGATCAATGGGTCCGAGATCATCCGCATTTGTCGGACGAGCTGAATGATTTGCTCTCGTCGGTTGCCATGATCGAAGGGTTGAAGAACTTTTCTCCTTCGACAACACTGCCCCAATCCCGTTTAGCTAACGTTGAAATCCCGGACTACTTGGGCGAGTACAAGATCGTCCGTGAAATTGGTCGCGGAGGTATGGGCATCGTTTTAGAAGCTGTTCACGAAACGTTAGGCCGCAGGGTGGCCATCAAAGTGATGGTACCGGGGGCCATGACGACTCCCAGCCATTTCGAACGTTTTCATCGCGAAGCCGTTGCGGCGGCCAGTTTGCACCATACAAACATTGTCAGCGTGTTTGGAGCAGGCGAAGACCAAGGATTTCATTTTTATGTGATGGAGTTTGTAGACGGGCAGTCCATCAGGCAGAAGCTGAAAAATCAAATCAGCGAGAATCGGGAAACGTCTGAGTTCCACCTACCGCCGTCATCGTTAAGCGGCGACGAAGCGGTGGCGTCTGATGGTCGAACGATCGGGCTTCAATACCGCCCTGAACCGTCTGAGGCGACGACCACTGAATTGGGTCCCGAGCGGTACAAGTGGGTTGCCCAAACGGGGGTTCAGATCGCTGATGCGTTGGCTTATGCGCACGAGAAAGAAATTTTGCACCGCGACATCAAGCCCGCCAATCTTGTACTCGATAACAACGACACAGTTTGGCTGACGGACTTCGGACTAGCCAAATCCCTCCATAGTGAAGTCGATCAAACTGTCGTTACCAAGACTGGGGACATTCTTGGCACGCCGCAATATATGGCACCTGAGTCATTTTCTGGGAAATACGACTGTCGTAGTGAGACGTATTGTTTAGGCCTGACTTTGTACGAGTTAGCGACGCTCAAACCGGCATTCGCCAATGCATCGACTCCTGAAGTAATTCGCGCCGTCACCGCAGCCTCTCCCACCGCGCCGCGGAAGATTGACCCGCACTTACCGGCTGACTTGAGCACCGTGATTGAAAAAGCAATCGCGAAGGAGCCGAAACAACGGTATCAGACTGCCGCAGAATTGAGAGATGATCTGCGCGCTTTTGTAGAAGACCGGCCCATTTCAGCACGGCGTACAACTTTGCTCGGTCAGTTCTTGCGTTTTAGCCGCCGCAACCCATTGGCAGCATCATTGACAGGCGTGCTGGTGCTGACGTTAGGCTTGCTGGCGGTAACGGCTGCCGTGGGATACTGGGCGACCAGCAGTGCGCTCGATGATCTGCGCGAAAAACAAATTAGCCTTCAGCAAGAGCAGCTCGCGACGCGTCAAGCGCTGCAGTTGGCCGATTGGAATGGGAAACAACTTCAAAGTCAGTTTAAAAGAGCTGAAACAAACGTCGACGTGGCATTGGAAGCATTTGACCAAGTGTTTCGTCAGCTGATCTCGCGCGGCACAGGACGGTCGGGGGATCTAGATATTGATGGCTTTCAACAGATCGCCGGAGTCCAACGCGCCATTACCGAGGACGACGCTCTGTTTGTAGAAAAACTACTAGAGTTCTATCATCGCTTAGCGATCGACGGTAACAATAACAAAGATTTTCGAACTGAATCTGCCACTGCCTCGCGTCGCATCGCCAACGTTTATCGATTGGTCGGGAAAAATGAAAAATCGCTCGAGGCGTACAATAGTGCGATTGAAACGTTTGAGGAACTGGCAGAGGAACAGCCTCTCTCGGTTGATGCTCTGATCGATGCGATCGCAACTAGGAACGAGCGTGCGAGTCTGATGGGAGAAGTTGGGAAGTGGCGAGAGGCTTTGGCAGATCTGGTCAAATCGCGCCAACAGTTGACCCAGCATTTGCGATCCGACGACCCGGAAGTGAAATTGTACGTGGTTCACACGCTCAACCAGCTTACCTCGGGGCCGGTGAAGATGATGTTTTCACCTCTGCCGCAAAACAATCAATCGTCAGATTCAGCCGGGCCGCAAGGAGTGGATCTGTTCAAACCATTAGTCGATGGCAAGCTACAACCGGCTCTATTTGGTGACATGATTCAACAGGTTCGAAGTCAGGCAGTTGAGGCAGTTGAGATTTCTCAGCAGTTACACCAGCAAAATCCGCGCGATGTTGGGGTCAGCGTAACTCGCGCAGAGAGTCTCTGCCATCTTGCGCTGATCCAGCGGATGCTTGGCGGCGACGCGCGCGTGCCGTTGAACGCCGCGATTGACCAATTGAAAACGCTACAGCAGAAAACTCCAGACGAACCTCAGTTTCAGTATCTGTTGTCGCTTACCAAGGCCATCGCATCGCAAGATGAAAGTCCGTTAAAAGCTTTATCGCTGTTAAATGAATCCAAGACCACATTAGAAACGCTTGCCAGAGGGTACGAAAAAATTCTACCCTATCGCCAACTGTATTCGGTTGTCTGCATCCAATTGGCAGCCCTACAGATCGATGCGGAGCAATTGGTTACAGCACGCAGTAACCTGACTTTGGCCGGAGACTTAATGGTGCAGCTTCGAAATGACGCCGGCCGGGATTTGGGATCGCGAATCAATCGCCAAAAACTAATCAAGCAGTTTCAATTGCTAAGCGACTCGCATGCGGCCAACGGAGATTTCGAGACCGCGGCCGAAGTCGAGTTCGAGTTGGACCGGATCCTACGCAGGCTTGATGGGAAATAGATTCAAGAAACCCCTTAATTCACGATCCATCCTCTTGGTCGCCAGTTGGGGTAGAAAAAATAATTTAAGGGCTATCGCTTACGGGACTCACTTGCGCCCTCGAATGGGCCTACAGGGGTGTATTGCGGTTTCAGCTGGTTTTAGCGACCCGCGGCTCAAATTTTGAGGCGGGCGACGTTGTTACCTAGGACATTTTAACCATCGGGAACCGAGGCTGAAGATTTCCCTTTAAGGTTGACGAAACTAATTTTACGATAAAAATGGTGGAACAGAAATGGAGAGGCAACCTCCGTTGACGACTCAACAACCACCATTGACCACAAATTGCAATGTTTGGCCTACGATCCATCAAATTCTGCTGTTGTCGATTTGCCTGATACCTTTGGCTCCGGATCGATCGAATTGCACTTTTGCCACACGACCGCGGGGAACCCTGCGGTTTTTTTTGTAACTACCTCAGGGCGTTAACCGGTTCTCTTAACCAGAACGAACTCACTTACTGATTAACTTAGCCCATGAATGACCAACCTGAAGCATCCAAGAAGGCACAGCAATCTGCTGATGATGCAGTTGCTTCGCCTGAGCGCGCTTCAACGCCACTGGTCCAGCTAAATAAAGCTGCGTCCGCGACTCCTGACGCCGCAGAAGAAGTCAATCTACAGCCTGCTGCCGTTGGTGACGAACGTCTGATCTCAGCCGATTCGGCTCCGGTCGATTTGGTGAAGTGGGGTTTGCAACGGTTTGCCGGACGACGCATCGTGTTGTCCAGTTCGTTCGGCATGGAAGGCTGTGCGTTGATCGACATGTGCGACAAAGCCGTCAAAGAATTTGATCTCGATCAGATAACGGTCGCCTACATCGATACTGGGTTCTTTTTTCCCGAAACGCATTCGTTGAGAAAGAAGCTGACCCAGCGCTACGACAGTTTGAACTTCGTTGCTTGGGAGACGGATGTTTCGATCAAAGAGCAGGCTGAAAATTACGGCAACGAACTGTGGAAGAACAATCCGAATCTGTGCTGCCACATCCGCAAGGTTGTGCCGATGAAGCAGAACGTGGTCAATTACGACGTATGGATCACGGCCCTTCGTCGTTCGCAAACCAAATCACGCGCCAACACGGAAGTCGTTAGCTGGGATTGGAAGTATCAGATTCTGAAGTTTTGCCCGTTTGCCAGTTGGTCGCGCGGCGACGTTTGGAACTACATTCAGGAAAACGACGTGCCGTTTAATCAGTTGCACTTGCAGGGTTATCCAAGTGTGAGCTGTTTTCATTGCACCCAACGGGTCGAGGGGTCAACACCCGATTCAGACGTGCGCGACGGTCGCTGGGCCGGGAAAAACAAAGACGAGTGCGGATTGCACTTCAATATTTAGGTTGCGATTAAAGCATACCGAAAACAGATTTTAACAAACCAAGTTTCGTTCATCATTTTTGATAGAAGAACCACCAATGGCGAAAGATAAAAACGCTCCATCCAAAGTCGAAGTTGCCAAAGACAAAGGCGCTCTTTTGCGTGGCACAATCGATGAAGTGCTCAAAGATCCGGCAGCGGAGTGCTTTGCTCACGACGATCTACAATTGCTGAAGTTCCATGGGACCTATCAACAAGACAATCGTGACCAACGCGCCGAACGACGTAAGGAAGGATTGGGCAAAGCTTACAGCTTCATGATTCGTATCGCGTTGCCCGGTGGCGTCGCAACGGCCAAACAGTATCTCGATCTAGACGCGATGGCGGCGAAGTACACCTCCGGTTCCATCCGCATTACGACTCGGCAGGCGATCCAGTATCACGGCGTGATTAAGGATGACTTGCGGGAAACGATGAAGTCGATCAACGAGTCGCTGATGACGACGCTGGCCGCTTGTGGCGATGTTTGCCGCAACGTGATGGCTTCAGCACCACCGTTTACTGATGAAGTCTACACGCAGATCCGCAAAACGGCCGATGAAGTGGCCGCAGATTTGGCTCCCAAGACCGGCGCCTACCACGAGATCTGGATCGATGGAGAACGTCAACATTTGGACAACGAAGTCGAACCGTTTTATGGAGCGACCTACTTGCCACGAAAGTACAAGGTTGGCGTGACGGTGATGGGAGACAACCAGATCGATGTCTACTCTTACGATGCCGGTTTGATCGGGATCGTCGAAGACGGAAAGTTAGTCGGATACAACGTCGTCGCAGGTGGTGGGCTTGGCATGAGCCATGGCCGCGCCAACACGTACGCTCAGATTGCGTACCAAGTTGGCTTTGTTTCGATTGCCGATGGTGTGCAGGCGATTCAGAACGTGGCTTCGATCTACCGTGATTTTGGAAATCGTAACGATCGCAAGCAGGCACGGTTGAAATATTTGATCGGAGAGAAAGGAATCGAATGGTTCCAAGAAGAAATGAAGAAACGCTGTGACTTCGACATTGCTCCGTTCCGTGAAATTCCGATGGTCGATAATCAGGATTGGTTGGGGCTGCATCAGCAGGACGACGATCACTGGTTCTACGGCGTGTTTGTCGAAAATGGTCGAATCTTAGACAACGATAAATCCCAAAACCAAACGGCCTTCCGTGAGATAGTTGAACAACTGGGTGTTGGCGTTACATTCACAGCGCAGCAATCGTTGCTGTTCACGGGACTTACCAAAGATCAAGTTCCGGCCCTCGAAGCAATTCTCGACAAATACAATGTTGCTAAAGTCGAAACGCTGTCTAATGCCCGTCGTTACTCGATGGCCTGTCCGGCGATGCCGACTTGCGGTTTGGCAGTTGCTGAATCCGAGCGTGCTTTGCCGGATCTGATGACGGACATTGAAAACAAACTCGAAGCCATCGGAATCGGTGACACCAAACTGACCATTCGTATGACTGGCTGTCCTAACGGATGTGCGCGGCCTTACACGGCAGACATTGCGTTTGTCGGACGCCGTCCGGGAATCTATCACCTGTTTGTCGGTGGGCGTCTGGCCGGTGATCGCATGGCGGATCTGTATGCGGCTGATGTGAAAATCGAAGAGGCCATTGAAACGCTTGAACCTCTGTTGTTGAAGTACAAAAGTGATCGCAATGAAGGCGAAGGCTTGGGTGATTTCTATCAACGTTTGCTTGATCGATCCGAAACGCGCACACGTGTCACTGGAAAAGAAGAACCTACGTTTGATCAGCTCGCTCCGTTGGTACAGCTTGGTTAGGCTTTGTTCCAGCTTGAAATTGGAATCGCTTCTGGTGGCGTAAGCTTCCAGCTTGCGATTGTATGATGGCAAGCAGGATGCTTACCCCACATTTTTATATCTGGCACAGATTGCTAGATTAGACCTTAGTAATTTTCGCCAATCAGAAATCATTCACAATGAACAAGCCAACTCAATCCGCACTGGTGCTTGGGGCTCACGGTTCGCTTGCCGCGCCGGACTCCAACCAGCCGCTCTATGATTTGGCGGATGAGATCTCAAATAAAGGAATTTTCACGGCAGTGACACCCGCATTCCTCAACGGTGATCCGCTGATGACGGATTTTCTTCATCAGTTACCTAAAGGTGATGTTGTGATCGTGCCAGCGATGACCAGTGTCGGCTACTACCTGCAATCGGTCATCCCGAAACGAATCGCCGAAAACCCCGATCATGCAGACTACCGAATTTTTATATCACCTGTGGTCGGTATGCATGAGAAAATTGCCACGCTTGCTGCTGCTCGTATCGAACGGACGATGGCCACAGACTCAATGACCGCTGCCGACACGACGGTGGTCTTGGTTGGCCACGGTACTCGGCGCAATGCCAACAGTTGTAAATCAACCTACGCGCTGTTGGACCAATTGAAACAACAAAGACCGGATCTGAAGTTTGAAATTGCGTTCTTGGACCAAGACCCAGAGGCAGAGGCGGTTGCCCAAAAAATAGACACTCCCCATACCGTCATCATTCCATTTTTGATCAGCCGCGGCCCTCACACGACCGTCGACATTCCCGAAGCATTTGGCCTTGAATCCGGTCCACAGGTCCAGTTCCCCAACCGAAATCAGTGGACCGATGATTCCGGGCATCGGATTTGCATCTGTGATACGCCGGTTGGAATGTATCCTGAAGTAGCCGATTTATGCGTCGAACTGGCGCTTGGCGAACTGGAGCAAGGGACTCCGATAGAACTTCCCTGTTTGGAACAACTTAGCTGAAAACGTTTATATGATTTGTCGCCGTGGAATAATTTATCTGGTGGGTGCAGGGCCGGGAGATCCAGACTTGATCACCGTCCGTGGCATGCGTCTCATCCAGCAAGCCGATACGATCATTCACGATCGTTTGATTCCAGCTGAAGTTTTGCAGTGGGCGCGTCCTGAGGCGTTGTTGATTGACGTCGGCAAGTATCCAGATCACCACCGCGTCTCGCAAGCCGAAATCAATCAGCTGCTTGTGACTCACGGAATGAAGGGTGAGATGGTTGTTCGTCTCAAGGGCGGTGATCCTTTTGTCTTCGGTCGAGCCCAAGAAGAGATCGATGCTTGTTGTGCTCATTCGCTCCCCTGTGTTGTCGTGCCCGGCGTCAGCAGTTGCATCGCTGGTCCGGCGTCAGTCGGTATTCCAGTGACCTCGCGTGGCGTGGCTCGTTCGTTCGCTGTATTGACCGGGCATACCGACCCGAATTTGGGAAAGCACAGTTTTGACTTTGCCTCGTTGGTGAATATCGATACGTTGGTGTTGATGATGGCCTGTCGAAATCTACCGATGATCACTTCGTCCCTTATCGAAGCAGGCATGGACCCTTCAACTCCCGCAGCCAGCATCGAGCGCGCCACGCAAGCCAACCAGCGTGTTGTTGCGGCGACGGTTGGCACCATCGCCGGGCAGGTCGAAGCGGCAGGACTGAAGAGCCCCATGATTACCGTCATCGGGCATGTCGCCACACAAGTCAATCAAGATCTGCTGCAGTTACCTGAAGAGATTGCGTCGCTGATATAAGACCGGGAAAAAGACTCTCACGCAAAGGCACGTAGGCGCAAAGAAAGAAATTGCACATCAACTTTGCGCCTTAGCGTGAGGCATTTTCTTCAAGCCAAGGGGAAATTGCTCATATATCTTGCATCATTAGCGAAATCGTGTGTTTGTTTTGGCGGGCGGTCTGCTCGGCCCATTTCGTTCTGCCAAGCGCCTGATCATTGGCCGGCGGCTACGAATCAAGTTCGAATAATCGGCCGTTTCTAAATGCTGGTTGGACAAATCGTTGACCAATGCCAGTGACTGCAAGTCCTCAAACGGGATCGAGTTATCCAATAGCCCAAGGTCGTATGCGTACTTGGCCGAATAAGATGGCAACAGAACGCGATAATCGTATTTGATTCTATTCCCGGCAAGTCGATTGACGTGCTGCTTGATATTGGTCGTACAGTTGTTTGTCAGAGTGTTGTAAAACTCTGGTTTCGTCGCCAGTTGGTTGACCCGTTCCATAACATCAACAAATAGAGCTTGAGCTTGCGGCGGCGTGGCGACGGTGGGATAAACATAGACATCTGTATCGCGGTGTTTGGTACGCACACCAATCAAGTCCTTTTCGTCGGCGACGACGTACATCAGTTCATACTTCCGGCCTAAACCCAGCACGGGTGAATAGTCTTCTGTTTTTTCCTTGCGTACTTCCGCCGACACACAGATGTGGGTGCCATCGTTGAGACCAAAACTGATCATCGTGTGAGCCAACGCCGCCGCGCTATTAAATGGACAAACGATGTAGTCCGCTTTTTCAATTGCCGACAGGTCGAATGTGCGGTCATAGTGCTTGACCAAGTAATGATCGGCGTTGGCGTATTGCGAATTTCTAATATTGCGAACTGTGATCAAGTTACCATTGGCTTCCGCCCAAGGTAGCACCGCCAGATCCGGCCTCCAATCTCGTTCGTTGGAGGGGGTTAGCTTGCCAGCAAGTGTAGAAAGCCCCTTTTTGTTTCCTACCTGAAAGCGTTGACATCCAGACGCCACCATCACAAGGGCGCTCAGGAGGCACACAGCCAGCGCAAACGTAATGCGATTGACATCCGTTGTGAAAGATTGAGGCTTGCGATTGTCTGGTTGTTGATTGTCTTCCATGACATTCAGTTTCTAATGTTGACGTTCATGCTTTGAACGCCTTGCGTCTCTGCCATACCCGAAGAAGGATGGTAGATGATTTTTTTGGCTAGGAGTTGTTGTTTTTCGGCGTTAACGGTCGGGCGATGCCAAAGCTTAGCCGGTGAACGTGCCGATCCTTCGACGACGACTTGATCATTGCTGTCAGTGTACGTGATTCGATCAGAAACAGCGTCAAAACCGGGGCTGGCGACATGAACATTGCCTGTGGCAACCATCTCATTTTTTGCTGTTGCGGTTCCGCTGGGTTGCCATTGGCTCAATAGCACATGGTCGCAACGCATCTTCATAGCGCCTTTGGGAAGCCGTCGAGCGTCCGGGTCGACCGTGTCGGTGAATCTAGTGACTGGTGCAAACGCCGTTCGAATGTTGCCGGTGATGTTCAACTGTTTGTCTGTTAGGCTGGCGACCAATCGGTCTTCAAAATTGACTTGTAGGAAATTGATGCCAGTAGCCGATCGTCCATCTCTTGATCCGGCGAGCGCACCAAGGCCTCCCCAAGAAGCGGTTGGGCCACCGCCGGAGGATTTGGACCGACTGTCGTCTTTCTGTACCGCCATGTGGGCCAAAATTTTTCCCGGCCCGGGAGCGATGACTTGGTTCGTTTGAGCATTAATGGTTGCTTGGGGCACCGCGATGCGACGTTGACTTAGGATATTGCCGCGCTCGTCAAGGGTTTCATTCTGAAAAATGATGGGCGCGTCGGGAGAATTGAAATGTGCGTTGTCCGCTGGAGATGGGGCAGATCTTTTAAACACGCGCAGTTGATCAGGAATGTGATTCACCAGCACCATTTCAGCCATCTCCACCTGACCGACACTGCGCTCGCCGGAAAGCTGTCGGAAGTCAACCTTTTCAGCCAGCGAAATGCTCAATGCTTGGCTGAGCGTACGAGTAACCGATTGTTCGGGGCTGTCTTTTTCTCCGTATGAGGTCATCATGACGTTACGCTCAAAATAGATTTTGGCGCCGTCGAATACCATACCACCGGCCCATTTGAGATCGATGTCGCCCGTCGGAGCCATCGCCAGATTTTGTGCGCCGTAGGCACCTGAAGGATTTGGCTTTTTCTCCTGACGAACTTTCATGTCGCCGCTACCATCGACCCATAGTTTATTGGATTCTTGATCGAGATGGATTGCAGCGCCCGATAATTGCAGGCCTTGAGCGTCCACCATTGCCAATGAGTTCTCGTTACCGGCAACCAGCATGCGATAGATCTCTTTGCCTTGAGGTACGATTCTCAATTCATCACCGGAGATGCGTAGTGGTTTCTCCTTCGAATCGCGGCTAGGGTGTTGATGGACGACACAGTTGCCATTGACTTTCAAGTCCATCAATTCGATGGCATTGGGACCGGCGTCCGACGAACTATTTTGTAAACGCACCCGCACTTCATCCCCCCTGAAGCGAATGTATTGCTTTAGAGGATCTTTGGTGGGTTCGGCAGACCCGTCGAAGACAACCGTGTTTTCACGATGGATTGGTGCGGTTTGCGTTGCGGCGGCCGGCTGGTCGAAGCGGTTGGCTTGGTAGGCTCCGTATTGACCACTCGGCAAGTTCTGAAATCGAGTGGGGGAGAAAATATCTGCTGAAGTGGTACCCGTCGCGGCATCGGTTTGCGGTTTTAAAACACGCCACTGAGATCGAGGATCTGGCCGGTTTAGTGAGAGCGTATCGTGCGCCTTCAAAGCCTTTAGGTTGGGCTGGGGCCACGTGACCAACAATTTTCCGGCCGTTCCGTCAGCGTTGGGCGACATAATCGTGACAGGAGAATCAGCAAAAACCTCCGAAGGCAGGTACCGAAATTTTGATTGACCGCCCGAAGCGACTTTTCTGGAGATCTCAACCGCTGGGATTTCGTAAATGGCGATATTTAGTTTGTCCGATGTGACGTGAGTCGTTTCTTGAATCAATAGCTCAGCTTTTCCATCGACGACGATCAATTTTTCAATCGTGTTCCTGTCAGAGGTATCTGGGCCAGATTCTGGGAAGACTCTTTTTCGAATCGTCAGATTGCGTTGCCATCGCAAAAAGAGGTTTTCCTTCACGTCGGAGGATTTCCGGAAGAACTCCCCTGGTCCAACAGCATCCAGATCTCCCAACGCGCCGTCAGGTGTGATTCGATATGCCAGTGAACGTGCGCTGACATTCAGTTCGGGACTAACGATGGAGACCTGATCTTTGCTACGACATGAAATACGATTGTCGGTGGCCCGATAAACCAGTTCGTCGCCGGTAATGTTCATCTTGCGGGAATTGGCAATCATGATCACGGGTTTGCTGTTTTCATGATCGCCAACGGCAACCAGTCGTCTGATCGATGCTGCCGACGGAGGCATAAGTTCAGCAGTGTTCGGGGCGAGCTTTGCTGTTTTGGTGTCGCCAGCAAACTCGACCATCAACTGGTGGCAGTTTAAGTTGTCACCAAAGGAATCAAGTTGTTTGATAAAGACTTTTTCGTTGAAGGTTGCCGTACGCGACGCGTAGTCGAAGCGAAACGGCCCAGCACAGGTCACGTCGATTGGAACGTTGGTTGCCGAAAGGATCGCAGCCGGCGATTGCAGCGATGGCGTTTGGGATGATGGATTTTGCTGAGCTTTCGTCGCCGATTTCTCAAGAGTTCCCGGTTCGATCGTCAAACGCTCAAGCGTGGCCAGCCTGATTACAGACACACCATTGATTGACGAAAAATCGGGGTTGATCCGACTTGCATCTGATTCGTGCTCCAGTTCGATGGTCAACGTTCTTCCATTGCCACGATGAGGACCAAAGGAGAAGGCGACTTCTCCGAGGGCAACGATCGTGTTGGCGCTGACTTTCACATCACGCGTAACCAATTTGAGCGTCTCGTCTTTCTCGGGCGTTGGCGACGGACGAAAAATGGTAACCTCGCCATCGAGCGAAGCGGTCCGCATACGTGTTTTTGTGTTACCCGTTAATAGAATCGGCCCGTCGAAACCTAGTTTGGCCTCTGCACACCGCAACACGGTGGGAGGGACGGTAGGGTCAAGGCCACTGGCAAATGCGGTTCCCGATTGGTGGTCGTTCATGATCATCGTGAACGGCTTGAGCGCGTAATTTCCGTCCTCGTCTAGCCGATTCATTTCCTGAAACAGCAATGTGCCTTGCGAGGTATAAAGCGTCTTGCACTTGCCCAACTCCCAGCCATCCGAAGGCAGCAGGCTGTACAGGCGAGATTTATTGTCGCGCTTTTCAGGAAGATCAGCAGGAGCAGTGACAGTCGTGCGTCGAACTTGATACACAGGGCCTTTAATCATCGGAACGACCACCCGAGCGTACGCCGAATAGGCGCCGATCATAAGTGCCAACACCATCAGGTATTGAGCCAGCGGGTGAATCCGTCCAGGCACCTGCGATTTCCTTTTGAATGGTTTTGAATTTGTGGAGTTTACTAGCCGGCGTTTAAACGGACCACGATTGTAGGATTTCGTCCCACCGGTTTTGACTTTTCAAAATAGATTCAATCAGTTCCCGAATCGCGCCCTGTCCACCGGTTGCTTTGGTGACTAAATCGACCTTCGAGTGCAGGTCTGATGCACCATCGGCAACAGTGACTGACATCCCAACGGCAGCCAACAGCGGCGCGTCGGTCAGGTCGTCGCCAATGTAACAGACATCTTCCAACTTCAAGCCAAGCTCGTTTACGATCTGCGTTGCGGCAGCCAATTTTTCCTCACTGCCTTGTCGGATGAAGTCGACTTTCAATTCGTCCATTCGCACTTTTACAATGTGCGAACTTCGAGCGGTGATGACACCAAACTTGTATCCAGATTTTTGCCAAAGCTTAATTCCCATGCCGTCCCGCACGTGAAAAGTCTTGGTTTCGATTCCTTGGTTGTCGTAGGTGATGCCACCGTCGGTCATTACGCCGTCCACGTCCGAGAGGATCAGCCGGACTCGCTGCATTCTTTGGGCGATCTTCATCTACGGGCTTTGTCTCATTTGGTTCTGGTTTGGCAAATCCTATCCGCGGGATTTTAAAGAAGCGGGGCAGGCGAGGCAATGTTGATCGGATAGTCGTGGGTGTGCGGCTTAGGCCCCGAAAATCACTTTTCCACCTTGCTAGCAACGTTTCATTCGACGAAATACGCTGCGTTAGCAGGGCGTGCGCGGCGGCGCGCACCGCGATTTGAAGTTGCACAATTGAAAGCGAAATTCACAATCTATTGGACGAAACGCTCGTTGATTTAAAATCGCGAAGCGTTTCAATACAAGCCCGAAGCGCTA
>CALHPU010000051.1 GCA_938036435.1 uncultured Pirellulaceae bacterium | reverse complement strand
ACTTTTCTGAGTGCAAACCAGCATGCCCATAGCGTCGGAATCGAAATCGATGAAGCTCGATCCGGACTGCGAGAATACGAACGGATTGGCATTCAGTAGCGTCAGCAATCCGACGCCAGCGTCTTCGCCAAATCGGAAAATGCCCCCATCAGAATTGAATACCAGACGATCGGCAACGATCTCACCCTCCTTCAAATTAACTAGGCCGGTTCCATTCTGGAATCGTAAATCCTTACCGGTGATGTCAATCATCGCTTCCTTGCCGTTTAGCTCAAGCGAAGAACCATTGTCGACTCGGAATACATTGGCGTCGGTCGCGTCGAGTCCGCCCCCTCGCATCTCGTAGATCGAACCGTTGTCGAGACCGGCCTGTTTGTCGGCTGCAAAGGTGACTTCTCCATTGCCGTGAATAAGCCAAGCTGCATCAACCTTGCCGTCCGCTGTTCCGGGCATAAAGACGAACGAGGGCGTGTCTATGGTCAACACGTTTGGCTCAAAATCGGGGCCGCCCGTGTCGTTGTTCAGTTCCGCGTAGGAAGAGTAATCGCTCGCATCTAGAATGTCTCCACCCTGAAAGTTCTTTCCGAAGTTGACTTTCTCTGCGCCACTGCGAGTAAATCCTGCATCAACGTAACCTTGCAAACTAGAGAGCATGTCCGCCATCGTCGCCGTATACTGAGCCTCGTCGTCGGTGTTACGCCACGTTCCGTTGTTCCTCAACAGACTTTGAGATTCGGTCAAATCTTCTCCGAGGTCATAAAACTTTTCGGCCACCATGCTCGCGAAGTCAATATTTCCATCAAAGCGCGATCCCTGTCGATTAGCATCGGGATCAGCTGCGACAAGTTTAAGATTGCCTCGTCGAATAATCAGCCGTTCACGGTTTTTGTAAACAAGATCGGTATCTCGAAACACACCCGTTTCGGTGCCCAGCAACGCGCTAACGGCACTCTCGCTATCCACCGCTTCGGTCGATATCAAATCTTGGCCGGCAAGTTCAGCAAGTGTCGCATATATATCATTGGTTCCAAACAGAGCATCAGAAGTAGCATCGGCTGCAATGTGATTTCCCCAAGCGGCAATGAAAGGAACACGTGATCCGCCTTCTTCTGGCGTTGCTTTTTTACCAGCGATGTTCGCAAAAGTCGTCTCATTACCTGGCTGCGGCAGCGCTCCGACCGACGGTTCGCTCTTGATATCCGAACCGTTATCTGAACTGAAAATGACCAATGTGTTGTCGATCAATTTCTTGCCAGGATTCCGCGGGTCGTCGGTTGCTTCCAGGTAATCAAGCAACTTGCCAAGGATAACATCGTTCTCCTGGATCATCTTGAATCGCTCACCCGGACCGTGCGTCAAAGGGTTGTTGTTGGCGTCGGTGGTGATGTAATCGTAGTCATCGCCCGCCCAGTGATTCACGGGATCGATTTCATTGTAATTTGGATCATTCGGATCGACTTGAGGATTGCCGTTGGCATCCAAGATCGGGTCGCCAGACGCGTTTCGTAAAATAGGCACGTCCAGATAGCCGCCAGCTTTGGTGTATCCAGTTAGCGTGACGCCTTCTAATTCAGCCGTTGCCGTAGGTCCCGTTGCGTTCGATTCCCGCGCCGGTACGTAGGGGGTGTGATTCGAATGCGAAGCGAAATATAGCAAGAATGGTTCGTCGCTTCGATTGGCAACGTGGTTAGTCAGATACGCTTGGGCGGCATCCAGCTGGGCTTGTTGAATGTGACGCAGATAACTCTCGTCGGGTGGATCGGTTGGACTGATGCTTCCAGTAGTTCCGGTTGCAACCAGCGTATCGAAATTGGTGTTGCTGAAGGTTACCAAGTCATTGTCCTCCATCATCCCTTCATCCGTTTTGTAGTTGCCTGGCAGCCCCGTATATCCATCGAACCCAGATTCGATCGCCCCTTCGTGAATTTCATCGGCTGTTGCGGACGGGGTTTCAAGATTGGTAACTTGCAGCCCTGTATGCCACTTACCAATTCCGTAAGTGCCATAGCCGGCATCTTGCAACATGTGAGCAAACGTCCGTCGTGTACCCGGAAACAATGTGGCAATCGTATCTTGATTGACACGACTGGTAAGCTGTCTGGCAACGCCTCGAAAAGCGTGCGTTCCGGTAAGCAACGAAAGACGTGTCGGAGTACAAACCGAGGCACCGGAATGAAAGTCAGTAAATCGAGTGCCCATCGCAGCCAATCGTTCCATGTTTGGCGTGGCAACCTGAAAGGCATCGGCGTTGTTGGTCAAATCTTGATAGGCTGACGTGTCGCCAAGGCCCATGTCATCAGCCAACAAGTAAACAATATTCGGCGCGGGAGTTTGGCCTTGCGCCGCTGTACCAAATGAAAACAAAATTAAGACAGCGCAGACACATAGAAGATAATTGTTCACAATAACTCCTGGCAAGATAATTTGGAGACGAGTTCGACGGTGATCGGATTCACATAATTCGAGAGTTTGCTTAGCGGGTGTTTTGCTCAATCGAGCTTTCTGGATTAACGTGTTGCCGTGTCGCCTGAGTTTGCAATATCAGCGACAACATTTTCTTGCGGCTTGGGTCAAGAGATTTTGCAGCGTTCACGTTTTCTTGTGGGTCTTTGATGTGATCGTAGTATTCGGTCGCGACGATTTTCTTTGACTCAACGTTGGTCCACTGCGTGTACCTGCCTTCAGGAACCTTTACGCTATAGCCAATAATGTCGCCGCCTGTTTTCCGAGACCGCTTGTACTGGCTGTAGGCTCGGCCGCGGTGGGGAATGTCGTCCTGCGAATCAGCATTGAGAAGCGAAACAAGACTAACGCCCTCGCACGTTGTCGGAATGTCGATGCCAGCGATATCGCAAAGTGTTGGGTAGAGATCAATTAGTTCCACCATGGAATCGCAAACGCCGCCGCCCGGCACGCCATCTTCATCATCTGTTCCAGAGGGCATTTTGATGATCAAGGGAACGCGCGCATCCAGTTGGTAATTCGTGTGCTTGCACCACATCGAGTGCTCGCCAAGCTTCCAGCCATGATCGCTTACTAGCATTACCACGGTGTTCTGGTCGAGCCCTTGTGCTGACAGCGTCTCCAGCAATTGGCCAATTTGCGCGTCGATAAAACTGATACTCGCGTAGTACCCGTGAATCAGTTCCAACGCCTTGTCGTCCGACAATGGCCCCTGCTTGGGAATGTCGCTGTAGGCTCGCAGTTCTCCCCACGTGCTATGAGCGAGTTTGGGCGATCCCTCTGGCAATGAATAATTCGCTGGGATTCGAATGGTGCTCCTGTCGTATAGGTCCCAGTACTTTCTAGGAACAACGAAAGGCAGGTGCGGCCGATGATAGCCGACAGTCAGGAAAAATGGCTGAACCGATTCATGCTTGAGCATCTCGATCACTCGATCTGTGATCGCGCCGTCCTCAAACAATTTATCTGGTACGTCGGCCGCTTCGACGGAAGGGCCTTTAACGAACTGCCGCAGCTTTTTCCCTTTTAAACCTTGTTGCTTGGCTATCGCAGTACGATTCAATATATCGTCGTTTACACTTTCTTGATGATACTCCGTTACGCTAGGGAGCGTCTTGGACTCGATCCATTGGTCCCATTCCTCAGGTTGTTCGTCATGATAGACCTTGCCAATTCCTGTCGTTCGATAGCCTGATTTTCGCAAGTGCTGTGTTAACGTAACCACGTTTGGAATTGTCTTCCGAAAACGTGTCGTCAAATTGTGAACACCAGTCGAATCTGGACGCATGCCGGTAAACATACTGATCCGCGATGGCAAGCAAACAGCCTGTTGGCAATAAGCGTGGGTAAATTTCAAACCTTGGCTGGCGAGCCGGTCGATGTTGGGCGTGACCATGTGGTCTGCACCATAGCATTTAAGCTCCGGCCGCAAATCGTCGACGCTGATCAACAAAATATTAGGCTGGCCTTTGCTTGGTTTCGAGCTCGACGCACCGACCACTGGCCTCTTCTTCGTCTGCATCGGTTGTTTCGAAGCCAATTTTTTAGTGACAGCTTTAGGAGCAGAGGCTAGACCTTTCAAAATCTTCTGCTGCTCATTCCAACCGCTGGCATCTTTAGTTTCATCAATGCTCCAAACCTCCAAGTTGTCAATTTCCACTTGGCCGTTCCGCGTGCCAGCGACACCCAAGCCATCGGCTGTGTCAGCCAGCGGCGCGGCCAAGCTTGGGTGTCGAGCGTAAAGTGTGGGGCCGTCAGCAAATTGTACAATGAACTGGTCTTTGTTTCGCTCGACCAGAACATGGTGCCAATGCCCAGATTCAAGTCGCACTTTATCTGATTGAGCCAACTGAACCTTTTCGTGATCGGCCAGCACTATCACTCCGGACTTGCCAAACTTTACTCGGACGTTGTGATGACCGAATTCAAAAATCGGCAGCAAGCGAGTTTCAGTTCCACCGATAAACCTAATTGAAAACTTGGCGGTGAAATCGTGCGGCGTTTTCAGCAGTTTGATGCGAGGGTTGAATCCCTTGTGGTCCGTTCTTCTTGATTGGTATTCGGCGGTGGACGTTTGGCCACTTAAAACACCGTCGATGATCTGCCACTGCGTGCCTTGGCGGGCTTGCCACACCGACCTGTCCAGTTTCTCTGACGTTGTGAAATCTGATCGGTAGAGAAGATCGCTTACCACATTCATCAGGGGGGTGAGCCCAATGAATGGATCAGCTTTTGCCTCTTGGGCATAGGCGTGCGGCGCAGAAGCCAACATCAAGCAGATTAAACACAACACTACGGTGGTCTTCATTTTCATTGGTGCGATTACGTCTTGGGGATGATCGGAATGCGTCTGTGTTTAAAATTCACCAACGACAAGTCCGTCGTTCATCGAGAGAAGACGTTTGTAGGCCGCGTTTGCGATCGTTCCAAATTCGGTGCCTTGGTCGATAGATTCTGAAATGAAGTGGACAGATCCATCAGCGAAAGACATTTGTACTCCGCCTGCATGACGACTGCTGGCCGCTTTTCTTTTTGTGAAACTATCGAAGTTGTTGAGAAGGCCAGAACCGCAGAAAGCGACATCAACCATACCGAAAGACTTTTCTTCATCTGCAGACCCCTCGTCATGTCCAAAACCTTTGGCACCATAAATGTTTGCTGCACCGGGAATTGCATCTCTGATACTTTGGGACGTATCGCTATTCATCGGACCATTTCCGAACGTACGTTCGGAAAGACAAACAGTGTTAGACAGTCCATCCGTAAATTCAGCAATGCGTTTCCCACGTACTCCATCGAATGGCCCAGTCACTCGTTTGGAATCAACAGAGATGTCAATGCTCTTCCACATGATTCTGCCTGAGCCGTTATTCGCGACATAATTGGACAGGCCAAGTCCGCCCTGCAGCCCTGGAATAGTGCGTTCACTGCGGAGTTCTGCATTGTCTGATGGGCATACGAAGCCACCGATAGAAGTAATCAACGCCTCTTCGACAGCAGCTTCGTCGGCGGAGTTTTGCCGATCCCACATTGTCCCGCTGGTAGGATCGAGAATGCTATAGAGATTGTTTTGTTCGACAAAAGGCAAGATAAAGGTACCCCAGCTGAAAGTTCCCTGCCTGTATCCATCTGGGACAACATCAAAATTGTTTTGTAGACCCGGAGGAAATTTCATGTGTGCCGATTCATAATTTAGCATCGCGAGGGTTAACTGTCGCAAATTGTTCGAACAAGTGACACGTCGAGCCGCTTCCCGAACCTGTTGGACAGCAGGAAGAAGCATCCCGATTAGAATGCCAATAATTGCGATAACGACAAGTAGTTCGACCAGTGTGAAACCGGCCCGGCGTTGTGGGTAAGGATTCATTTGTAAAACCAAAAAATGACGAAAGCTAAAAATAGAATATCGGCTACTTGATTTATTGTGAGATGGGCGTGGCGAGTTGCTTTTTGCGTTTTTGTTTATCACTCGCGCCGTCTGTCCCGGCTTTGTTTGTTTTGCTGGCAGCTCGCTCCATGCGACGATCGAGCATCTTTTTGCCCTGCTCGCGAAGACTACCAATTTCGTTCTCAAGCTTGACAATCTGATCCAGCATTTGTTTGACGCGGTCAGGATCTTTTTCAGCAAGGTTCGATCGTTCGCTGGGGTCGTTGTCGAGGTTAAACAGTTCGACTAAGTCTTCATCGATCCACTGAATGAGCTTGTGCGGGCCGTCAATCAAAGCCAACGCGCGGGTGTCGCCTGTGCTGTCGGGACGCGCCATCCACTTGTACCAAAACATCGGCGGCCTTTGGTAAGTCTCTCCGTCGAGTGCTCGGACGAAGCTTACGCCATCGATGTGTTGCTCTGGAAGTTGGTTTGCATTGGCCATTTCCATTAGCGTCGGATAAATATCAGTACCTGTAACTTGTACTTTCGAAACGCTTCCGGCTTTTACTCGGCCCGGCCACTTTACGATCAGTGGCACGCGAGTCCCGCCTTCAAAAATAGAGCCTTTGCCTTGTCGGAAAGGTGCGTTGGATGTTGCCACGGGCCGTCGATTTGTCAGGCTGCGTGTCGAAAGTCCACCATGGTCTGAAGTAAGAATGATGATGGTATTGTC
>CALHPU010000050.1 GCA_938036435.1 uncultured Pirellulaceae bacterium | reverse complement strand
GAAAAGCCACCGGAATTTCGGTGGCTTTTTCTTTTGGCCCCTGTGCTTGTCCTATTTATAGTCCTCGATTCCATAGTAGGCGACTGTATCGTACAAGTAGACCGCCCGGTATTCCCGCAACCACGACGGCGGATTACCTTTTTCAAAGATCACCACGTCGTAGCCACCGACCATGCCTCCGGACCAACCGATCGTTTTATAATCCTCACCGTCCTCACCATTTGACAGGCGCATCGGAAAGCGACTCAAGTTGAAAATGTCGTGACTTTCTTTCATTTCCTTTGAAAAACTTCCAGACTCTCGAACATACAAAATTTCATCTGAATCGCCGCGATGTTTTTTGTAAGCGGCGTCAATCAGGCCAGAGATTTCTTGAAAGTCCTGTTCGGAAAATTGGCTCAACCTCACGCCTACTCCATTGGGAATAGTCATCGATACCGCGATACCAATGACCCAAGCGAGTAGAGTAGCACCGATAATCCCAATCGTTTTCTTAGCACTGTACTCCTTCCAAAACAGGCTGAACAACGGATACGCAGTGCAGAAAAGTAGTATGAGCAATAGTGGAAGTCCATTGATCGTCCCCGCGGGGTTCAATCAATACTGACAAGCGAAAAAATTTGCACTTATCCCCAGATGACAGAGCAGAACGATGATCGGCGATTTGTAGTTGGCTAGTATCTTCTTCATTCGGCTAGGCTGCAACAAAAACGTCGTGTTCTAAACTGATCGGCTGTCTCATGATAAAGTCTGCGGTGAGCCAAGTCAAAATAAGAAAAGCCACCGAAGAAATCGCTCCGGTGGCTTATTACGTTTTCAGATAGCAATGCGCTGACGCGTCAGATTAATCGACTACGCCTTGTCGATGGCACGTTTCATTGCCGCACCAAGATCGGCAGGACTCTGAGCCACCTCAATTCCAGCGGCTTCCAAAGCTGCAATCTTTTCAGCAGCCGTTCCTTTGCCGCCGCTAATGATCGCACCGGCGTGTCCCATGCGCTTGCCCGGAGGTGCGGTCACACCCGCAATGAACGAGGCAACGGGTTTGGTAATGTGCTCTTTGACATAAGCGGCCGCTTCTTCTTCTGCGGTGCCTCCAATTTCGCCGATCATCATAATCGCTTCGGTTTCGTCGTCGTCCTGAAACATCTGCAAGACATCGATGAACGAGGTTCCAACGATCGGATCACCACCGAGCCCGACGCAAGTCGTCTGGCCAAGCCCCAGAGTCGAGGTTTGCCAAACGGCTTCGTACGTCAACGTTCCCGACCGGCTCATGATGCCGACAGGACCTTTTTTGTGGATGTAGCCGGGCATGATTCCGATCTTGCACTCTTCGGCCGTGATGACTCCGGGGCAGTTCGGTCCAACCAGCACCACACCAGCTTCTTTGGCTGCACGGTAGACGCGCACCATATCCAAGACTGGAACGCCCTCAGTAACGGCAATGACCACTGGGATACGAGCGGCGATTGCTTCAAGCATCGCGTCGGCGGCAAATGGTGGTGGTACAAAAATCATCGTCGCGTCAGCGCCAGTTTGCTCAACCGCTTCGTCGACGGTGTCAAACACAGGAAGTCCCTGAACCGTTTGTCCGCCTTTGCCGGGTGTGACTCCGCCGACCATTTTCGTACCGTACTCTAAACAGCCCTTGGTGTGAAATTCTCCGACGCTACCAGTGATGCCTTGGCAGATGACTTTTGTATCCTTGTTGATCAGGATGCTCATTTTTGTGTTCCGTTATTTGGTTTGTGCTGTATTGGTTATTGTTTTGAGGATGTGCCAGTCGAGGACGACTACGCCAGTGTGGCAACGACCTTTCTGGCCGCGTCGTCTAGGTCGGTGGCAGAGATCAGTTCAACATCCGATTCCTCAAGAATTTTTCGGCCCGCTTCGACTTCGGTGCCTTCAAGTCTGACAACCAGAGGCACTTCGAAACCTACCGTTTTCGCAGCCGCGACAACAGCCTCAGCGATCGTAGAGCACTTCATGATG
Organism: uncultured Pirellulaceae bacterium; assembly: GCA_938036435.1. Lineage (GTDB taxonomy): Bacteria > Planctomycetota > Planctomycetia > Pirellulales > Pirellulaceae > Mariniblastus. The sequence continues at coordinate 26,936 of CALHPU010000050.1, read as the reverse complement.
CCGCCAAAGATATTGACCAGCACAGCCTTGACGTTTTTGTCAGAGAGAATAATGCGGAACGCTTCGGTGACCTGTTCTGTTTTCGCACCACCGCCGACATCCAAGAAATTCGCCGGTTGGCCGCCGTGAAGTTTGATAATATCCATCGTGCCCATCGCAAGACCAGCACCATTAACAAGGCAGCCAATGTTGCCTTCCAATTTCACGTAGCTCAAACCAGAATTAGCAGCGCGGACTTCCGACTCTTCCTCTTCGGTCAGGTCACGCATCTCAAGGACGTCCTTCTGACGATAGAGCGCGTTTGAATCAAAGTTGATTTTGGCGTCAAGCGCTACCAATTGGCCGTCTTTGGTCACCACCAATGGGTTGATCTCTAACAGGCTACAGTCGGTGTCCACATACATGCGGCAGAGTTTCTTAAAGAACTTGTCCGCCGCGAAAACTGATTTACCAGTGATGCCAAGCTTCTTGCAAAGCCCGCGCACTTGGTAGCTTTCGATTCCTTGTGCCGGATCAAAAATCTCCTTGAAGATCTTCTCGGGAGTTTCGTGAGCCACTTTTTCGATCTCGACGCCGCCCTCTTGCGAGCACATCAAAACTGGCATTTTGCTCTCACGATCAAGAACAATGCCTAGATACAATTCGCGGTCGATATCACAACCGGCTTCCACGATCACCTGATTGACTTGCTTGCCCTCTGGGCCAGTCTGGATCGTGACTAGAAGATTGCCAATCATATTGGCGGCGGCAGTTTTGGCTTCCTCAGCTGATTTGACCAATTGCACACCGTGCTGGTCAGCGTTTTCGATGAACGTTCCCTTGCCTCGACCGCCCGCATGGATCTGAGCTTTGACGACGGCCACGCTGCCGCCGAGTTCGTCAAATGCTTTGGCAGCTTCTTCTCCGGTCTTGGCGACGCGGTTCTCCAAAACGTTGACTCCGAAGCGGCTGAACAGCTGCTTCCCTTGGTATTCGTGAATGTTCATGGGGCTCTACTTTGAGGTCTTTGCGCTAGGAAACGAAAGCCTCAAAGTATAACGCCGATGCCAAATGCCCCCAAGGTGCCCTTTAGTTAAGATTGGCCATAAGGCCCGCTATCGGGAGAAGTAACCTCTGAGAGAATCTCGACTGGAAAAGTCGGCATAGAGTGCCTCAAGATGGTCCAGCTGACCGTCGATCCAGTTCGAGAAATCATCGGCGTTATCGAAACGCACTTTAGACGTCCGGGCCAATTCGGGCTTAGAGACCTTCGGGCCGGAGTTTGCTGCGTTTTCTTCAGATGGTCGGTTTGGTTTGATCATTGAGACCTCCCTCGTGACTATCGCGTAGGGTGCGATTCTGACAGGATATAGACTGTTCCTATGAATGAGACGCAACTCTGATGCCAAGCGTTGCCCCAAATGTTCGGCTGAAAGCCGTTTTTGACAGAAAAACGACTTTCACCCGCTATTTGAATGGGGAAAGACGGCTTGAAAAGCTGAATTTTTGCTGTGTAAATAATTTTGGAAAGCCCACGTTGTTGAAAAGAGACACCACGGTGTCGTCAGGTTCACACAAATCTGTGGCGTTTGGGAAACGTCCAATTCCAGCCCCAACTCAATTGCTTAACTTCAACTGTCTATGAATCTTCCCTCAGACACATCTTGGCTCGCCCCGCCGAAAACGGTCACCGACATTATCAGCGCTTCCAAAGAGCCTGCAGTCATGCTCAGCCCAGACGGAAGGCATATGTTGCTGATCGAGTCGGCTGCGATGCCAGAGATCGAGGATCTTGCGCGGCCCATGTTAAGGCTGGCTGGAGTAAGGATCGATCCTCAAAGCCACTCAAAGTTTCGCACACGCTTTGGAAGTGCGATTACCTGCCGTCCCGTTAAGCCTATCGCGAGTTCATCCAGCGGATCAATTCGTCCGGAGGAACGTGTCTCGATTAAGCATCCGGATCTCAATTTTTTAGAATCTGAAGTTTCGGATCGGAAGATTGGATCAATCCACTGGTCCCACAACGGTCACCACTTTGCGTTTGAGGTCCTGCATCAGAAGGGCACGGCGCTGTTTGTGGCGTCAGTAGCATCCAATAATGCCGTACTGGTTCACCCCAACATCTGCACCGTGTTGGTAGATTTCGAGTGGATGCCAGATGGGGAAAGTCTCGTCATGGCTGTGCTGCCAGACTCGACCACCAACGATATACCAGAGGTCCCTTCGGTTCCACTTGGTCCAAGGATCGAAGAGACCGATGGCGACACGTCACCCACACGCACCTATCAGGACTTGCTGAAGAGCCGACACGACGAGGACCTGTTCGCACAGATTGTCACCTCCGAAATCATCACGGTACAGGTCGACGGTTCGGTGTTGCACCGAACTTCGGCTGATATGTACTGCGGTGCCTCATCGTCACCGGATGGCAATTACCTTTTGCTGACAACGCTGAAGCGCCCTTTCTCCTACTTGCTCACTTGGCGTAGTTTTGCGATGTCCGTGCGCGTCACCGACCTAGAGGGCAATCCACAGTTCACCGTCGCCGAAATCCCGGTGGCTGCGAACATTCCCGTCGAAGGCGTGCGAACTCAGCCGCGTCTGATCCACTGGATGTCAGCGTCTCCGGCAACCGTGTGTTACTCGACAGCTCTCGATGGTGGCGACCCAAACAAAAAGGCTGCCTTCCGGGACAGAGTGTTCCAAATCGCGGCTCCTTTTGGCGACCCACCGGAAGCATTGATGGACGTCCAACACCGGTTCTACGGTCTGACTTATTTTGAAGACGGTCGCCGAGTGATCACCACCGAATATGATCGCGACCGGCGATGGGTGACCAAACGACTCTACGATCTGAAACAAGCATTTGATCAGAATACGATCGTGGAAGATCGCAGCATTCGTGACCGCTACGGCGACCCGGGCCACTTGATACAGCGCGTTAACAGGGCAGGGCACTACGTCGTTGAAGAACTGAACTCCGAACAGGATCACAGCGCTTTAGTCTTTCGCGCAGGTAAGGGAGCGACTCCAGAAGGCGACCTGCCGTTTCTCGATTGCCAAAACCTATCTGACATGAGCACCGAGCGACTATGGCGCTGCGAGGACGGCTGCCTTGAGTCAGTCGTTTCCGTTTACCAAACTGATGACCAACGTTCCGGCCTGTTGAACGTGCTGACTTCGTTTCAGTCTCCCACTGAACCGCCGAATCTAAGAACGCGCACCTTAACGATCTCATCGACCCCAACGTTGAAAACGACCGTCTCGCCCGTCACCCATTTCAAGGATCCGACACCTCAAATTCGCGGCATCAAAAAGCGACTGGTCACCTACCAACGCTCCGATGGCACACAATTGTCTGCAACTCTTTATCTTCCTGAGGACCATCAACCGGGCCAGCGATTGCCGCTGTTGGTTTGGGCCTATCCCCAAGAGTTCAACGACCCTTCGACGGCAGGACAGGTCGTCGGTAACCCTCGTCGGTTCACTCGCATGACGGGCATCTCACATTTGACTCTCGTGACGCTGGGATATGCTGTCATGGACAATGCGACCATGCCAGTCATCGGCGAACCAGAAGTCATGAACGACACCTTCATCGAACAGATCATTGACGCCGCCCAATCGGCAATCGATTTCGCAGTCGCCGAAGGTGTCGCCGATCGCGACCGTGTTGCCGTTGGTGGCCACAGCTATGGTGCGTTCATGACCGCCAATCTGATGGCCCATTGCGATCTATTCCAAGCCGGCATTGCCAGAAGTGGTGCCTACAATCGGACTCTGACTCCATTCGGGTTTCAGGCCGAACGTCGAAGTCTCTGGGAGGCTCCGGAAATCTATTTACGGATCAGCCCATTCATGCACGCCGACAAAATCAAGCGTCCGCTGTTGATCATGCACGGCGAAAAGGACAATAACCCCGGAACGTTCCCACTTCAAAGCGAACGGCTCTACCAAGCCATCAAGGGCAACGGCGGCACGGCGCGGCTTGTCATCCTTCCCTATGAGTCGCACGGATATGTTGCGCGACAAAGCGTCATGCAAACCCAAGCGGAAATGATCGCGTGGCTGGACAAGTATCTGAAAGAGAGTCGTTGATCGCTCCGCCGATCACAACGTCCACGCATCAAAACCTAATCTTCTACCACGATGGATAATCGTAATCCTTGTTATCCGGCGAGAAATCATCGTCGGTCAAGCCAACATTGATCTTCAAATCAGTGTAGAAGTACTTTTCTTTCAGTGGCGGAGGATCACTTTCTTTCTCCGGCCAAAGAAAACCCTCATAGCCGACCAAAACGTCACGTCGCTGGTCGATATAAATTTTGGCAATGTGAAATTCGAATTTGGGATCGGCTTGCTGGTGTTTGATCTCAATCAACGTGCAATTTCTATCGCCAACCGAAACGTCACGCGTCACGGCCACACTACAATCAGGATACTGAAGGTCGCGTGTGCCGACTTCACGCATCTTTTTCACCAAATTGAGAAACCCAATTTCATAGATCGGATGCAGGTTGCCTCTCATCGCTATCGGGCCAGCGGGTTCCAAGTAAGCGCGTTTCACATTCAGCAAACCGGTAGTGTGACCAATCAGTTTGTCATCGTTCTGCCCTTTGACCCAGATCGCCTCCTGACCGGCGATCGATCTGGGAGCCAACATTTCCAAATAGACACTAAATGGAACCTCTTGGCCGGGCAAAGCCAATCCTGCGTCAACCGTTTTGGGATGGCGTATCTTACAGAAGATACGCTTCTCAGGTTGAAGTGTTTTACCAACGGTCACCTGAGAAATTATCGTCGCGGTGTAGTCATTGACCTGACGCTCTATTCTTCGCACGCCTTCTTCAGCCATCTTGAGAACGGGCTCAAGCGGATGGCTGGCCGCCTCAATGACTTGGTCGCTGACCATGTTGGCTAATCGGCCGTCCAAATTATCGACGCCAACGACTTGTAAATCTTCATCAGCGGTATCACTGTCCAATGATGCCGCTTTTGACGATGCACCAGTGTCCAACTGTTCAAATTCCTCGATGGATTGGTCTGTCGGGTTGATCATCTGTACGGCAACCAATACGCCGGCACCAAGGAAGATCAGAATCAACAAGTATTTCCACAGTCGCGACTTTCGTGGCGATCTTGTTTCAGGACGCCGCCTGTCGGACGGGGCAGGACGATTTAATTCAGGTTCAGCGGATTGCTCAGACACAAGCGGTAATCGATCGAAGGTAGAGAAGGTAAGATGGAGACGAAAAATTGGGGCATCGTGGCCTCATCAACAGCGGAGGCTCAATTGGATACTGTGTTATGAACAAGTATTCCAACAAAGATCTTATAGCCCAATTTGTCGAAACAAGAGACTAGACTTGGTAAATACCCGCCACATTTTCTTCGAATATCGTTCAAATCGCCAGATCCATGACGCGACGAAAAATAGATTCCCCACCTAGTCCTTGGACCGATAGCAAGAGTGCTGGTAGAATCGAGCGGTCACCAGAGAATCACAAAAGATTGACGTTGACCGAACAAGAGGTTCTGTTTTAGGTTAGAGTGCTGTGTCATGGAGGACACCCAAAAACGAAACCTTCCTGTACAGCGAATTCTCACTGCAACATTGGATGTTGCAGGCTTTCGGTTGCCAACAGGACCGCCATTGCAGTTATCAAAGCTGCCCTGCGGTAGAGCAAAGTACCGGCTTTTGTTCGATCATTGCTCGCTTCTTTTTGTTGTTCTCCTGACGAACCAACGCGTCGCTAAAATCGTCTTGGCTGCTGGCCAATTCATTTAGCTCACGCCCATTTTGTCAATCACAGCGAGAACGATTCCAGTGCTGCCGGACTTCGATTTAAAGGATCGAGTGAAACAAGCGACAAATATTGTCAGCTTGATCGGTGGTGATATGCAGCTTCGCCGGCAGGGCGGCAACTATGTCGGCCTGTGTCCATGGCATGAGGACTCACGCCCGTCCTTTCAAATCAACGAATCTCGCCAAAGCTGGGCGTGCTGGGTATGTGCCGATCGCGGCGACGTGTTCTCTTACGTGATGAAGCGCGACAGCCTTGGATTCCGTGAAGCGCTCGAATTTCTGGCCAACGAAGCCGGTATTCAAATCACCAAGTCTGGGCGAAAAATAGAAAAAGGTTCCGCCCGTGACAAGAACACTCTGTTCGCGGCGATGGAATGGGCTCAAGAAAAGTACCACCAGTTCCTGCTTCACTCTGATGACGCTGCTCCCGTACGCGACTACCTTTCTGACCGTGGCCTAACCGATCAAACAATCGCCGAATTCAAAATTGGATTTGCTCCGTTGGCTTGGTCATGGCTAATGGACCAAGCACGTAGCACACAATTCACTGGAGAAATCCTTGACGCGTGCAACGTGGTGATGGCCAATCAGCGCGGTGGTTGGTACGAACGTTTTCGCGGCCGAGTGCTGTTCCCGATTCAAAACCTTCAACAGCGGCCCATTGGTTTTGGCGGCCGCGTTGTGCCGGGAATTTACGGCACCGAAGACGAACCCAAAGGGAAATACGTTAACACATCCGAGACGCTTCTGTTCACCAAGAGCGACAATCTTTACGGGCTCAGCCACGTCTACCGCGATGTTCAAAAAGAACGCCGCCTAACCATCGTCGAGGGTTACACCGATGTGATCGCTGCCTATCAAGCGGGCTTAAGAAACACCGTTGCCGTACTGGGAACGGCGCTCAACGAACGTCACATCAAATTGATCAAGCGTTTTGCCGATCAAGTCACGCTTGTACTCGACGGCGATGAAGCGGGACAAAAACGCACGAACCAGATTCTGGATCTGTTCGTTGCCCAAGACATGGACCTGAGAATCCTATCTCTGCCCGAGGGCTCTGATCCGTTCGACTATGTCCAACAACAGGGCGCGGGCGCCTTTCAAGGGCTGGTCGACCAAGCCCCTGATGCACTGGCACACAAGATCAATGTCGAAACCAAGGGCATCGATTTAGTCAACCAAACCCACGCCGCCAACCAAGCTCTCGAGAACATTCTCAAAACTGTGGCTCAGGTGCCTGCCAGCGTAATCGCCGCGTCCGCCGCCAAAAGTCTGCGGCAAGATCAGATGGTGACGCGTCTGGCCAGACAATTCCAAACGACGCGCGAGCAAGTAAAGGCTCGGCTGACGGAACTGAGAAACTCAACTCGGCCCGCGCGGTTCCGTCAAGAAGATTTGGCCCAACCAAACACAAACGAAGTTGACTTCAGCCAATTCGACATCAAAGAAACGGAACTGCTGGAATTAATTTTGACCGAACCTGCGTTAGCGGATATCGCTATCGAAAGGGTTTCACCCGAACAATTCGCATTCGGACCGCTCAAGGCAATCTTCGAGACAATCGGAGAGTTTTTCCATGACGGTCGGGAAGCGTCTTATGAAAGCGTAATGTTGCATGTGGACGATCCGGTGCTGAAAAACGTAGTCGAATACCTTCTGGATGAAGCGACTAAAAAACAGGCCGCCGCCAAAGCAGACAATACAGGAATCGAACTGCCTGTTCATGCTCAACTGGAAACAGTGATTGAGGCATTCAATCGCCAACAAATCCAGTCTGCAGAACAGGCAAGAATTTCCAAACTCCAACAACCTTCGCTAGAGGCCGATGAAGAGGCTATGGCGTTGGAGGAGTTATTGAGACAGACCCGACAACGACAAGGTTTAATTGCTCCCACGGATGGGTAGCAACCGAACTCGTTGAATATGACTGAACGACACTCCACCAATTTACTGGCTCGGTTGTCGTTCACGATTGAAACGTCGATTTGCAAGATGGATCTTGCAGGAGGAACTGACGCGATGGATATTCAGATTAATGACCTCAACGCTCTGATCAAAAAAGGTAAAGCTCAGGGATTCCTGACCTATAACGAAATCTCCACCTTCCTGCCCGATGAAACGACTGGCGCCGAAAAATTGGACACGCTGGTCGCCGCGCTAGAGGGTTCTGGCATCGAACTCTGCGACGAACCACCAGCAGGATTCAACGAACCCTCTCCCGACGAACTGCTTAAGGCTGAAGCAACAGTCGACATTGAAGAAGTCAACGTCACAGCTAAGCTGACCAAAACCAGCGACGACCCAATTCGAATGTATCTAAGCCAGATGGCGGTGATCCCTTTGCTAACACGCGATGAGGAAATCTCGTTAGCCAAACGTATCGAGATTGCCCGCAAGCAATATCGCCGTGCTGTTTTGTCCAACGGATACGCACTTTCGGCGACCGTCGAAACACTTCGCCGTGTTTACGAAGGCGAACTGCCATTCGATCGCACGGTCAAAGTTTCGCTGACCGAGAATTTGACCAAAGAGCAAATTCTTGCTCGGATGCCGCACAACTTTAAGACCATTGATCATCTGCAAAAGCAGAACGAAAAAGACTTTCGAGTCCTCGTTTCGAAATCTGCTGCCGCCGGTGAAAAGAAAGCGGCACGTGTGCAGTTCCTCGCGCGTCGCAAAAAGCTGGTCACCTTGGTCGAGGAATTAAGCCTGCGTTCGCGACGGGTTAGTCCATTGATTAAGCAGATGAAGGGCATCTCCTCACGCATCGACCGCATCAAGAAGCAAATCGCCGGAGAATCTGACTTCGAACTCTCTGGCAGCGAAGTCCGACGATTGAAAAGCGAACTGGTTCGTCTCGTCCTTCAGGTTCAGGAAAGTCCTGAAAGTTTGGCGACACGCGTTGCAGCCTGTGAGAAATTCTACAAGGAATTTGAAAACGCGAAACGAACGCTGTCCGGTTGCAACTTGCGATTGGTTGTCTCCATCGCGAAAAAATACCGCAACCGGGGCATGAGCTTCCTTGATCTGATTCAAGAAGGCAACACGGGCCTGATGCGAGCGGTCGACAAGTACGAATACCGACGTGGATTCAAATTTTCGACTTATGCAACTTGGTGGATTCGCCAAGCAATCACACGGGCGATCGCCGACCAAGCGCGTACCATTCGCATTCCAGTTCACATGATCGATGTTTTGTCACGTCTGCGAAACATTCAGAAAGCGATGCTGCAAGAAACGCGTCGCCCACCAACCATGGAAGAGATCGCCGAGCGCGCTCAACTGCCTGTTGAGGAAGTGCGCCGCGTCATGGACATCGGTCGTCATCCAGTTTCTCTTGATCGACCTGTGGGCGAGGGCGACGACTGCAGCTTCGGCGAATTCATTGAAGATTCGTCTAACGACAATCCGGTCAAACTTGCGACCAACGGTATCCTGCGTGACAAGATCGAGAGCCTGCTCAAGACACTGACCTATCGTGAACGAGAGATCATTCGACTGCGATACGGTTTGGGCGATGGTTATACTTATACGCTAGAAGAAGTTGGCCGCATCTTTAAAGTGACACGTGAGCGTGTTCGCCAGATCGAAGCCAAAGCGGTTCGAAAGCTGCAGAATCCCGTTCGCAGCCAGACGCTAGAGGGATTTGTTCCCGAATTCCCGATACTCGATTCTCGAGTTGACAACAAAGATGAAAATCCTGTTGAAGTCCCCACGACCAACAAGGGCAGCGACTATCAACAAGCCAGCAATGATGCTTCTTTTGAAGACTCGTTTCAGCCTGCACAACAGGGTGAGGGAATGCAGTCATTGTTCAATTTCGACAATCGCGAAATGGACCATATGTTCACTGGAACTTCACTGAATTAGGGCCTCGAGAGTCAGATTCAGTTACAATCAATGCAGCCTGTCAGAGAGTTCTCTGGCAGGCTGTTTTTCTTTTCCGATTGTCGTCTCATCTTGGACCAAATCCAAAAAGGCGCTGCATGCCACAGCAATCCGACAACGCCTCGTTTACCTTTACCCTGCCAGCGCTGTTCTATCTGACAACCGTTTTGGGTGTCTCGGCGTATTACCGAATCGTCGCAGTGGTGTTGACCATTTGCGTCTTGATCGCATGGTGGTGCTGGTTCATGCCACTGCCGAAGAATCAGCGGCGATCCGTTAGGCTCTCGATCGTTACGCTGGCGGTATCGGCGATACTGGTCGCTTTGTTGTTACCGCTGGCTTCGTCGACCCGCGGTACTCATTCAGGGGCAACATACTGCTTGAACAATGTGAGGCAATCAGGGCTGGCGATGCAGATCTATCACAGCATGCACAAACATTTTGCTCCTGCTTATGTTGCAGATGAGACTGGAAAACCGCTGCACAGCTGGCGAGTACTCCTCCTTCCAATGCTAGAACAACAAGCTCTCTACGAGAGTTACGATTTTGACGAACCATAGGACGGGCCGAACAACCGTAAACTGCTGGCCCAAACCCCGCCCGCCTATCAATGTCCGCAGAATGTTTGGGGTCGAAATCCGCCCCCCGCAGGAACCACCACCTACAAACTGGTCACCGGGCCGGGAACAGCCTTCGACGGGGCGCAGACCTCTGATTTTGCAGACATTACCGACGGTTGTTCACACACCCTGATGCTCGTAGAAGACTTCGCCAATCCCGTACCATGGACCAAGCCAGAAGATTTAACGATTGACCAAGTCGTGGAAATATTCCAGCGGTCCAATCAGGTTGGAGGTCAGCAGTGCTGCGCACATGAGCTTCATCACAGTTTTAGCAAAGTCATTGGAGGGAATTCAGTCCTACTGCTTGATGGCACCTCGCACTCCATCGGTCTGTGCAAACAGTTCGAGAAAATCCGTCAGTTGTGCACGATCAACGATGGCCAGCTAGTTTCGATCGAAGATCTAAAACAAAAATCGCGCGTCATACCCAAATGGGGGGAGTGGATTACTTTGGTAGCATGGGTGTCTCTACTTCTCCTTCCGGGCTGGGTCCTGCGGCGTCGCAGTGTTCCGAGATAGCGATTGGCCGCTGCATCGATCAAATTCTTTGGGGTTTTCTGCTCATTCTATTCACTCAAATGACGCTACCGCAGGTAGTAATGATGGCTAGTGCGTCATCCTGATTCAATCTTCGGGTTACCGGTTCGCTCTTAAAGCGTAAAGGCGCAAGCCGCCCGGCATAAAAACCAACTGATTAACAGGGGAGACTGGAGGGCTCGCGCCCTTTCGCTTTCATCTAAATCCTAATTCCAAATCTGGACGAAGCACTAGAGACAATTAGCCATTAATAGTGGCTTGGTCGGACTCGCTGAACATCACATAGATCTGACACCAACGAGTGCTTTCTTTGCGTCTTAGCGCCTTTGCGTGAGGCATCTTCCCTACTCTCCAAATACCGGCTGGATTTGGTATGATGCTTGGATCTGCGACGCCCAATGTAGGCTGCACGTTCCTCCTCCCACTATTTGATATCTGACAAGCATGAGTGTTGACTTCGGTTTACTGCGAACACTTCACCGGATGCACCGTCAACTGGCGGACATTGATGAGCGTATGCGAAAGGGCCCGCTTCAGGCAAAAATTGCCCAAAATAATCAAGCGACTTTTGAAACAGCTCTCGAGCAGGCCGTGGAAACCTCAAAAGCCAATCACATGGCAGCCAACGCCAAACAATTACAATTGGGCGAACGTGAGGCCAAAGTCGAAAACATGAAAGGTCAGCTTAACGCAGCGGATTCCAACAAAGAATTCCAATTGCTCAAAGACCGCATCGCTGCCGACGAACAGGCCAACAGCGTACTGGCCGACGAAATCTTCGAGATGCTGGAAAAACAGGACGTCATCGAAGAAGAAGTCAAAGAGGCCAAAGAAAACGTCGCCAAAGCTACCACTGAAGCCGAGCGCATCATCAACAAGGTACGGGATGAGCTTAAAGCCCTCAAAGAAGAACGCGCACGCATCGAAGGTGAACTAAAAGACGCCGAAAAGAAACTGCCGCAAGACGTTCAAGAACGATATTTCCGCGGAGCGGCAAGCAAAAAAGAAGACGCCCTCTCCGAGACAGATACCAGAACCTGTGGTAATTGCCATCAAACACTGACCGCTCAGATCGCGTCGGAATTGATGATGAACCACGCGATCTTCTGCGGAGGCTGTGGAGCACTTTTCTACCTAAAAGAAGGCGTTACAGGGCGGTAAGTGTTGTGCTTTATTGGTCATCGAACTAGGCCATTGCTTCGCCTGCGAGCACTCATTTTAGATCTTCAGTAGCAGGTTGTTCAGAATTCCATATTGTTGTCAAAGTGCTTCAGGCCGGAGGCCGACAAATCCTTTGCCAGTGGTGTAAGCCACCGGAATTAGCTGAATCACTCACAAAGGCCGGAGGCCGACACAACTTTCAAGGAGCGCTTTGTGTCGGCCTCCGGCCTAAAGCAAGTGCCATGCCGCGAGCCGTCCGGCTTCACAGAGTTCTGCTCAAACAAAACCGGGCAGCTTGGGCTGCACCGCGACAAAGCAGGGGACAAATCGCGGGTGGTTGGACAACCCAAAAGAGCCAACCCTCCAATCTCTTGCGAGATCGACTACACAGACAACAACTTGAGATCGTCTTCAAGCTCTGCGTAAGCCTATCCAAAAAAAAGCCTTGCTCACAAACACGTTGTGAACAAGGCCTTCGTTTTCATTTGGAGAACCCAACCGAATCAGTCAAGCAGACCCTTGTAATTCCGCATTACGAGGTGGCTGTCGATCTTCTGAACCAAGTCAAACGCCACGCTCACGGCAATCAGAAGGCCCGTACCGCCGTAGAAACTAGCCACCATGAAATCGACATCCATCGTGGTCGAGATCAACATCGGTACAATCGCGATCAGTGCAAGGAATCCCGCGCCAACGTAAGTGATACGCTCCATTACGGCATTGATGTACTCTTCTGTACGACGCCCCGGACGATGGCCGGGGATGAAGGTTCCCGAATCCTTCATATTGTCGCTGATCTCTTTGGGGTTGAAGATGATCGCTGTCCAGAAGTAACAGAAGAAATAAATCATCGCGATATATGTCAAGTTGTAGATCATCGATGCTGGTGACTGAAACGCTTGGCCAAGATTACCTAATGCATTACCCAAGAAACCACCGCCTGACCAACGCCCCATAAACGTGAACAGCAAAGGAGGCAGCATCAATAGAGATTGAGCGAAAATGATCGGCATTACACCGGCTTGGTTAATTCTCAGCGGCATATACTGGCGAGTGCCACCGTACATCTTTCGACCGCGTACATGTTTTGCGCTTTGTGTTGGAATCCGTCGCTGGGCCAGCGTGATAAATACGACACCAACCACAACGGCAATGAACATCGCCGCCAACATAATGATCTTCTCCAGACCCACGTTGCCGCCAGAAGTACCTTGAAGACTAAGAGAAGCATTGCCCAAAAATCCATTGAGCGCTGGAGGCATCTGAGCCACGATACCGGCCATGATCAGAAGACTGATTCCATTACCAATACCGTATTCATCAATCTGCTCACCGAGCCACATCAAAAACACGCTACCGCATGTCATGATCAAGACCGAAGTCAAACCCCAGAAGAACGTCAACTGATTATTGGCATTCATAAATTCGGGCGCAATCATGCTAGGCCCGTCACCGGAACTACTCATGATGAACCATAGGTACCCGGTGGACTGAATAAGGCACAAGACGACGGTCAAATAACGGGTGTACTCCGTGAGACGCCTTTGTCCCGCTTCGCCTTCCTTCTTCAGTTCTTCAAGTGGTTTGTAAACCGTCCCCAGCAACTGCAGAATAATTGACGCCGAAATGTAAGGCATGATTCCCAGTCCAAAGATCGTTGCACTGGTTAGAGAACTGGCGCTGAAGATCGCAACCTTTTGCAGGAAGTTGGCAACGGTCGAATCCATGTTCGACGCCGCTGCGGCGACTTCCTCTTGGTTGATGATCGGAAGCGGAATCTGCCAACCCACTCGGTAGATCGCCAACAGAAAGATCGTCAATAAGATCTTCTGACGAAGCTCGGGAATGGTGAAGATGATCCGTAGTTTTTCTAGCATCGTCTGTTTCCTGAAATTGGCTGCGGCCACTGGACCAAGCCAAATTTTCGTTAGTTTTTGTAATGTCCGTTGGTGGGAAAGACTGCTCCGCTGTGGCAGATCACCTTTAAAGATGATAGGCAAGACACCTATTTCAATCCCACGTTCGCATCGGGAATCCCAGTCTTGGAAAGTCCGGGAAATTGTCGTTAAAAAGTCGCCTCGCGGCAATACCGGCTGAGCCGGCGTTGGCACTCGATAACCAAAAAAAGGCGAATTCCAAAGTCATCGGTGACCGAAATTCGCCTTCTGTTGATTGGTTAAGTGGGAGCCTACTTCCCAGCCGCCTGAGCAGCCTTCTTGGAACCCATCTTGTTCTTGACGACCGGCTTGGCCGTTTCCAGAACCACACACTTGCCACCGGCTTTTTCGATTTTCTCTTTCGCCGATTTGCTGAACTTATGAGCTGACACTGTCATCGCTTTGGTGATCTCACCGTCGCCCAAGACCTTCAGCACATCGTAGCGGTAGTTCGCCAGCGACTGCTCTTTAAGTGAGGCTGGTGTCACTTCAGCCCCCGCATCAAATCGACGCTCGAGATCTGCAACATTGACTTCGCCCACGATTGGAGCAAACTTGTTGAAAAAACCGCGTTTGGCGACGCGACGGATCATCGGCATTGCTCCACCTTGGAAGGTAGGATGCTGAGAGTGACCGGCTCGAGAGCGCTGGCCTTTGTGACCGCGTCCAGAGGTTTTGCCAAGACCAGAACCCGTACCACGTCCGATACGCTTACGGTTCTTGTACTTGTGAATGCCTTCATTGACATCGTTTAAATTCACAGCTGGACTCCTCTCAAGTTTTCTACGTCCTCTTTGGTACGCAGGCGAGTCAACGCTTCAATCGTTGCCTTGACCAATGTCACTGGATTGTTGCTGCCGAAGCTTTTGGTCAGAATGTTCTTGATGCCAGCGGCCTCGCACACAGCGCGAACGGCAGAGCCAGCGATGATACCCGTACCGGGACCAGCAGGAAGCAAAACCACTCGGGCAGCTCCGAAGCGTCCATCGACTCGATGCGGCAGCGAACCGTCAACGATTGGCACCTTCACCATGGAACGCATGGCTTGCTTGGTTCCTTTTTCAACGCTCGGTTGAACCTCGTTGGCTTTTCCATAGCCCCAGCCGACCTTTCCGTCACCGTCGCCGCAAACGACCATGGCGGCAAAGCTGAAACGACGTCCACCTTTTACAACCGCTGCACAGCGCTTGATTTTGACCGTTCGTTCGATCGTACCTGATTGATTGTCTTGTGCCACAATAACCTCGTTGCTATGAATCCCGACCAATACCACTCTGGCGAGAAAAAGTGTTTTTAAAATATGTTCTTAGAAATCGAGTCCGCCTTCACGGGCGGCGTTGGCCAATTCAGCCAGACGTCCGTGGAACTTAAAACTGCCACGGTCAAACTTAATCTGTTTCACACCAGCAGCCTTGGCTCTTTCGGCGATTGCCTCACCGACGATTTTCGCCGCTTCGCAGTTTCCACCGTACTTCACTTTGCCAGCCAGATCTTTGTCGCGAGTACTGGCCGAGGCCAATGTTTTACCCGCTTCGTCGTCAATGACTTGGCAATAAATGTGCTTGTTGCTTCGATGCACGGTCAAACGAGGGCGCGTCGCATCACCACGAATTCCCTTACGGACTCGATTGGAGCGGCGCCAGCGCTGTTTGTTAAGAAGTTTTTGTTGTCTCACCGTAATCTCGCTTTTGTATCTTTGTTCTGTCTATCAGACGTCTCAGGCGACCCTTAAAGAGTCCGACCACTTAAAGAGTCCGACCACTTACTACGCTTTAGCCGACTTACCTGGCTTGATCTTGACTTGCTCGCCAACGTATCGAATTCCCTTACCCTTGTAAGGCTCCGGCTTTCTCAACGCTCTTACTTCGGCAGCAAACTGACCGACTTGCTGCTTATCGCAGCCCTTAACATCAATGTGTGTTTGATCCGGGCAGGTCACTTCCAATCCTGCCGGAATTTCCTTCTTCAATTCGTTAGCCAAACCAACACGCAAAGACAACGTCTTGCCAGAAAGTTTGCAAACGTAACCGACGCCCTGCAGTTCCAGTTTCTTTTCGTAACCGTCTTTGACGCCGATGATCATGTTTTGGATCACCGCACGAGTCAGTCCGTGCATGGCACGTGCTGTACGAACGTCAGAGCTACGAGAGACAGAAACGGTTCCGTCCTCGACCTTCACCGCCAATTTCGGGTCCAACGGAAAGCTGAGCTTGCCCTTTGGCCCTTCGACGTTGACCGCGTCGCCGTTGACGCTGACTTTGACGCCGTCCAAGACGTTGATGATTTTGTTGCCAATACGTGACATCTGTTCTTTCCAATCGTTCCGACCACCATGGTCAAGAACTACTACGTTGTTTTGTTTTCATCTCGCCATCGGGTTCCCGACAGCCCTGATTAAATTTTCAAATCCAAACCTCTTGGAACCGCTCGGTGCAACCGGCGGCCAAGTTGTTCTACCAAACCTCGCACAGCACTTCGCCGCCAACCTTTTGCTGGCGAGCTTCTCGATCGCTCATCAAGCCCTTGCTGGTGCTGAGGATCGAAATCCCCAAACCGTTAAGCACTGGACGCAGATCTTTGGCACTGCTGTAAACGCGGCAGCCTGGTTTGCTGATACGTTTCACGTGCCGAATGACAGTTTCGCCACTTGGTCCGTATTTTAGATCAATGTGGAGTTGGCCAACGGGTGTAGCCTCTTCCGCTTTCCAATCCCAGATAAAACCTTCGCGCTTCAAAACGTCAGCGACGCCTGATTTCATCTTGGAGATGGGCATATCAACATTTGGCCGTTCAACACTTACAGCGTTACGGATGCGGGTAAGCATGTCGGCAATCGGGTCAGTCATCATAGTCGTATAGTTTCCCTTACCTTGCCTTTACCAACTTGCCTTGCGTACGCCGGGGATCAACCCTTTGTCAGCAAGGTTGCGAAAGCAAATTCGACAGATTCCAAATTTTCGATAGACGCCACGAGGACGGCCACACAATTTGCATCGGCGTTCACGCCGAACCGAATATTTCGGCTGCCGATTCGCTTTGGCGATTTTTGATTTTCGTGCCACAGCAGAAGCCTGTTGTTTAAAAAATGATTCACTAGTCTGCGACCACCGGCCACAGCAAAAAAATTAATCTACTACGCTAAACTTTTTTGGCCGCATCTTCTTTGAAGGGCATGCCAAACATTCTCAGTAGTTCCCGACCGCCTTCGTTATCCTCTGCCGTTGTCACGAACACGATGTTCATGCCTTGAGTTCGGGTAAATTTGTCAGGGTTGAGTTCCGGGAAAACCAAGTACTCGTTCAGGCCAAGGCTATAGTTGCCGTTGCCGTCAAACGCTTTGGAGCTAACTCCGCGAAAGTCGCGTACACGTGGCAGAACCAGCGTGAAGAGTCGATCCATGAATTCGTACATCCGGTCACCGCGAAGGGTAACCTTACAACCGATCGCCTGACCTTCACGCAATCGAAAGTTGGCGATTGACTTGCGAGCTTTGGTGATGACAGGTTTTTGACCTGCAATCCAACCCATCGCATCGCTGGCGTCAGCCAAATCTTTTTTATCTTGGGTCGCTGAACCAACGCCCATGTTGATCACGATCTTGTCCAGCTTCGGAGTGGCGTGGATGTTGCTACATCCCAGCTTTTTTCCGACCGCTTCGCGAATCTCGCTATCGTATTTTTCTTTTAATCGAGCAGCCATTGTGCCGCTTTCTCCTCCCGGCGTCCGGGTAATTGTGGTCACTGATGATTCCAGCGACCGGTCATGTTTTGCCGAACAAACGGCGTTGTTTTGTTACTGCCTAACTCAGGCACATCAACTTAACTGGCACACCAAACTAAATGACTTCGTTGGCCAGCGAAACGATCTTCATGAATTTCTTCTCACGAAGCTCGCGAGCAACCGCACCAAAGATACGCGTGCCACGTGGGTTGCGATCCTTGTCGATCAAAACCGCAGCGTTGTTGTCGAACTTGATGTAGCTACCGTCTTCACGGCGTGTCTCTTTTTTCGTGCGAACAACCACGGCTTGGACGACGGACTTCTTTTTCACGTCGCTGCCGGGAATCACGCTTTTGACTGAGCAAACGATGACGTCACCCAGACCAGCGGTCCGACGACGCGATCCGCCGAGAACCTTGATGCACATGATTTCTCGTGCACCAGTATTGTCAGCGACTTCCAGTCTTGTTTCTTGTTGAATCATTGTCTTGAACGCTTAAGTACGCGGTTTGCAAATTCAGGTCTTAGTGATAACGGGGAATTACTCAGCAGCCGGTGTCTCGGTCGCTGGTGCTTCTTCTGCAGCCGGCTCAGCAGGCTTCGTTTTGTCACTTCCACTCGAGGCGGCAACCTCTGCCTTACGAGCTTCTTCCAATCGGCGAGCTGCACGCATGGCAGCCACGTCGACGGCACTACTTTTTTCAATCACCTTGACCAACGTCCAACGCTTCTTCTTTGACATTGGGCGTGATTCGATGATCTGAACAGTGTCACCTTCACCCGATTCGTTGTTTTCGTCGTGGACGTAACAAGTCGTGCGGTCACGGTAGAACTTTTTGTATTTGGGGTGCTTCACCAATCGAGCAATCTCGACGACACGTGTCTTGGACATTTTGTCGCTTTTCACGCGGCCAGTCATTAATCGTTTGGGCATGTCAGTTTCTCTGGTTTAAAGGATCGTCGGTTCGTTTGGTAAAACAGTAAACCGATGGCGAAGGACGATCGTTCCTGTTGTGTATTGTTCGCTTAAAAAATTACTCTGCAGTTTTGGCCGCTTCAGCTGCCTTTTTGATCCTGCGCTCGCTCTGAAGTGTTTTGATCTGAGCGATCAACTTACGGCTGCGTCGCAGTTCCGAAGGAACCTCCAGCCGATCAGTCTGGGCCTTAACACGGTTGTCAAACAAGGTTTTGGATGCTTCTTTAAGCGTCGCAGCCAACTGCTCGTCGCCCATTTCTCGCATTTCAGTAATCGTGGCCATCGCCTTGAATTCCCAGATCTAAACTTAAAACTTATTTGTCACGGAAGTTCTCTGAAGTCGCCAGACTTCAGAAAACTTTACACAACCGAACTCTGCCGAGTCAGGTTACATCTTCTTTCGTTTTACCATTCGTACTTTGAATGGCAGCTTGTGAGCCAAACGCGCGAAACAAACTTTCGCCTGTTGCTCGTTGACACCAGACAACTCATAAAGAATTGTCCCCGGGCGGACAGTGGCGACCCAGTATTCTGGCTCTCCCTTACCCTTACCCATCCGCGTTTCCAGTGGCGTCGAAGTGATACTTCGATGCGGGAAAACCCGAATGTGCAATTTACCCGTTCCGCGAATGTACTGCTGTGCAGCGATACGTCCCGCTTCAATCGTCTGAGCCTTCAACCAGCCAGTGTCGAGCGATTGTAACCCGTACTCCCCAAAGACAACTCGGTTGCCGCGGGTCGCATTACCTTTTATATGACCTCTTTGGACCTTTCGATGCTTGACCCGCTTTGGCATCAACATTGTCTTCTTCTCCGTAGTTACCTTGGTTAATCCACACTTGAACTCCGATGTGACCCTGAGGCGTCAATGCTTCGGCAAAGCCGTAGTTGATTTTCGCCCGGATGGTGCTCAGCGGAATCGAGCCACTAATTTGTTTTTCGCGTCGAGCCATCTCAGCACCGCCAAGACGTCCCGCCAACTGGATCTTGATGCCCCTTGCACCAGCGTCCATCGTTTCTTCCGAAGCACGCTTCATGGTCCGGCGGAAACTTGATCGTCGCATCAACTGCTCGGCGACCTTTTCGGCGACCAGTTGAGCCTGCATGTCTGGTCGAGCGATCTCTTCAATCTTCAGATTGATCTTACGCTTGACTAGATTTTGAATTTCATTCTGAAGCCTTTCGACTTCCTGCCCTTTTTTACCGATGATGATACCGGGGCGAGCCACAAACAAAGTCACTTTGACTTCTTCGCGTGTTCGCTCGATCTCAATCTTGTCGATACCGGCAGCCTTGTAGTTTTGCGTTGGGTGCTTCTTGACGAAGTCCCGAATCTGCTTGTCCTCAACGAGGAACTTGGCGAACTCAGCTTTTGGAGCGTACCAGCGGCTTCTCCAGCCTTCCATGACTCCGGTTCGGAACGCAATTGGATTTACTTTTTGACCCATAATGTTTCTCTACACTTCGTCCAGGGTAACTCGAATATGTGACATGCGCTTCAGTAGGATGGCTGACATCCCGCGTCCCTTTGGCTTCATCCGCTTGAACATTGGGCCACCGTCGATGCACGCTTCTGACACGTACAGCCGGTGCTCCTGAACGATCTGGCCGGGATTTTGATCCGGGTCCTGAGCATTCGCCAAAGCGGTCTTGATTACTTTCTCTAACATCCGAGCACCACGTTGAGGTTGGTACCGAAGGATATCCAATGCCTCGTCAACGAACTTGCCGCGAATCATATCCGCCATCGGCCGCACCTTACGTGGGCTGATTCGGGCATATTTATGTTTCGATTGAAATGACATTACTTGCCTTTCTTGTTGATATGCCCGCGGAAGGTACGCGTTGGAGCAAACTCACCCAACTTGTGACCGACCATATCTTCAGTGATCTGCACTTTCATGTGCTGCCGACCGTTGTGCACCATAAAGGTGAATCCGATAAACTCAGGAACCACTGTGCAAGCCCGCGCCCAAGTCTTGATTGGCTCTTTATTGTTGGCCGCATCCGCTTTCTGGACTTTGGCGAACAATTTCTCGTCGACAAACGGGCCTTTTTTCTGTGATCTACTCATTGGAATTCTGTACTTCTTTTATCCGGAGGATGCAGAGCTTACTTGGAAACTTTCAACTGACCATAACGCTTCGACTTGCGGCGTCGAACGATGGCAGCGTTGGATGCCTTCGCCTTCTGACGAGTACGGCCACCCTTGGCTGGAACACCCGAAGGGCTGACAGGATGGCGACCACCCTTGGTACGACCTTCACCACCACCGTGCGGGTGATCGATCGGGTTCATTGCTGTTCCGCGAACAGTCGGCCGACGACCCAACCAGCGACTACGACCGGCTTTACCCAAGCGAATCGAACTGTGCTCGCTGTTACCAACCTTGCCGATAACGGCGCGACAGGTAGCAGGCACACGACGAATTTCTCCACTCGGCAGCGAGATCTGCGCCCAGTTGGCCTCACGAGCCATCAAAACCGCATTGGTTCCAGCACTTCGGCAAAGAACGCCACCTTGGCCAGGTCGCATTTCCACGCTGTGGATCACGGTCGCCAATGGAATGTTTTTCAAAGGCAGACAGTTACCAACGGTCGGCGGAGCATCAGCACCACTTTCGACTGTCATTCCCTGCTTTAATCCGTCGGGAGCGATGATGTATCGCTTCTCGCCATCGATGTACTTCAGCAACGCAATGCGTGCGCTACGATTTGGATCGTACTGGATTGAGTCCACTACCGACTTCACACCGTCTTTGGATCGCTTGAAATCAATCACGCGATACATACGCTTGTGCCCGCCACCACGATGACGAACCGTAATCACGCCCTGATTGTTTCGGCCAGCATTTTTCTTCAGCGGGCGAAGCAATGACTTCTCTGGCTTGGCGCCTTTAGTCAGGTCAGCAAAATCACTGACACTGGCGTCGCGACGACCAGGTGAAGTTGGTTTGTATTTTCTGATTCCCATGTCTTATTCCGCTTAAAATCTTGCGAAGCTCTTTTCGGCCAAAGCCTTGCGATTGTTCCTGCGATTGCCCGCCGGACTAGAACAGTTCGATCTTGTCTTCCGGAGCAAGCGTCACGATCGCCTGCTTAACATCCTTGGTTCGTCCCATCTTGAAACGAGACCGACGCAACTTACCCTTGCGAACCATTGTCGAAACACCGACAACCTTCACTTCAAACAGGCGCTGAACTGCGTCCTTAATCTCCGTCTTTGTCGCCAGTGGATTAACCTTGAACTTGTACTGGTTCAATTCAGCCACTTGCCACATACCCTTTTCAGTCACGATCGGCTTGATCACGATCTGATGAGGCTCCAGCTTCAGAGTGCGCTCTGGAGCCTTCGTGTTGTTCTTCATGTCTTTAAGTTTGGCCATTGCTGTTCTCGCTTGTCTTTGACATTATTCCTGACACGGTTTTCGATTGCTTCTCAAAGCAAAACCTATGCGGATGCCTGACCCTCTTTAATTTTTGTAATCGCGTCTTTGGTAAACACAACTCGATGCGGCTTCAAGATCGCCAACGCATTCAAATCGCTAACAGGCAAAACCTGCACGCCGGCAACGTTGCGAGCACTCTTGTAAACCACTGGCGAATGATCGGCAGTTGCGATCAACGCACTTTTGCCTTCCAAGCCCATACCCTTGAGCATACCGGCAACAACCGATGTCTTCGGTGCGTCCAGCGAAAGCTCGTCCACCACCAAAACCTGATCGTCTTGAATTTTCCCCGCCAACGCCATCTTCGTGGCCGCACGGATTGCCTTACGAGGCAAGCGATACGAGTAATCACGGTTGGTGCGAGCAAACGTGTGACCACCGCCACGACGAATGTTCGAGCGACGCGAACCAGCACGAGCGTTACCGGTACCCTTTTGCTTGTACATCTTCTTCTTGTTACCGGCGACATCGGCGCGGCTTTTTGTTTTGTGCGAGCCCTGTCGGCGACTGGCCTGATACATCAGAACCACGTCGTGCAACAACTGCTTGTTGATCGTCGCAGAAACTGCAGCAGGGTCGATCTCGAACTTGCCGACCTCTTCACCGCTCACGTTATATACTGGCAAACTAGCCATGACTGATTATCCAAAAACCTCAACAACGATTCCCACAGCACAAAAAGCCACGGGCATAAACCGACAGAAAACTACTTCTTGTTCGTTTCCCGAATCACCAACATGCCACCATTTGGCCCTGGCACAGCACCCTCAACCAGCAACAAATTGTTCTCTTCGTCAATCCGAACAAGGTTGAGATTACGCGAGGTACAGCGAGCATTGCCGTAGTGACCGGCCATCCGCTTCCCCTTGAACGTTCGAGCAGGCCAAGCACACATGCCAGTACCACCAGCATGACGATGACACTTCTTCACACCGTGACTGGCACGCTGACCGCTAAAGTTGTGACGCTTCATTACGCCAGCAAAACCACGGCCCTTGCTGATGCCGCTGACATCCACGCGACCGATTTCGGCCAAAACCGAAACACCAACGTCCTGGCCAACTTCGTAGCCTTCAGTGTCACCACGAAGCTCACGAATAAACTTCTTGGGATCACAGCCCGCTTTGGCTGGCAATTCAACACCGGCAGCAGCCAATGCTTTGCTACGCTTGCTCTTGATATCCGCGACGTGGCCGCGCTCAGCGCGAGAAGCCTGACTCTGGCGAGTACGCTTGTCTTTCTGCGGGCGCTTCTTGTCTAGAAAACCCAATTGGACCGCTGTGTAGCCATCTTTTTCTTTTGTGCGCAACTGAAGGACCTTGCAGGGGCCTGCTTCAATAACCGTTACCGGTGTCGCAATTCCAGTCTCAGGATCAAATACCTGAGTCATCCCGACCTTGCGGCCGAGTATGCCTTTTGCCATGACTATTTGCCTTATTCCAATTGGTACCGCCTGAAAGAAGATCACCCAGCAATCACCGGGGACTTATCCCTCAGACTTCCAAACCATATAGATAAATCTCGTTTTGTTTTATCGGGCCAGCGAATGCCTCCGCCGACCGGGACAACACTAGCAACCGCTAACCACTTAGCCGCCTTTAGCAATCGCCTTAATCTTGATCTCAACACCACCGGGCAAGCTGAGCTTGTTCAGGGCTTCGATCGTTTTGGCTGTTGCTTCGACAATGTCGATTACACGCTTATGGGTGCGAATCTCAAATTGCTGGCGAGCCTTTTTGTTGACGAAGGGACTAGACAGAACGGTGTATCGTTCGATCCGCGTCGGCAGTGGAATCGGGCCGTGCACCTCAGAGTGAGTGCGCTTGGCTGTTTCCACGATTTCCTGTGCACTTTGATCAAGTGCAGAGTGGTCGTATGCTTCCATACGAATGCGAATTACTTCTTTTGCACTAGCCACCCAAGGACCCTCAACAACAGTGTTAAATTTTCAATTTGATCACGACCTCTTTATGTACACCAACACAGTTTGACTCCGTGTTTTTGGCCCAAGACTCCGCTACGTGAGATACACAGCTTCGCGAAAATGGGAGTTGGACATTTAGAGATATCTTCTCCAGCTATTAGCCGAAGAACCGCAAAATTTATTGACGCAGCGGGCAATCGTCAACCGCAAAAACTCAGAAACCCGTCGCTTTTACAAAACAGGTGGGTCTGAGCCTCATTGAGGTCTTTGGCGGGCATCTTTAGTACCGCGCCGCTGTCACAATTAGGCCATCTAGCCAGCACACCATCGGGGCCGAATCGACTTAGCCAAAGTCACTGCTGTCAATAAGTGGGTAGCTTCGACAATTCTTGGCGGCTTGTTTAGTGCCAAACTGGCCAAAAGGGCCAGATTCTAAGTTTTAGCTTGGGAATTTGCGTCAATATTGGCCGACGGGCTATTGGTCTCTCAGAACTGAGTTGAAATGCAGTGGGATTCGCCAGAATTCCCGATCGGCCAAGAATTTCTAGCGAATTGCATCACTCGCAGCTGATCAATGCGGCTTGCTAGAACCGCTAATATTGCGTGGCAGACGAGTTTCCGTTTGCCACACCGCACTTCACGGCCTACCGAAAAATGCGGCGAGCGAAAGAGAAGCTACGCGAAAATTGAGCTGCGTCAAAATACTGGTGCTCCATCCAGATTCAACTTTCGGGTTGCCGGTTTGCTCTTAAAGCGTAACGGCACAAGCCGTCGGGTAGAAAAACCAATTGATTAACGGGGTGGCCGGAGGGCTCGCCCCCCTTTCGCTTTCACCTAAATCCTAATTCCAAATCTGGATGAAGCTCTAGGAAGCACATGCCCGCCTTGGACAAGACGAGCCCCTAATGATCATCCCGATCACGCCCCGCCGTAATCAATCTCCAGTTTTCCACCGAGTTATCGCGAGGCGTTTCCCCGGTCAACTCCCGAAGTGCAAAAATGATCGCGTTCATATAACGGTTTGGGGATTGGGCAATTCGTTGATTGACATTTTTTGCCTCCGCCGGTGTCAACCTCTTCTTGCGAACCACGTAGTCAATCCGTTGATCACTGGGCCACGGCCCCGAATCCTTTACAGGCTGCAAGACGGAAAAATCTTCCTCCAGATAAGTTACGTCTGCCCGAATTGCTAAAGACAAGGCGCCGACGTTTTGGCCCATATTGTTAAGTGGCCTGCCTGCCTGAGGAACCAAGGCCCTAACCGAATCGTAAGCGTTCCTCGAAGGAGCGTGGCAGAGCAAGCAGTTGCGCAAGTGATTGACGCCTACTAGCTCACGCTGCACCAGCGTCCCATTGTCCTCAAACGGAGAATGTGGATGCGGCAAGTCCAACATTTCAATCAGTTGCGGCACGGCGTCTTGATCATCCAGTCGCACCAACGCTTCGGCGCTATGCTCGGCGACGACATGCCATGGGTACTTAAACCCCTCAAGCAAAAGACCGCGAATGTCATCAGCTTCGAGTTCGGCCAAGGCACCCGTGGCGGCAATCCGGACCTCACCCTCCAAATCGAATTGAGCTTTTTCTACTAACAGCTTTAACGCTTCGACAGAGCCAGACTTACGTAGCATCCCAATCATCTCCAATCGCAAACGCGCATGATCAATTTGCAAGATTTGATCAACCGTCTTTAATTTCCGTGAGGATTGGCCACCGGCCTGCAAGCAAGAGGAAACCATATTCTTGACTGCTAAGTTTCGTAACGCGTCGTTTTGAGCACTATCGCGACTACCGATGCTTCCATTGAACATATTGATGGCACGGCCCAACGAGGAAGAAATCTGATTCAGCTGGCGCGTTTCCGCCCTGTCGCGTCTACTACCATTACCCATCACAAGTGGCAGGCCCTGAAGATCAGCGCGACCCGCCAATACCGCCTTCAGCGGTTCCATCGGAGCACTGTCTCTAGAGTTTGCTTCTTTTCTGGCCAGCGTTGCGAGCTCGCGCTCCGCTTTTGCTTTTCTAGCCTCCAAAACTTCTCGGGCGGCTTCCGATATAGGTATCCCCGTCTTATTTAAGATGCTGTCAATTTTGTCGATCTGCAACTGCAGTTTCATTTCAGGAGATCCATTGGCAAAAACAAAGTCCCTTGCCTGCTGAAATTCATTCGCGTCTCGGAACAGTTCGACCGAAGGCGCGCCTTGGAGCATTCGCCTCAATTCCAACGGGCCAAGGTTTTGGATGCCGGTGATTGACTGATCCGAAAATGCAGGATCGGGAGGACTCAAAGCACCGTTGTTTGCAAAATGGAAAAACTCCTTGGGTTGGATGTGAGTTTTCAGCTTCGATTTGGTCGGCAGAAATTCGTTTTTCTTCTCCCATACAAAACGCTTCTTTGCGAGGCCACGCAGAATGTCTTCAGAGGCCGACAGCACTGCACTAATGATGAAGGACTCGTCTTCCGTAAATAAACTCAGGTTCTCGCTGGATAAGCGGACCAAGCCAAACCTGCCGCTTTGAGCCGACAGCTGCTCACGATACCCCTCTCGCACCTTCATTAATTCATTAACGCCAAAGGGCTCAACATCCAGCTCAGAGATCTTTTTATCAACCCTATCAACTGTTTCGTTCAGCTGAGCAAGACTATCAAAGCTGTACTTGGAATCGTCAACGGCAATGCTGCCGCTAATCTCCGAGCCAAGTCGGTTCTCCAAAAACTGAACTCGCCGTTGGAGTTCGCCCGCGATCTTACGCAACAAAAATGACGCGTTGTCTTTAAGCACAACTGCTTGCACCGGATCGCCATTGAGGGTGACAAAACCTACGCCGCTTCGGTTGAATCGAAGTGTTAGATTCCAGTCGATTTTCGCATCCCATGATTGGCCATCAGAGCTGTATTCTGCAATCCTTCGATCCTCAAGATTCTCTTTGTCATCG
>CALHPU010000049.1 GCA_938036435.1 uncultured Pirellulaceae bacterium | reverse complement strand
GTATTACCCGGTCAACATTGAGGAGCCCGGACGTTACTTCGTTTGGGTACGCATGTGTTGTACGGGGTCTGAGGACAACGGATTGCATGTTGGGCTTGATGGTAAATGGCCATCATCCGGTCAGCGGCTGCAGTTCACTGGTCACCACGGGAAATGGCAGTGGGACTCAAGGCAGCGTACCAAAAAAGTGCACACGGGTGTTCTTGGCAAGATTTGGCTGGACGTCGACAAGCCCGGTTTGCACACGATCATGTTCTCGATGCGCGAAGATGGTTTTGAGTTTGACAAATTTATGCTGACCAAGCAGGAGAAAGCGATGAAGAGTAAGTCGCTTGAGGCGGGACCTGACGCGACTCCGGTGAAGTAGCGGTAAGCGGTTGAAGGCGAATGGTAATCTCTTTTGGATCTTCATTAACCGTTTGCTGAGGTTCTTTTGTTGTTTTCAGAGTGCTTCAGGCCGGAGGCCGAAATATCCCTTGCCGGTTGCGCAAGCAACCGGATAGGTCTAGAGCGCGTGCAAAGCCTCGGAGGGCGACACACTTTTGGAATCTTGATTGTGTCGGCCTCCGGCCTAAATTTTTGAGTGTGAGTTGTCCGGTGGCTCACGCCACCGGCAGTTCTTGTGCCGGCCTCCGGCCTAGCGTGAGTGCCAATTGGCCTTGAGCTATTGATCTCGGCTTCGCATCGCCATGACCGGCAAAGTTACGAGATGCGTCACACTTCTTCGTGCCAGATGCCAGAGAAGACCTCGGTGGCTGGCCCCGTCATAAAGACGTGGTTGGTTTCTTCGATCCATTCGAGAGTCAAAGTTCCGCCCAGTAAGTGGTTGGTGATTTTACGGTTGGTTTTTCCAGTTAGTACTCCTGCTACACAGACCGCGCTAGCGCCTGTGCCGCAAGCCAAGGTCTCGCCAGATCCGCGTTCCCACGTGCGCTGCCGCACTTCATCCGGCGAAACGATTTCGACGAATTCGACGTTGATGCGTGATGGAAAACGAGGATCATTTTCAATTTTTGGTCCGACGTTCAGAACCAATTCGTCCGTTGCTTCATCGACAAAGATGATGCAGTGAGGATTACCCATCGAGACACAGGTCACTTCCAATTGATGCCCGTCGATTTCCAGCGGCAACGCAACCACTGGCGAATCTGGATTTTGATCGGCCGCCAATAGTTTTGTTGGAACTTCAGCGGGAGTAAGAATGGGCTCGCCCATGTCCACTTTGACTCCGTCGACCTTACCGTTTTCAACAAATAGCTCAACGGATAAGACTCCCGCGCCCGTTTCGATGGTCAGTTTGTCTTTTGCAGCAATTCCGTGGTCGTAAACGTATTTGGCCACACAGCGGAGACCGTTTCCGCACATTTCGGATTCGCTGCCGTCGCTGTTGAACATTCTCATTTGAGCGTCGGCGATGTCAGACGGGCAGATCAGAATCAGACCATCTCCGCCGATTCCTTTGTTGCGGTCGGAAACGGCAACAGCGACGGCGGCAGGATCGGCGGGTGTTTCATGGGCGAAGCAATCGACGTAAACGTAGTCGTTACCAGCGCCGTGCATTTTTGTGAAAGTGAGATTCATGGTTTGCTTGATTGAGTTGTTTGGCGTTCGTTCGATGCGATTACGAATCGAGGTTGTTATTCTATTAGCAGGACTGTTGGTGGGTCTTAATTCCGCTGAGACGGAATCCTGGCGCCCCCCCCTACCTCTCTTGAGAAATTAAAACTGTCAAGTGTTCTCAATACAAGCCCGAAGCGCGAGCGAGTGAGTGAATTGGAAAGGCTGCCAGTACTCACTCGCTCGCGCTTCGGGCTTGTATTAGCGTGACTCAGAACTCAGACGTCGGGGGGGACTTGAGATGGTTCACAAAAAAATCACCAGCAATCAAGATTGACTACTGGTGATTCTGAACATTTGTCAGATGGTTTTCTTATTCACCACGCAGTTTTAATCCTTGCTGCGTCAGTTTCTCACGAACTTCCGTCAGGCTCGTTACGCCAAAGTTCTTACACTCCAGCAAATCGTCTGCTGATTTGCGAATCAGTTCGCCGATGGTCGTCAGTCCCAATCGCGTCATGCACTTGCGGGCACGAACAGATAGGTTGAGGTCCGACATCGGGCGATCCAGCAGTGCCTGTTCGTCTTCTGACAGGTGACTCAAATCGACAGGCTCATCAGCTTCGCCTTTTTCGTGGGAGAATTGCCCCACCATTAGGCCCTTGCCGCTCATGACTTCACGGATCTCAACCAGCGATGTTTCGCCAAAGTTTTTGCTGTTGAGCAATTCGATTTCGGAGACCTTAGTTAGGTCACCCAAAGTCAGGATGCCCATTTTCTGAAGACAGTTACGGCTGCGAACGGACAGTTCGAACTGAGCAATTGGAATGCTCATCACACCAGCAATCTGCTGCTTGGCTTTCTCGCGGTCGTGATCGTACTGCTCGTCCATCGACGCCATGGCGTCGGCTTTGTAAAGTTTTGCGTGGGCGTTGGTTGGATGCGTTTCAAGAATACGCTCGTAACAACGTACGGCACGTTCGTACTGGTCGTGATCCTCGTACAGCAAACCCAGATTCAACAATGCACCAACGTTGCAAGGGAAAACGGCGACCGCTCGTTGGTATAGTTCGAGCGCTTTTTCGTCGTTGCCGCGACGGTCGTTTTCAAGGGCCAATCCAAACAGAGCACCTGCGTGAGCATCGTTAAGCTCGACAGCACGCTCGTACAGCTTGCAAACCTCAGCCGGGTTATCACAGCGGGCGGCAATGGTTGCACCGCGCTGGTATAAGTACTCGGCCGTTTGCTCGATCGGACCGAACAGATCGTCCAGAATCGCCATCGCTTCATCCAGCTTGCCGGCTTGACGCAACGTTTCGGCGATAGCGACCTTGCATTGTTCGCCGTTATATCCAGCCGTTTTGGCAGACTCATAGCACTCAATTGCTTTGTCGTTATTCCGCAAGAAGAAATGCGAGCGGCCCTGATAGAAGTAAGCCAAGGCTCCTCCATCGGCACTTCCGAGAGTTTCCAACGCGTCTTCGTATCGGCCCAACATGAACTGACAGATGCCAAGCCGGACCGAAGTCGCCGGTGTGCGCTCGGTCTGCTGTTCTAGTTCGTGGGTGATCTCGCGCAATTGGGGGAACTGAGAGTAATCGTTGCAAATGCGGTCTGCGATGATGTCGATTTCGGCGGGCCCGAAAGAGCTATTTGACAGAAGGATGTCTTTTAACTGAACGTCAACAACTTGTGACATGTACTAAAACTCCATGAAACGCGAGTCAATTCGCGTTATGTAGGTGACAGATAATGATAGACCGTCGGTGCACAAGGGCAGCGTGTTTAGCGCCATTTAGAACCCCGTCCCCGTCGATCATCCGATCCCTGAAATTAAGCTCGACAGTTTGACAAAAAAAATGTTTTTTGGCAACGGCTGAACTTGCCCTAACTGGCCTAAGTTGAAATTTAGGCGGTTTTGTTGGGTTTTGCCTGCCCATTTCGCCTCCCGCTTCGGGCATCTCCAATCTCTGAGCCCATGCTGCCACTTTGTCACTTGCCGAAACCGGTTCAGTTCTGGCCGGCGACTCAAGTGCGCCTTGGCCGACACTTCTTGCACTTTCTCCATGACAGCATCTTTGGCACAGGGATTGCATTTCAGCCCCGCTCTATGCTGCGGCGGGTGACGTTTTTGCGCTTTTTGACCTTAAGAACTCGTTTTCGCAAATTAGCTGACTGACAAAACAAACAAAAAAGAGATACTCCCTTTTCGGGAAATCAACACACCATAAATTCACAGATGGAGGAATCCGGTGGCAAAACAAATGGTATTCGACGAAGCCGCACGCAAGCCGCTTCTGGAAGGCGTTTCTAAACTAGCCCGCGCCGTTCGCAGCACTCTTGGCCCACGTGGCCGCAACGCGATCTTGGACAAAGGCTGGGGAAGCCCCAAAATTACCAAAGACGGCGTAACCGTGGCGGAAGACATTGAACTGGACGATCCCTTCGAAAACTTGGGCGTTCAATTGGTCAAGGAAGCCGCCAGCAAGACCAACGATGTCGCTGGTGACGGAACAACCACCGCAACCGTGCTGGCCGAAGCGATCTTCCGCGAAGGTATCAAAATGGTTGCCGCCGGTTTCGATCCGATGGCGATTCAGCGCGGCATTAACAAAGCCGTCGCTACAGTTTGCAAGCAAGTTGACAAGATGGCCAAGCCGATCGACTCGAAGAGCAAAAAAGAGATTCAACAGGTTGCGACAATCGCCGGCAACAACGATCCGTCCATCGGAGCTGTTCTGGCTGAGGCGTTCTTGAAAGTCGGCAAAGACGGTGTGATCACCGTTGAAGAAGGACGCGGTAGCGAAACTTACGTCGACGTCGTTGAAGGAATGCAGTTCGATCGCGGTTTCCTGTCACCCCACTTCGTAACCGACCAAGACAAAATGGTTGTCGAGCTGGACAACCCTTACGTGTTGATCTTTGAAGAGAAGATTTCTTCCAACAAAGCTCTGATTCCACTCTTGGAAGCAGTCAGCAAAGCCAAGAAGCCATTGCTGATCATCGCTGAAGATGTCGAAGGCGAAGCATTGGCGACATTGGTCGTGAACAAAATGCGTGGCATCCTTCAAGTCTGTGCCGTCAAGGCTCCCGGCTACGGCGATCGCCGCAAAGCCATCATGGGTGACCTTGGTGTGTTGACCGGTGGCCAAGTGATCTTCAAGGATCTGGGAATCGACCTAGAAGGCATTCAACTCTCTGATCTTGGTAAAGTCAAAAAGGTTCGCATCACTTCTGAGGAAACAGTCTTCGTTGGTGGCGCTGGTAAAAAGGACGCGATCGCAACACGCGTTGACCAGATCCGTCAAGAGATTGAATCAACCGACAGCGACTACGATCGCGAGAAGTTGCAAGAGCGTTTGGCTAAACTGGCCGGCGGTGTTGCTCAGATTAACGTCGGTGCAGTCACTGAAACTGAAATGAAAGAACGCAAGGATCTCCTGGAGGACGCCAAGAGCGCAACCGCAGCGGCTCTTGCCGAAGGCATCGTCCCCGGCGGCGGCGTAGCGTTGCTGCAAGCGGATAAAGCTTTGGCGGCGTTGAAGGATTTTGTCGGCGACGAAGAAGCGGGCGTGAAAATCATCCGCAAGGTTCTTGAGTACCCGTTGCGTTACATCTCGGAGAACGCTGGCTACGATGGAGCGGTTGTCGTTAACCGCGTCCGCAACC
Organism: uncultured Pirellulaceae bacterium; assembly: GCA_938036435.1. Classification (GTDB taxonomy): domain Bacteria; phylum Planctomycetota; class Planctomycetia; order Pirellulales; family Pirellulaceae; genus Mariniblastus. The sequence continues at coordinate 105,156 of CALHPU010000049.1, read as the reverse complement.
TCAAAGGAAAAACCGAAGGCTTCAACGCCGATTCGGGCGAGTACTGTGATCTGGTTGAAGCGGGTGTGATCGATCCTGCTAAAGTCATCAAAACAGCTTTGCAGAACGCCGGTAGCGTCGCGGCATTGTTGCTAACGACCGAATCGCTGGTCGCTGAAATTCCTGTCGAAGAAGAAGGCGGCGGCGACCATCATCATGATCACGGCATGGGCGGTGACATGGGCATGGGAGGTATGGGCGGCATGCCTGGAATGGGTGGCATGGGCGGAATGCCGGGCATGGGTGGCATGCCTGGGATGATGTAAGCCTCAACCTCATTTCAAGAATCAGACAATCGACGCGTTTCAAACAGCGTCAAACCTAAAAAACAAAAATCAGAAGTAAAAGGATATTCAACTATGGCTAAAATCAAAATTCGTCCACTTGATGATCGTATCGTTGTTCAGGCAATGGAAGCAGAAGAGACGACTGCCGGCGGCATCGTTCTTCCCGGTTCAGCTCAGGAAAAACCACAGCGTGGAACGATCTTGGCTGTTGGCCCCGGCAAATTGCTCGATAACGGCCAGCGTGGCGATCTTTCTGTTGCCGTTGGTGACGAAGTGATCTTCGGCAAGTACGGCGGTAGCGACATCGAAGTCGATGGCAAGGAAGTCAAGATTCTGCGTGAATCAGATATCCTCGCAAAAGTCGTTTAATCTCCCGTCTCTCCATTACACACATCCGAGAGCCGGTCAAAGGGCGCTCATTTAAATAAGGAACATTGAAGTGGCGAAACAACTATTGTTCGAAGACCACGCCCGAGCACGTATGCTTCGTGGCATCGAGAAATTGGCTGACGCTGTGGCGATCACAATGGGCCCAACAGGCCGCAACGTGATCATCAATAAATCTTTCGGTGGCCCAACGGTTACTAAAGACGGTGTCACTGTTGCCAAAGAAGTCGAATTGGAAGACCGATTCGAAAACATGGGAGCAAAATTGGTCGTCGAAGTGGCTCAGAAAACTTCTGACCTCGCCGGTGACGGCACGACCACTGCAACCGTGTTGGCTCGCGCGATCTTCAAGGAAGGTTTGCGGAACATTGTTGCCGGTAGCAATCCGACCGCCGTACGACGTGGAATCGATCGCGCCGTTGACGCGGCCGTTGAGCATCTGCACAGCATCTCAAAGAAGGTCTCAAAGACCGAAGAAATCGCGAACGTCGGTGCGATTAGTGCTAACAACGATCGTGTCATTGGTGAACTGCTGGCTCAGGCCCTTGAGCGTGTTGGCAAAGATGGTGTGATCACTGTTGAGGAAAGCAAGACTGCTGAAACGACTGTCGATTACGTCGACGGAATGCAGTTCGACAAGGGGTTTATCTCTCCTTACTTCATCAGCAGCCCTGACACGATGACTTGTGATTTGGAAGACGCGAAAGTTCTGATCTTCGAGAAGAAGATCAGCAACATTGCCTCACTGGTTCCGATCCTCGAAAAAGTTGGCCAGTCTGGCGTTCCTCTGTTGATCATTGCCGAAGACGTTGACGCAGAAGCGCTGACATTGCTGGTTGTCAACAAGCTTCGTGGCACGTTGAACGTGTGTGCCGTTAAGGCACCCGGTTTCGGCGATCGCCGTAAAGCCATGCTCAGTGACATCGCGGTTCTAACCGGTGGCACGATGATCAGCGAAGATCTCGGCATCCAGCTTGAGAACGTCGAACTGTCTCAACTTGGCACGGCCAAGAAAGTCACCATCGACAAGAGCTCTACAACGATCGTCGAAGGAGCCGGCACTCGTAAAGAGATTCAGGCACGCGTCACTCAGTTGACAAATCAGATTGAGCAGTCCGACAGCGACTACGACAAGGAAAAACTTTCCGAGCGTCGCGCGAAATTGTCTGGTGGCGTTGCGGTCGTCAGCGTTGGTGCTGAAACCGAAGCCGACATGAAGCAGAAAAAGGCGCGAGTCGAAGATGCTCTGCATGCGACTCGAGCGGCTGTTGAGGAAGGCGTCCTTCCCGGCGGTGGCGTGGCGTTGCTTCGCTGTAAAGAAGCCGTTGCCGCGGCTCGCAAAGGTGCCAAGGGCGATGAGAAAATCGGTATCGATATCGTGCTGGGGGCTTTGGATGCACCAATTCGCCAGATCGCTGACAACGGCGGGATCTCAGGTTCTGTGGTTGCCGACACCGTCGCCAGCAAGTCAAACAACCACGGTTACAATGCCTACACTGGCCAGTACGTGGACATGTTCAAGGCGGGTGTTATTGATCCTGTAAAGGTCGTACGTACGGCTTTGGCCAACGCGGGCAGCATCGCCGGTTTGTTGTTGACGACCGACGCGATGGTTTCGACTTTCGACGAAGACGACAAAGCCAAACGTTTGGTCGAAGGTGCGATCAACTAGGATCAAAGCGGTACGCTTTCCAAAGAATCGTAATCACAACAAGCCACCTGCGATTTGGGTGGCTTGTTTTTTAGATAATCAAAACAGTCAATTTCACATTGCGAAATCAGGCTGACTAACCCGACGCGTGAGCGAGGCGAGCGCAATGACCAATCGAAAGTCATTGCCATGCCAGAACGTTCGCTTGAAGAGAAACTAACTAGTACTCGTGGCGCGTGCCTCGCTCACGCTTCGGGTTATTGGTGGTGCGACATCTTAATGGACGATGAATATGGCAAAAACGTGCTATTACGAAGTGCTGAATGTTGAGCGGAGCTCTACCGATCGCGAGATCTCGAAGGCTTATCGTAAGCTGGCAGTGAAGTTTCATCCCGACAGCAACCCCGGTGACGAAGAGGCCAGCGCGAAGTTCAAACAAGCGGCTGAAGCTTACGAAGTGCTTAGCGACAGCGAAAAACGGGCTCGTTATGACCGGCATGGCTTCGCCGGCGTAGAAGGTGGCGGAAGTCAGTTCGGTTCTGCTGAAGATATTTTTGCTGCCTTCGGTGAAATGTTTGGCGGCGGCGGTGGCGGATTTGGAGATATCTTCGGCCGAAGCTCTGGACCTCGTCGCGGCGCCGATATTCAGATTCAGATGACGCTGACGCTCGAAGAGGCCGCCAGTGGCGTGACGAAGAATGTTCAGTTCGAACGTCCTGCGAACTGCGGCACCTGCGATGGCAGCGGCAGCAAACCCGGCACCCAACCGCAGGGCTGTCAGCAATGCGGTGGGCGCGGACAAGTGCTGCAGTCAGCCGGCATCTTGAGAGTGCAAACGACTTGCCCGGTCTGTCGAGGCGCTGGAAAGATCATTGTTGAACCTTGTACCGATTGCCGTGGGCAGGGACAGGTTGCTAAAGAAGTCGATCTGGAGGTCGTGATTCCCGGCGGTGTCGACGACGGGATGCAAGTGCGGCTTTCAGGAGAAGGAGAGCCAAGTCCCGGCGGTGGACGTCCGGGGGATTGCTTCTGCTACATCAATGTTCGCAAGCATAAGCTGTTCCACCGCGAGGGGCAGAACTTGATTTTGCAGATGCCCATTTCGTTTACTCAAGCGGCGTTGGGCGCGGAAATCGAAGTCCCTACTCTCGAGGGCCCCGAGACGATAAAGATAAAACGTGGCACTCAGTCCGGCGAGGTATTCAAGGTTGTCGGTAAAGGAATGCCTAACCCGCGCGGGGGCCGCAAAGGCGACTTGTTGATTCAAATATTTATCGAAACGCCCAAAAAATTGGATGCCGAGCAGGAGAAACTGTTGCGTCAGTTGGCCGAATTGGAAAAGACCAACGTCATGCCTGAGCAAAAAAACTTTCTCCAACGAATCAGTGATTATTTTGCAACATCTGAAACAACTTAAACTGTAGTCAAATAGGAGAACTTCACCCTCCCCTTGGGAGGGTCGGAGGCTCACCGACGGGGAGGGTGACGGAGGGCGTCGTTTTTTCTGTCACCAAAGGACCAGAAGAGAAACGAGGAAGAAGATGACTAACGAATCGGACAACCCAACACAAAATGAATCGGATCAAGCTTCGGTTGAAGATGAATCCATGCTGGAATTCCCTTCGGCCGAAGAGATCGATCAAATTGCTGGCGAAGCGGCAGCTGCAGATCAGCCAGTCGATGAGGTGGCTCAACTAAAGGAACAGTTGGCCGACGCGGAGAAACGCGTTTTGATGGCGCATGCCGATCTGGATAACTTCCGTCGCCGAAACCTGCGGGAGACTCAGGATCAGATTAAGTATGCTCCGGGCAAACTGATGACCGAGGTACTCGAGGCGATCGACAACCTTGGTCGCGCCGTGGAATCGTATGAAAAAGACAAAAACGGCGACGGTTTGAATGATGGCGTCAAAATGGTTGCCACGCAAATGGCAACTATCCTTGAGAAGCATGGGTGCAAGAAGATCGAAGCCGTCGGTGCGGTCTATGACCCGAACCTGCATCAAGCGTTGCAAATGCAGCCCAGTGAAGAGCACGAAGCCAACACGGTTATGATGGACCTGCGAAGTGGTTTCCAGTTGCATGATCGCGTACTGCGGCCGAGTCAAGTGTTTGTTTCTACTGGTGCCCCTCAGGAGTAATTGCCCATGCCGACATACGATTACCAATGCGATGCTTGCGGCCACGAGTGGGAGTTATTCCAGCGTATCGTGGAAGACGCGATCAAGAAGTGCCCTGAGTGCAAGAAGAAAAAAGCCCGACGTCTATTTGGCACCGGTGCTGCGATCATGTTTAAGGGATCCGGGTTTTACGAGACTGATTACCGCAGCGATTCCTATAAAAAAGGTGCTAAAGCCGCCAAGGAAAAGAAGAAATCGGATTCGGGTTCGTCGGATTCTAAATCCAGTTCCGATTCGAAACCCAAAAAATCAAGCGACTGACTTTGTACGGGCAACCTAAATGAAAGCGTTACGGCGCGAGCCGTCCGGTGAATCGTGTACCGGAAGGCTCTCGCCTTTTCGCTAACAGTTTGCCTAACCTAATTAGACCACTGACTCGCCGTGGTTTCATTTTTAAAAGATATTTGGAGTACCGGATGCCTTTCAACGAATTGAACGCCGAAGAGACGCGTGTCATTATCAACAAAGGCACCGAGCGCGCTGGCATTGGAGAATTAACCGACTGCGAGCAAGCGGGGACTTACATTTGCCGTCAGTGCAATACGGCACTTTATGAATCATCGAGCAAATTTCATTCTGGCTGCGGCTGGCCAAGTTTTGATGACGAGATCTCTGGGGCGGTAACACGCTTACCTGACGCGGACGGGCGTCGTGTCGAGATCGTTTGCAGTCACTGCGATGGCCATCTTGGTCATGTGTTTAAAGGCGAAGGGTTTACCGCCAAGAATACACGTCACTGCGTGAACTCGATTTCGATGAAGTTCGTGCCCGAAGGGGATGCGCTGCCTGAAGTTCTTGAGCGCTAGGTCGTTATCTGTAACCGGGCTGCGTGCGTCTTACTTTATGTAAAACCAAGTGCTGATCCCAGCGAAACCTCGTGCTTTTATTCTACACGAGTCTTGCAAAAGAATTGCTGGTCGTTCAAAGCAAGACTTTATGGGTAGCCTAGATGAGAGATCAAAGTCACTACGGGGACGACAAGTTTGATGTGTTGGTAGGGAGGACAACCGTTCGCTTCGTTCCGTTGAGAGTTGTCGGCATGTTAGCTTTTGGATTTTTAGTGCATGCTGACTGCTGCGTGCTGATATACGGCCGTGGCCTTTCCAAGTTATAACGCTAATATAAAGAAAGAGCGGGGCAGTCGGGAGAATCGCTGATCGGCAGTTGGCCCCGAGGTCAATCGCCCCTTGAAAGTTAAGAACAGTGAAAAAAGAAGTAGTGCATACACAGCAAGGACTAAGTTAGTCAAATGGAGAGACTGTATGTCGTGATCGATCTTCTCGCAAATAAACGCCTTGAGGCTGCCTTGGAAAAGGCGAAAACCATGGAATTCAACAACGAGAAGTTGATTACTCCAGATGGCTTGTTGACCAAAAAAGCGATTGGGTGGTGGTTGAACTTTAAATGCAAATTGGGAAAAGACCTAAATTCCAAAGTAGATAGTTTCATGAACAGTTGCCAATTGCCACGATTAAAAGAGTACGACCACAACCTTCTGAGGGTTCTGCAAATTGTTAACGAAGACGGGGAGCTCACTTCGCATGGCCGCAGGTACGCAATTACCAAAATGCCTCTCGAAACGCAGTGTGAAATTCTAGGGCTAACCCTATGTGACAAGACGTTGCCAAAAAGCGATTCGAAGGTCGAGCAGGACGCTCTCAATTCTTTTCTTCAAGATGGCTACCAAGGCGTTGTCGGCGAAGAGTCAGAGTCCGCGCCATTCGAAGGAATTCTGTGGGCTATTTCTGTTGCACTTCTTCTAAAGTTGCAAAAGGTTAACCCCGCGTTCGAGTGTAAGGAGCCAGAGAAAATGTCGCCGCGTTACTTCTTCAACGAATACTCTGCCAGAAATAAACTCCACCGTCAACGTTTTCTTATTCAAGAACCTAATGCTCTTGATGCGATTGATTCCATAAGTGAATACACAACCGCAGTTCATGAGGCTAATCTCTCAAGCATTGAAGGCTCGTTTCGATTTTTTGGAGGTTCCTTTTTTTCGAAACGGAACCCTAATTTGAAAATACAATTTCTCTTAGATTTTTTCAAAGCCTTGCAAGGCGATAAGCTCGATTCATTGTTCAGTTTCGTTTGTGAGGATCCAAGGCATCACCTAAATGGTTGGCCGGATCTTGTGTTGCTAGACGCCAAAAACCGTTTGACTCTAGTGGAAGTCAAAACAAAAGATAAACTTCTTTACAATCAAATCCGAAGCTTACCAAGAATAGCGAAACATGTTGACGACCTTTACATTCTAAGGGTCAAGAGGACCAAGTGATAAACTGGAACGCATGGAAAGGTGTTAGAAGGGCTTGCTATGCTTTAACGCCTCAAAATTCTAGATCTCCCCAGTTGCGCCGCCAACGACGAGCGGCTGCTGGAATTTCTGCGAAACCTGATTTGCAATTTCTTGTACATCAAAAAGCGACTTGTCGTCGTCATGAAGTTCGGTCAACAACTTAGCTAGGCGTGTAGCAATACGCTTATTCGTGTGCTTGGCCGTTTCGACCAAAAATTGTTTTACGTACCGAAGATCATACAGTGTCGGGCAAAGTGAATTTCCACCCTCGATGCTTGTCTTAGCAAGTATAGTAATTTTTTTCGCGTCAGCATCGGTTAGATAACCTGAGTTATGTGTGATGTTGTGTCGAACTTGCCAAAGAATCGAGAGTGTTTTTGCTCTTTCTCGTTCGCCTGCTGGCTGTTCTCTTCCGATTGGAAAAAGTTTCTCCCATACTTTGCCAAAATGGGGCTTCAGGAACTTCTGAAAACGCTCGTTGATCTCTCTGTTGTTCAGCCATGTGTCAGACTCGCACATTGCTCGACCAATGGAACCAGAATCGAACTGTCGCGCCAGATCACCAGCTTTTACGGTAAACGCTTCAAACCTGTCATCGAAGACATTCGGAGCTACAAAGTCAACGCAAACTATTGCGACTTCTTTGAGAAACCTCTCGAAAGCCTCAATCAAACTTCCGAGCATCTGCAGATTTAAGAGAGTCATATGCCGATCATATACAGTTTGATAGTAAGCCTGCCGCTGAATATGAGCGTCGACGTATCGAATCAAATTCAGGGCAGAATCGACCCGAATGTCAAAATTCAGAATTGGAGAATCGATACCCAAGTCGACTGGGCAAGTGTGCTGAAGAAGTGCCCGAACTTTCTGATTCAGGTCAAGCGGTGGGCGTCCGGCCATAACTTCTTGCTCGAAAGTTCAATAGGTAAAAGGAAATACGTCGCTAGCCTAATTCTTGGGAATCTTCAATTGCGTTTGGGTCTTCTGCCAGCAACCACTGAAAAACCTCGCCCGCCTCGGACACCCAAGACATCATAAAGTTCCGGGCCTCGTAGTAGTTGTCCGTATTGGCCAGCTTATCTAAGTCAGCGGCTGAGATTGTACTGCCATTAGCGGTTGATGCTTCGCTACCATCGAAGACCATCAGATGTGATTCTTGTTTCTTCAGTTCCGCAGCCAATTCTTCCGAAGGACACGAAAAATCCAACTTGGACATCAACAGAGGATCTCCATCGACGTACCACCACAAATCTTTTTGCTCCTCGATCCATTTGGCGAGTTCGGCCGAAGAAATTATGAAGTGTGGTAAATGAGTTGTTTCTGTCATTTGATTCCCCTTGACTGCGTTTATCCATTGCGCTCAGACATTATAGCATTTAGTCTTTTTCAAGCCAGTTTAATCTCGTATTGGTTTGTACCGGTGGGCAACTTGTCTTGAATTTTCGCCGTTCTCGCAGATCTTCTTCGTGTTCGAAACTCCGCTCCTTGATAAAGGCTTGCAATGCCCCCCGAAATGACGCCCTCCTTTTTACCGCCTTTTTGAGTGGTTATATTCTAAGCTTGGGCGCGTCACTGGAACTACAAGGCGATACTAAAGGAGGATTTGACATGGCAGAACTACTGTTTTACATTCGCTCTATCGAAACCGAATCAATCCCTTACTCTTTTCTTTTGGATCGAAAATGGTTGCTGAAAAAGCGCGACCTTTGTTGCAGCAGCTGCGGGCTTTTATTTCCTCGATCGATTTCTATACCTTCGCTTTTCCGCCTCAGTGTATTTCTTGCGAAAGTCAATTATTCGATGAGGATTTGGCGGCGGCAAATCGGCGTGAAGACTCCGTCTCAAGAGAAGTGCTTCACGCCCAAAATTGGTGCGAGCGATGTTTGGATTTGGTGCGTGCTCCATTAGCGGAACGTTGTCCGACTTGCGGCGCGATCGTGGATGTTCACGCTTCTTACAAAGGACGCTGCCGGTTGTGCTATGCGTCGAAGTTGCATTTCTCCCAAGCGGTTTGTATCAATAACTATGGCGGTCTGATACAAGAATTGGTGATTCGCATGAAGGGTCGCAAGGATGAATGTTTGGCGATGCAGTTGGGAACGTTGCTAGGCCACGAAATGGAGCGGTTAGATTTGATTGAACAGATTGATGTCATGGCACCGGTGCCTACGCACTGGATGAAAAAGTTTCGCAGCGGCTTTCAAGCATCAGAGTTGATCTGCCAACGCGCCAGCAAGGTAACCAGAATCCCGCATGTTGGAGCGTTAATGAAAGGGACGCGGCCGACCGAAAAACAGGGCATGCTTTCGGATTTGCAGCGGTTGGACAATGTAAAAGGTGCGTTTGCATTAAACCCCTTTTTCGCAGACAAGATTAAGGGGAAAACTGTGGCGTTGGTGGATGACGTGATGACATCTGGTGCGACTGCCAATCAATGCGCCAAAGCACTAAAAAAAGCGGGAGCGGCAAACGTGGTGGTCGCCGTCGTCGCCAGAGGAGCGAAGGGATAGAAGATGTTCAAGACACCCGTTTGGCTCGCCACTTCGGAGCTTTTCGTTTACTAGGGGGACCAGGGCTAGCGGATTTGCCTGACTGAGTTCAAACTACTGGCTCATCCTTATCCACTATCCAAATGCGCAACAAACTCAAACACAGATGACATCTTCTCCGACTATTCGACTTGGAACACGCGGCAGCAAATTGGCGATGTGGCAAAGCACATGGGTCAAACAGGCTTTGGAAGGTTTGGGCTGCAGCGTCGAGTTGATTCAAATAAAAACCGAGGGTGATGTCGCTACCGGATCACTCAGCCAGATCGGCGGCCAAGGCTTGTTTACCAAACGATTGCAAGTGGCCCTGCAAAATGGCGAAGTGGATTTGGCCGTTCACAGCTTAAAGGATTTACCAACTCAGGACGCTGATGGGCTGTCGATTTGTGCGATTCCACAGCGTGAGACAACGGCAGACGCGCTGGTGTCAAATAAATATGATTCGTTGCAGGATCTGCCCGCAGCTGCCGTCGTTGGAACCGGTAGCGTACGCCGTGCTGCACAGATTCGTCACCTGCGAAGTGATTTGAAGATTGCCGATATCCGTGGCAACGTGGATACCAGATTGAGAAAGTTGGACGAGGGAGACTATGACGCGATCGTGTTGGCTGCCGCCGGACTGACGCGCCTTGGTTGGCAAGATCGCATCACGGCACATTTTTCTCCAAGTGAACTTCTTCCGGCCGTCGGTCAGGGAGCGTTGGGATTGGAGACGAGAACCGACGACAAACCAACCAACTCTATCGTCAGCCAGCTAAATCATTCCGAAAGTTTTTGCTCGGCGATGGCTGAGCGACACATGCTGCGGGCGCTGTTCGCGGGGTGCCTCGCGCCGGTCGGTGCGGTAACTGCTGTAGCCAATGAAACGTTGACCCTGACTGGCGTCGTGCTTAGTACCGACGGCCAGACGCGCATCGAAGCTTCGTTATCGACTGCGATAGATCAGTATGCCGCTCTAGGTCAAAGAGTGGCTAAGGAGTTGGTGGAAAAAGGAGCCGATGTTCTACTTAAGGCTGCACAAGCGTAGCTTAGGAAGCCACTGCCCTCTGACAACTAATCCGACGTCATTTCCCAAATCACGCCGCGCGTGGTATCGGCGTCGATAAATCCGGCTTTCCGGCCGCGTGGTCCATCGTGAGGAATATCGCTTTTGGCTTTGAGCCCGCGATTGGGAAGACTGGCAAGCGTTTGATCGACCGAGTCGGTTTCAAAGCAAAGGTGGTGCAGGCCCTCACCATGTTTCTCTAAATGCGTTTGCAATGGATGGTCGTCGGTTAGCGGTTCGACCAGTTGCAGATGCAAGTTGCCCATGTCCAAGTGAGTTAGCCGGACGTTACCTGTTTCGATTACCTCGCTCAGAACTAGTGGCAATCCCAACGTGCCTTGATAGAACTTTAGCGCGTCTTCGGTGTCACGAACAACGATGGCAATATGATCCAGCTTCTTGAATAAAGGTTCAGACATTTGGGGTCTCATTGTGCGAGGGGGAGATTGTTAACTGTGGTTGATCAAGATCGTAAGTTCTTTAGCGAAGCTTTTCAAATGCGTTTAAGAGCGAATCCTCTGCTCCAACGTTGCCGGGAAACACGATGAAAGGAAACTGACGATCTGTCGAATCGTTCAGGGCTTGCCACACGGGTACTCCGGGAAGGATTTGGCCAAGCACAACTGCTCTTTTGATCTTTAACGCTTTGGTCGCGACGTCGCTGGAAGTGATTCCTCCTTTGGCAACCAAAAACCGTAAAGGGTGCTCGATCGATACAACAACTTTGATGATTGCACTCGAGACGGTGTTGCCGATACGTAAACTAGATTCGCCGTCTGCGCCCGTCACGAGCTCTCGGCTTGTGTGCAGAACGACATGTTTGCCGCGCTCGAGATGTTGATTCAAAATTTTAGAGACGCTTGATAGATGTCGTTCGCAATGTTCACCAAGGACCTCGTTCACATCCAAAACAACCGATTCGATGTCGGTTTTTGCGTCAAGCAATCGAGAAAGTTGCTTGGTTGTCATCGGTACGTAGGAGCCAACAACAATCAATCCGGCTTTCGATTGCGGGTTTATCATTTCGTGCGGCTGAAGGAGAGGTTTTTCTTCGAGTCCTGCCGCGGACTGAACGAAGCTGGCGGCAGTTCGGAAGATGAGTTTTGCACCAGCGTCTTGGGCAGCCATGGCCGCCATCACGAACGATTCTACGTCTCGCATGCAGACGGCGTTGACGATAACCACAGATTTCGCCGGTAGAGCTGTCAAGCGAGCCGTAAGGCCGGCGGAGTTATCGAAACGTAGTTCGTCGATGCTAATTGAGGTGATTTGCTCACGCAAAATATTACCACTGCTCTTTTCGACTACCCAATCAAGCAAGTTTGATTGGCTGAATCCAAACGTCGCGTCTTTAGCGAACGGGGTTTGAGCAGCCGGAATTAAGTGTTCTCCATCTTGAACGTAATGCACGTCATTGATTGTCAGTCGTCCGCCTTGCAAGAAAAAGGGCATGATCACGTGCACCGCATTGGGAATACCCATCGCTGCGGCCAGAGGATTAACTTCCGCCGGGTAGTGACCGCGGAGAGTTGAGTCGCTTCTGCTGACAACTGTCACAGGGCGTTTGGTCTCTTGGGAAACATGTCGAAGACGTTCACCAATTATCGTCGCAAGCTCAGCCGCTTCGGCTCCCGGCATCGATCTGGAATTTGTCAGAATGTAGAACAGATTACCGGGGCGTTGGAACTCGGTGCGAATCGCATCGAGTGACCAAGTCGTCAGAACTGGCGTTTGATAAACCGTTTGCGTTCCCGTCGGGTCATCGTCCAATACAACGATGACTCGATTGGTGACCGCGAGTCTCTCGCGAATCTCAGGGAGCAAAGATCGCTCAGGGATGTCCGGGAGTTGGTCCAGCAGTTCTTGGGCTAGTTGGCGCTTGGGAGTGTTTGGCGTCATGCGTTTAGTTCGTTTAAATTTGTGATTGCAAATGCGCGACACGGTGCGCCATCTCCGTCAGCGATCTTCAGCGGCATTGCTCCAACGAGACAGGACTCGGAGGCAAGCTTGTCTAGGTTCGTGAGCCCTTCGACGATGATGACGTTTCCGCCAAGCAGTATTTTATGTATCTCTGTGACAGCATCCAAATTGTTAACGTCTGCAACCGATGGTGATTCTACGCCGACCATGCGCACGCCGTGCTCGACCATCCAATTGGCCAGTTCCGTGCTGATGGGTGGAAAGTTGTCTCGATAATGATCGGGGGCGTCCACGTGCCGACTCCAAAGAGTGCGTAAGATCAGACCGTCGCCACGTTGCAATTTATCGGCGACGTTTCCCAGATGATCAATGGTGATGGGCGTTTTGTCGGCCAAGTTATCCAAAGAGATGATCCAACATTTTCCAATACAGTCGCTGAGGGGAATTTCGTCGATGGTTTGTGATCCAGCATCAAAGTGAATCGGAGCATCCATATGGGTCCCACAGTGCGAGTACAGATGCAGCGTTCGCGCGTTCCAACCGTCACGCTCGACGGTGTACTTGGTTTCAAATTCAACGCCCCGCATGCCATTTTTTAGGCACATTGTCAGGTCAATCACATTCATAAAACTTGCAAACCATCAATTAGGATGTGCTGGGCGTTTCCCACGCCCCTGATTCAGCCGACCGATACATCGCTTCTTGAACTGCAATACTTTTCAAGTAGCTTTCCAGATCAGTTTCGAAGGGAGAGTCGTTTTGGAGCGCCTCAATGAAGTGTTGCTGCGTTGCCGCCACACAGTCGCCAGCAAATCCTTGGTCGGACGGATCGAAATCATGCGCCGATTCAGATTGCCCTAACGGCTGAATGGTAATGCGGCCGTCGTCGTACAGGCGAATTGAGCCGCCGTCCCCTTCAATCAACATCTCGCCAAAGGTGTAACGCGGATTAGCAGCCGTCGATTCGTTGAAACGATTTGCATCATAAAGTCCTGTTGCACCCGATGCAAATCGAAAGACCCCAATCGCGGTATCTTCGCCAGCGATCACTGGATTGAGTCTTCTATGCTGGCACCAAGCGGCGTCAATTTCGCCTCCCAGATAGCGAAACGTGTCGATCGTGTGAATCCCGGCTTCAAAGATCAGGAATCTCTCCATCGTCTGGAAATAAGGTTGCCGGGCAAGATAAGCGTCGTCTCCCCAGCCATCGCCTGCTCGATTGCGAAACGAAATGGTATGAAGCCGTCTACCGATTTGACCATCGTCGATTAACGATTTGATCTCTCGATACCAAGGTTGAAAGCGAAAGTTTTCATGGACCATGAAACGCACGCCGCCTATCTGCACGGCCTCGGCTATTGCTTTCACTTCGTCCATCGTGGGAGCAAGTGGTTTCTGACAAATGATTGCATTCCCCGTACCGTTTGAACAACGGTTGCAGATGTCACGAATGATCTCTAAGTGTGTGTCAGGCCGAGTTACCACATCGATGAAATCGAGTTCGTGTGAGTCCAGCAGTTTCCGATAGTCGCAATAGGATTCGTCGATTCCATACTGACGGGCGACGGAGGCGGCTTTGTCCGCGTCAGCGTCACAGCAGGCGACCAGTTCTACGTTGTCCAACCGTGTCCAAGCATCAAAATGAAAATGACTGAAGTAGCCTGTGCCGATCACCGCACCTTTGAGTTTCGTCATCAATCCTGCGCCTCCTCAGTTGCCGCATCCGTTGCCGCATCGGTCGCGACGACCTTCGCTCGTTCAGCTTCCGGCGGTCTGCTTTTGGGTAGGTAAAACTTTGTGTATACCAGCGCTGAAAGTACCAGAGCAATCAATACCAAAAACATGACCAAGCGAGTGGTGAGTGCGGTTGCTGAGATCTTTTTCAACTGGCGCAGAGGGTTCATAAAACACCAAGCCACGATGGCCAACAGGTTCATGGCTGCCGCAAATGCGAAAAAGGAATTTGCCGTTCCGGTCGTTTCGGCGATCACCGGAAGTGTAACATTGGCGACGCAGTATGGAAACGCAACGGCGCTAACTGCTGCACCCATGTTGCCGACCATATTCATCGCCGCCGATACGGCACCGCTGCGCGTGCCGCCGATGTCCATGCAGAATGCCCAACTTGGACTAAGTGTCATCTCGACACCAAACGTTGCCAGCGCGAAACAACCAATGAAAACCCAGACCGATGCATCTGAAAGTTGCGTGCACATCAGCAACCCAATGGCTCCCAACGCGTATCCGAGCATCGCAGGCAGACGTCGCGAAAGGACGTGCATGCCGCGTCGGTGCAAGTAGGTCACCGCATAACCCGACAACCAAAGTGCAACCGCACCGCAAAGCAGTGGTAGCGCCGCGAGGTAGGCGTACTGATCGCCGTAGGTCTCACGCAAATAGGGTTGCAGCCAAGTGATGCTAATAAAAAACGTAATGTTGCTGGCCGCATACTGAAACATGGCAAGCAGTACGTTAGCGGAAGTCACCACTTGAATGTACGGGATTTTGGCGTTTCGGTTTTCGACTTCCTGATCCAAACCTTTTCTAATCAAGTCAACTTCGGCCGCATTGACTTTGGCATGGTCTGCGGGATCATTGCGGTACCAGAACCACCACACAGCGCCCCACACCAGACCCAGCACGGCATTGGCGACGAAGGTCATCCGCCAACCAATGGCATCAATCAACATCGGCATCAGCACAAGCGATACGGCCGCGCCAATGCGTGCGCCCGAGTGGAAAATTCCTTGGCCTAGACCGCGTTCTTTGGCAGGCAGCCAACTGTACAGTGCTCGGGTTGCTCCCGGGTAAGCGCCGGCTTCGCCAACACCGAACAAAAAACGCACCACCAACAAACTAATTGCGGTAAAAACGTAACCGGTCCATGCAGTAAAAACACTCCAGATAATCACAACGATCGTCAACGCATATCGAGGACCGGCGCGATCACTAAACCAGCCCGCGGGGATTTGGAACAGCGCGTATCCGATCGCAAAGATTCCAAAGACATAGCCCATCGTTTGGTCGTCTAAACCAGCGATGTCGTTTTGCATATCGCTTTTGGCGGCAGAGATACAGACACGATCCATATAAGTATTGACCGTGTGTAAAAACAACAAGAATACAAGCCAGAAACGTTGGCGAGATGGGGTTGAGTTGTTCATGAGAACTCAAACGTGGCTATAGGTGGATTTGGCAGTGATTGAAACTTAGTCTAAGAATTGTTTTCTCGAAGGGCGCGAGAGACCGCATCGCCGACATCTTGCGTGGATAGCTTGCCTCCCATATCCGGAGTGCGGGCAGAGGGATCGGCAAGCACATCTGCGACCGCAGCACGTAGCATCGCGCCAGCGCGTCGAGTTTCTTCGTGATCCAACCACTCGAGCATCATGGCTGCTGACAAAATCATAGCGAATGGATTGGCCACGTTTTTCCCCGCGATGTCTGGAGCAGACCCATGAGAGGGCTGGAAGACTGCGTGCGAATCGCCGATGTCCGCTGACGGAGCCATTCCCATTCCGCCGACGAGACCCGCCGCTAAATCACTCAAAATGTCGCCGAACATGTTTTCGGTCACCATGACGTCAAAGTCTTGTGGACGGCGAACCATAAATAGTGCCGCTGCATCCACGTAGACGTGTTCCGCTATAATGTCTGGATAGTCTTCTGCGACTTCGTCAAAAATGTGCCGAAAGAAAACCATCGAAGAGAGAACATTTGCTTTATCAATCAAGGAAACTTTTTTCCCTTTGTCTCGCTTTCGCGCGACCTCGAATGCGAGTTTGCAAACGCGCCGCGCGCCCGCGCGGGAAATACGCATCACGTTTTCGCAGGCATCTGCATCAAGATCAGCAACCGATTTACGCCCAAAGAATAACCCCTCCGTACTCTCCCTGACCAAAACGAAATCGATATCGCCTTCGCCATGGTTCTTCAAAGGCGTATCGTCCGCGTGATAAAGACGGATAGGGCGGACGCCTCCGTAGAGTTCAAGCCGTTCCCGCAGATCTAGTTGGGGGGCGATTTCAGTGCCGTCAGGATAGCGTAGGTTGGGCAATCCCATCGCGCCAAGCAAGATCGCGTCGCTTTGTTTGCAGGCTTCAAAAGCCGCATCGGGCAAGGCATTGCCGCTGTTTCGATACTCACCGACTCCAACAGAATGCTCTTGCAGGTTAAGCGTTACGCCCTCTAGATAAGGCTCAATTTCCTTCAACAAACGGACGGCTTGGCGAGTGACTTCGGGGCCAATCCCGTCCCCGCCAAGCACCGCAACCTCAAATGATTTTGACATGCGTTCTTTGATCTAAATGAGAAATGGCGAGGCCGACCAATTCTTTCGATTAGAAGAATGCTTTGAGGCCCACCCCGCAACGAATAAGGCTCCATCCTACCGTGTAGCGACGCAATTGTGTACACACCTCTACCGGTCTAAGGAATAGTCTCGTTAAGAAAGCTAAACAGCCGATTCGGCGGGTGTGAATTCCACGTCTTTAATATTTTCGTCGATTTCAGCCGCCGGTGCCGCTGGTTCTTGCACTTCAAGTTTCAAGAACCACGCCATTATTCCGCAGGCGATCACAGCCATCGCGACAGTCGCAAATGTGGTGTACTCAAACCCGTTGCCGTCAGGAGAATGAATTATATTTTGCAGCACTGGAGAGGACTCAACTCTCGATGGGGCGATCATCGAGAGAATCAAGGTGAGGCTGTTGTGGGTAACGTGGTAGATCATGCAGGGAATAATGCTGCGCGTCTGAACCGCGATGATGCCAAGGATAACTCCGACAAACGCGGTGACAATTGATTGCTGGATGAATGAGTGAGCCATTCCAAAGAACAGACTGGCAAGCAAAATGGCCTGCCACTTGTTGCGAAGTCGTTCGAAACCAGAGAGGATGAACCCGCGGAAGGCGAGTTCCTCGATGATGGCAGGCGCGACGGCCATCACTAATAGAATTGCCCAAAATCCGGGAGCCGATCCCATGATGGTGTCGAACATTCCACCCACTTGAGACATGTCACCTATGGGTGGATAAATTGTCATCACCAACGAGGTCAGCGCCATTAAGGCAGGATGAAAACAGATCGCCATGATCGCAGCGGCACACGCAACGGGTATGCTGCACAGCGATAACTTGAGTGTTTTCCATGCGTTGGTCGTGAGCATTAGCGCCATAATGAGAGAAGGTGCAAGCACACCGGCCAACAGGACCGCAAGCGTGATGGTTGTTAGATCAATAAAGGACTCTAACGCGATACCCGCAGCGGCGGTGCCAATGAAGAATTTCAAAACCAAAATGGCGATGCAGCACAAAAATGCATTGCCTAGGCTTGGAATGTCATGGCGTTGATTGAAGATAGATTTCACCCAAGCACTTACCGCAAAACGCTCTGAAGCGCGGAACAAGACAGTCTCGCTGTTGAACTGATAGACGACCCAGCGCACGGCCACCCAGCAACAGATCGTCGTGACACAACAAACGGGGGCAAAGAACTGAAGTGCTTGCGCGTAGTGGCCTTCGATCAGGCTACGCAATAGCAGCATCAATCCAGACACTGGGATCAAGCTGGTGCCGAGGTCTAGTTTCGCCGCAGGCAGCATCGGAATGATCATCAACGGCATCGAGATCATCATCAGCGGCACAAGATAGTATTGGCCTTCCTTACTGGAACGAGCGAACGCCGCAGCGGCTAACGCGACAGCGCTGAATAAGGCTGAGATAGGAACCAATGCCACAACCAACCACATCAGGGACGCCATTGGTGGAGCTCCCATCTCCATGCCACCAATTCCGGCCGTCATCCGGGAGTAGACGAACAGACCTGTAAAGGCCATCGAAAACATGTTCAGCAGTGCAGTTGCCATAGAAAAAGAAATTACCGTCAACAGTTTTCCGATGGCGATTTCACTACGTTTGGCAGGGCTACTGAGTAACGTTTCAAATGTGCCGCGTTCTTTCTCGCCCGCACAGAGATCGATTGCAGGATAGAACGCGCCGGTCAACGACCAAACCATCACGACGAACGGCAAAATTTTTGACCACATCGCCGCACTCTTACCTTGTTTGTCGGCAACGTCAGCTCCGTTAATCTCGATTCCCTGAATCAACCACGGGGGTACACTGTTTTCGCCAAGCGTATTTTCAACATAGGCATGTTTCCAACGATCTAGAATCACCCGAAGTCGATCTGCCGCAATCTTGCTTTTGTCTTCGGCTGAATTGTGAAAAACAAAAATCTTGGATGTTGCAGCCTGCGGCCCGTTAAAGTCTATCGCGGAAGGACTACCAATCGGATTTGGAATCACAATGGCCAGATCAACTTTGCGATCCTGCATCTGTTTTTCGAGCAAGCGATCAACCAGCTGGCTGCCGGGGTTCTCTGTACGACCGGTGTTGGCCTCAGGATTTTCTTTAAACTCTTTAATTAGTGAAAAAAATTGAGCGTCATCTTCCCCGGAGCCCTGTAAACGTAACAGTTTCTGATTCTTCTCAGTGACCCAATTTCGACTGATCTCTCCATCTTCAATTAGTGATGGTGACGATGGAAGATTTTCTCCGCCGACGATCCAGATGTCCGTTGGATGTTCGCGCATAAACTGAGCGACCTGCAGCATCGCCATTCCCATCAATGGGTACAGAATTAGCGGCATGATCGCGACGGTGAACAGAGTTCGGCGATCACGGAACTGGTCTCGCATCTCGCGGGAGAAAATTAGTTTTACGGTAGACCACTTCATGGGAATCTTATCGTGATTTAAGGAGCGAAAGGGAAGTTCAAGTGGGCAATGGGAGGCTGTTGTTGACGAAGCGGTAAAGGTCAAGCACCGGCGGTGCTAGGTTTGCGTTTTTCTTTGGACGACTCACGAATGACTTGATAGAAAAGCTCTTCGATGTCTCTTTCACCATAGCGTTCGACGATGTCCTCGATGGTCCCTTCGGTCAGAATCTTGCCGTGGCTCATGATTGCGATTCGATCACAAAGTCGTTGGACTTCTGTCATGATGTGAGACGAAAAGATGATGCATTTTCCTTGGTCGGCTAACTGTTCGATAGTGCGAAGGACTTCACGAGCCACCAAGATATCTAACCCAGAGGTTGCCTCGTCAAAAATGAGTACCGGTGGGTCGTGCACAATCGCGCGTGCGATGGACACTTTTTGCATCATTCCGGTCGACATTTTGCTGCACAGCAGGTTACGTAGGTCATTCATCTGAAACCGTTCAAAGATGCCCTCCATCCGCATTTGAAGTTTGTCTTCATTCATTTCGTACAACTGGCCAAAGTACCGGACCAATTCCCATGCCGTCATGCGGTCGTAGATTGCCGTGTTGCAGGAGACAAATCCGATTTGGTGGCGAATCTTTTCGGGCGACTTATTGACGTCAAATCCGTTGACGACGGCGGTGCCGCTGGTTGGTTTAAGAACGGTGCTGAGAATTCGTAAGGCCGTCGTTTTTCCCGCGCCGTTGGGCCCGAGTAATCCGTATATCTGGCCCGGCATTGCGTCAAAACTGATTCCGTCGAGTGCGGTGAATGTGCCCGTTTGAAGGTCTTGGTAACTTTTGCGTAGTCGCCGAACGTGAATCATAGTTTTACAGAGTTTTGGGAGCGGGCAAATTTAACGATGCCAACGAAAACATCGGTCGCCTCTATTGGTTTGTTGATATAGGAAGCAGTTTTCCGATGTCACAAACTAGTCGGCGCGATGTATGTGGGGCCGAGGAACTGTAGCTTACTTTTTCTCGCCCTCCTGAATTCCACTCTGCTGTTTGGTAAATGGGCGACAAGCCCTATCTCGAACGGGTTAAAGGCGGAAGAGTCGTTACAGGCAGTACAAACCGCCGGCGGGATCTGGATCAATCGATTGGCCATCCTGTATTTACGGGGCGCTGCATGCGTTTGTGGCTTGAGACTGCTCCAGGGGGACCAAGTCATTCACTACAATTAGTCTGAGCTCAAGCATGAACAATCAAACCGAAACGCCCCAGATTCCAGTTCCAGGCGCTTTCGCACCAGCGGCAGAGGATTTCGATCCGCGCGTCGAGCAGATTCCACAACCGCCTGAATCTCTCAAAGCCGCCGGACTCCACGTTAACGATATCTATCCGCTGGTCCTGAAGTATTTGTTCTTGCATGGTGCAACCAATGGAAACAGGATTGCCAAACAAGTCAAATTGGCTTTTCCTATCCTCGAGCCAATCATGGCGTCGCTCAAGGCGGACCTGCTGGTGGGGCATAAGACGTCTGCCGGAGTCGGGGACTACGTTTACGAGTTGTCTCCCAAAGGAGTAGAGCAGGCCAAAATGCACTTGTCGCGCACAACGTACTGCGGTGCTGCTCCTGTTGGACTAAAGCAATACACCGAAGCAGTGAAGCGACAGTCGATTCGTCATCTCAAGCCAACTTTCGAAGACGTACGTAGCGCACTGGAAGATTTATTGGTTTCCGACTTAATGGTCTGTCAATTGGGGCAAGCCATCAATTCGGGGCGCAGCATGTTTCTGTTTGGGCCTCCCGGAAACGGCAAGACTTCTCTTGCCAAACGCGCCATTCGTTCGGTGGCCGAGGTCGTTTGGATTCCTCGCGCGTTGACCGTAGGCGGAGAAGTAATTCGTATATTTGATCCTAGTGTCCATGAAGAGGCTCCGTTGCCGGACACCAATTCTATCACGATCGACAATCAAGTCGATGAGCGCTGGGTGCGCATCAAGCGTCCGACATTGGTCGTTGGTGGTGAGTTGGAGATGAAGCATCTGGAGGCGACACTCAATCCTGTGACGGGCATTATCGAGGCACCGATTCATGTCAAAAGTAATTGCGGATGCTTGGTCGTAGACGACTTTGGCCGTCAGCAGATCACCACGACGGAACTGCTTAACCGTTGGATCGTTCCTATGGAAGCAGGTCATGACTTCTTGAATCTGCCGTCGGGGCGCCAAGTGTCACTACCATTTGAGCAGCTGTTGATTTTTTCTACCAACCTTGATCCGGCAACCCTTTGTGACGAAGCATTTCTCAGAAGAATTCCTTATAAGATCGAAGTGTTTGATCCCAATGAGATTCAGTTCAGGGAGCTGTTCGAAATCTTATTGGAGCAGATGGGTTTTCAAGTGCAAGAAGGCGTCGTCGATCAGTTGATTGAGTACCACTACAAACGAACCGGGCGTCCGTTCCGTTTTTGTCATGTCGGTGATCTGCTGAATCAGGCACGGGATTTCTGCGAATTTCATCGCCGCCCTCTAGTTTTCGACAGGGACATTGTGGAACTGGCCGTGTTGAATTACTTCTCTGGTATGGAGGGGATTGTTGGGTCCACACCGGGTCGACAATAAAGCCGTTGGAAGGCAAATGGTGGAGGCGCTCTTGCAACGGTAGGTGACTGGTTGGGTAAGTGGATGGTTGCAGTTACTCAAGCTGCGCTCAACATGGCGGGTGTGCAAGCCGCCAAAGTTCCGGCTATACTTTCCGAGGGCTTGACTTGACAATCGTGTCTTGCCCACTCACCTTCCACCGCTTGAAAGAGGTATCCGCCATGCGTGCTCTAGTTGCTGCTGTTCTTTTTGTCCCATTTTCACTTGTCCCATTTTCACTAGGCTCGCAAGCTGTTTTTGCCCAAGATGTGTTCGTTGGTTCTGACCTATTGTTAGAAGATTTTGAGGGCAACGGGCCTTTTACAGTCGATGACTGGGCCAACACTGAAACCGACTCCGAGGGCAATGCTAACTCGGCACAAGACGCCGGCGATTATGGGACTGTCACATGGGCGACCCAGTGGAGTGGGATTCCCTCTACGAATTACGACGGGGTGGATTTGTCAAAGTACAAGACCTACCAAGTCGATGTGATGGTTGAAGAGGGGCAGCCCGTGGAAGAGGGCTCCAATTTCTATCTCCAGCTACTTTCCAAAACTGACGTCGGCTATGCGTATTGGGAAGCGTATATTCCTCAGACTTTGGTGCCCGCTGATGGGAATTGGTATCGCGTGCGTGTGCCAATTGATTCAATGAATGCAAAAGCTGGTGACGGAGCTGAAGAACCCGCGGATCTAAAGACGATTGTCGGTTGCTGCAATGGGATGAACTTTGACGAAGACGGTAGCAAGTTCAAATTTAAGAAATGCGGTTTCGACAATGTCAAAGTTTCTACGCTTCAAATTGAAGAAGCGGAGGTGAAGCCTGTACCCGCCAAGGATGACACGAAAGAATTCGTTGAGTAATCCAAACGCAAGCAGCACCTAATGCTGCTATGGCAGTTAATACTTACTGCTGCGGTGAGTTTACCAACGACATGAACTCGGCGCGAGTCGCTTGGTTGGTTTTGAAGATGCCACGTAGAGCACTCGTCACGGTTGTGCTTCCCGGTTTTCGCACCCCGCGGATCCCCATGCACGAATGTTCGGCGCGGATTACGCAAGCAACGCCCGCAGTGCTTAAATGATCGTTGACCATGTCTGCGATCGTTTGGGTCATGCGCTCTTGGACTTGCGGCCGGCGTGAGACTTCTTCGACCACGCGCGCGATTTTGCTCAACCCGGTGACTTTTCCATCAGGGACGTATGCAACATGAGCCACGCCAGTAAATGGCAACAGGTGATGCTCGCACATGCTGGTAAAGCTGATGTCGCGCACCAACACCATTTCGTCGTACTGCTCGGGGAAGACAACCTCTAGGTGTCGCTCAGGATCTACATGCAGTCCTGAAAACATTTCAGCATACATGTGGGCTACCCGGCGAGGCGTTTCAAGCAGACCCGGGCGATCAGGATCTTCGCCGACGGCCTCTAGGATCGTTCTCACTGCGCCCTTGATGGCTTCGAAGTCCACCGGACTGTCTTCCAATCGGAATTCTTTCAATTTGGTATCCACAATCATTTCCTTGGTCAGTTCTCGACCAACTCTGCCAAGCACTGTTGCTGCAAGCGATTTTTCCTAAGCATATGGTAACCAATCAATGACAATCATTTAAGTTTCTTACATGCTTTTTCCAAGTGATTAGTGATTTCCTTTCCTCGATTCTACCTGATCGAGTTCAGCAGGCTGTGCCAATTCAACGCATCTGCGGGCGGTCGAGTTCGAACTGATCCGCAGTGCGGCAATACTTTTTCCCACCAAGTCTGCCGATAGAGTCAAGCTTGGCGGTGTCGATCCGACTGTCGGTTGTTACCTGATCGTCAACTCTGATCAGCAGGATTTTTCCAACAACCAAATTTGCCGCAAGCGGGCCTTCACCGATATCTACAATTTTGATCAGTTCACATTCCATCTGAATCGGCGACTCTTTGACCCTTGGAGGTTCTACCTTGGAAGATGCGATTGGCGTCAGCCCGGCCGCTTGGAACTCACTGGTTTCAGCTGGAAAGTCTCCAGAGGTAAGATTCATTTGTTCCGCCAATGCAAAGGGAACGACGTTGATAACGAATTGACCGTTGTCACGGATGTTGACAACGGTGTCCTTGCTAGAACCGTCGGGACGGTTAACAGGCGAGAACATAACGCTGGGCGGATTGGCGGTGACCCCGCTGAAAAAGCTGAATGGAGCGAGGTTAGCGACGCCAGCGCTGGAGATGGTGGATACCCAAGCGATTGGGCGCGGTACGATCGCCGAGACCATAGCGTGGTAGATCGCCGAGGAAGACATTTCTTCTGGATTGAGAATCATTGTTGTTTTTGTTTCGGGTAGTTCTTCGATTCAAAAAAAAACGGCATACGGAAAAACCGTATGCCGCAATAACCTAAATGAGCGAAACGCGAAAATTGCTTTCGACTATTTCACGCGTTTATCCAAGAACTTTGCAGCCGCGTCGCGTCCGCCGAGTCCGAATGCCAATCCTAGTGCTAGAGCAACGCCACCAAGTGCCAAGCCGACACCCAGATCAACGATCTCTCCACCGATTTGCATTTGCTTTAGAGCAATTACGCTTGTCATCACCATAACTCCAGTGAAGGCCATTGAAGCGACGCTGTCAGAATTGGCCATTGAACTTGCTTTGACCGCATTGCGAGCCAAGTTGGCTAACCAAAGTCCGGCCGCCAAAATGACAACTCCAGTGATTACAGGGCCCGCGAAAGAACCTACTTGAGCAAAGAGGTTACTTACCACTTCTAATTCCAACAAGTTAACCGCTTGAGTGACTCCCGTAAGAAGGATCACGAACATGGAAGCCTTTCCAGCCAACTCCGAGGGGTTTACATTTGGATTGTCTGCCAAGCCAAGGTGCTGTGGAAGTTTGTTGAATCCCGTTCCGCCGAGAAAGTTTGTCAGCAGCGTTGAGGCCAATTTCGCGATCAGGAAAAAGACCGCCAAGATGATTCCCGCACTGAACAGCTTGGGAACGAAACCAAGAATCGAATCGACGATTCCTTGGATCGGGCCACTTAACTCGGGCATTTGCAGGGCTGCAAAAACGGCCGGCAAAATCAGCAGCATAATCAGTCCGAATGCAGCAAGAGGCAGCGAATTGGACAGTGTGCCCGGTGCTAGTTTAAGCCGAGAGTCAACTTCTCCCAACGACAAACCTTTGTGCACTCCCATTTTTGCAATCGTCGCGATCAAGAAACCAACGCCGCCAATAATGGCGGCCTTGATGATGTTCGGTACAGCTTCGAAGAACTGGGTAAGCATCGCCCCCAGTGGCTCGCTGACAGATTCCAGCCCCAGAGCTTTCAAACAAGCGATAGCCACAAATAGCATTACGATCCAGAACGCACCGCTGCCGAATCCAGCACCGACGCTGCCTTTCTTCCGCCCCTTAGCGGAAGTCCTACCCATAACGCCGGCTAGTTTGTCGCCGACACCAGTCTTATTAATGACCTTTGACACAATCCACGCAATAATGCGAGCGATAATGTATCCAACGACAAGGATTACTATGGCACCGAGCAACTTAGGAATAAATTCGCCAAACTGAGGGCCCATGCTGGAGCCAATATCGGTGAACATTGAAAACGTGTCCGACGCGGCGCTGGCGGCGGTGCCTCCTGCACCTCCTACAACGTTAGTTACTGAATCAGCTGCAGACAAGATAGCACCGTCCGCTGCCGGAGAGAGAGGGGGGAATTTCACTTTACGTACTCCGATTTTAGAAACAAGGCGAAACAAACAAGGAGGCGCAGTCGATCTTCGACATGAAACATCTCCTTGTCACGCCACTAAAAAGTAGCGTCTAGCAAACAAAAATTCAATGTCGCAGAGAAATTTCTTTGAGCATAACAGATACATTTCCTTGAAATAATCAACGAAACTTGCTAAAGTCCTTCTCGACCAAATGTCTAAGGACGCGTCTTTTCTTTGTGAAGACACTTCACTTCGACTTTGAACCTCCGATACTTTGCCCGGAAACCTTCGCTTTCGCTTGGGTGTAAAACGTCCCTATCACTCTAGAATCAATCCTATGGTTAATTCAAATCGCTGCCGAATCACCTTCAGCCCGCGTGTCTATCAAGTATTTTGCTTGTTTGTTTTATGTGTGTTCAGCTTCGCGGGCGATTCAGCTTCCGCACAGCGGTTACCGTCTAACGTTTATCGGCCGCCCGCGGACAGCTTTAACCAGAGCTCTCCGCAGATAACCTATCCTCAACAACGGATTTTTCAGCAGCGGCAAACCTTGCAATCAGTGCCTCAGTATCAGACGATCCCAAGCACTCAGCAGTTCTATTATCCACAGCAGAACCAGACTCCGATCTACCAGCCGCCAGTTCAGGGGGTACCGGCTCAGGTAGCACCACAGCCACCACAATCGTCGGCTCCAGTCGCTAATTCGCCAGAAATCGTCGAACTTAAACGTTCACTGGTTAAAGCACGTGATTTGATGCAGAAGTACCAGCTCAAGTTGGAGGAAGTTGCCCGTAAGAACCAAGAGCTCGAAGGTGAGATTTCGACACTTCAACAATCGGGCGATATGACCGATTCGGGAGATTCGGAGGAATTGGCTGCTGCCAGAGCCACAGCTTCCGAAGCTCAACAGCAAATGGGCGAACTCAAAGAGCGAATGGTCCAGCTCAATAGCCAGCTCCAAAGTGCGGTTACGGCCCTACAAACGAGTACGGCTGATCTTGAACGTCAAAAGCAGGTCAGTGGCGAACTGGAACAGCAGATTGTTGAATTGCAGAAATCGGTACAGATGGCCGCTGGCAGTGACCAGCGGGTGACTCAGCTGACCCAAAATATTCAACAGTTTAGAAATAAGAACGATGAGTTGAGTGGACAGATTACGACCTTGCAAAACGCGTTGCGTGAGAAGGAAACTCAAATCGCCAGCATGAGCTCTGGTGACGATGCCCAGCTTGCCGACTTGAAAGAGCTTCTAGAGGAATCCAAAAATGCTAACAGCGAACTAAACACGATCAACAAACAGCTCAGTTTGAAACTTGAAGAAGTTAAGGCCAGCGCAGCTGACATGTCAGCACCGCAATCGAATCCTGAGTTGGATGAGTTACGGGCAGACAACAAGCAGCTTGACCAGCAAAGTCAACAACTGGGGCAGCAAAATCAACAGCTTGAATCTGAAAACAGTCAGCTGATCGACATGCTGGGTAAATTGCGTTCAGAGAACAGCGAGCTCGACGCGACTGTTACTCGGTTGTCCAATATGCCTGCTCCAGTAGAAGCGACGGGGTTCGCCGCGGCGGCACCTGTGGCGGCTCCATCACCGGACCTAACTGGTTTGCAGAATCAACTCGCCGCTGCAACACGTCGAAACGGTCAGCTTGAACGCCAACTCAAACTATCCAAATCGAAGTTTGCGTCGCTGACCGATGAGAATGCCCGATTGATGAAGAAGGCTGATTCTGAATCGTCGACGGAAGTCGCTGCGGTACCTGCGATCGCTGCCTCGGTTGAGCCTGCGGTGGCTCCCGTGTCAGTTGCCTTGCCGGAACTGGGGTTGGAATCTGTATCCGCAGGTTGGCCGGTCAAGTACTGGATTTTCGGCATGCTGGGAGTTGGTTTGGCGGTTGGCCTTGGCGTGGCGTGGTACGAAAGTGTCGTCGACCCAAAGGGTTTGAGACGCTCCACCAATAGTGCCTCCAACTGATCGCCTCTGGGACGCACGTCGTTCTTTCCTGCCAACGCGACGCAGTTGGCAGGACTTGCCCACCATACTTCAAAAAAATTCAGGTGCGGTTGGTGGCTGAAATTTTCGTAATTGAACAGAGAACGAAATGACTCGCACCGTCAAATTATTGATCGGCGGTTTTCTGGCTGCGGCTGTAGTGTTTGGCTTGCTTTGGTCTAATCAGCCCTACATTTCAACGAAAAATCCTGCCACGCTTACCCTGTATGCGCTTGATGGAAATGCATTTGCTAAACCAGATGTCGAAGAAGAATTTCACAAGTATCCGGTTTTGGGAAAAGTGAATATTCAGAGTGCCAAAACGCGAATGGAAATTGTGGCAGCGATCAATGCCGGTGTCGCCGAGAGCGGAGCAATGGCGAAATGTTTTTGGCCACGACATGGCGTTTCGGTGGCTGATGGCAAGAAAACACTTGACTTTGTGATCTGTTTCGAATGTTTTCAAGTAAAGCGGTTCGATGGTAGCTCAGATTCGACGGTGGCTACTTCAGCGAAACGCGAACCATTCTTTGACAAGCTGCTTACCGATGCGGGTGTCAAACTTGCGGCGAAAAAGTAGAGCGATCGAGTGCAGAGCGATTAGGTGAAGGGTGTGGTTAAGTAACTCCTCCGCGACGACCCACCAACGGCAGAAAGCCAAGAACAAATCGGCGCCAATATTTCCTCACTGTTTTTACAGGCGAACGCGAAGAGCGCAAAGAACTTGCGTTTGAAAAAACGCTGAAGCATAAGATTCTTTGCGGCCATTGCGATCCTTGCGTATAAACCCTCTTGCAAAAGACTTTTGTCTTTCTAGATGAACCGATTAATGTGGTTCTCCAGCATTTCCTGACGACCGCTGGTGTTTGGATCAGCTTCGCCCTTGTCCAACATGTAGGTGCTGAGCGAGTTGAAATCGTGCTTGCCGCTTTCGATTTGTGCGCCAATACCAGTATCCCAGCTAGAGTACCTTTCGTCTACGAATTGCTGTAGTCCGCCCTCTGCGCGAATCGCCGCTGCAATTTTCAAACCTCGAGCAAATGCGTCCATGCCACCAATATGAGCGTGGAATAAATCGATTGGGTCGATACTTTCGCGTCGAACCTTCGCATCAAAATTCACACCTCCGTCTCCCAATCCACCGTGCTTGAGAATCGCCATCATGCACTGTGTGGTCAAGTAAATGTCGGTTGGAAACTGGTCGGTGTCCCAGCCCAACAAGAGGTCGCCCGTATTGGCGTCGATTGACCCAAGACAATCCTGCGCACCGGCGTAGTCAAGCTCGTGCATCATTGTGTGACCTGCCAGCGTTGCGTGATTGGTTTCAATGTTTAGCTTGAACCGATCCATCAGACCGTAGGCGCGTAAGAAATTGATACAAGCGGCCGCATCGCTGTCGTACTGGTGCTTGGTGGGCTCTTTGGGTTTAGGCTCGATCAAGAACGTGCCTTTGAATCCTATCTCATCAGCGTAAGCGACTGCCATGTTGAGGAACTGACCCAAGTGATCCATCTCTCGTTTCATGTCAGTGTTATAGAGGTTCATGTAACCTTCGCGCCCACCCCAGAAAACGTAATTCTCTCCTCCCAGTCGCAGTGTAACTTCCATCGCCTTTTTGACCTGTCCAGCAGCGAAAGCAAAAACGTCAGCGTTACAACTGGTCGCTGCTCCGTGCATGAAACGTGGGTTGGAGAACATATTAGCGGTTCCCCACAGCAGTTTAATGCCTGTTCGTTTCTGTTCTTCTTCCAGCACGTCGGCAATCTTATCTAGATTGTCGTGCGACTCGGCCATCGAGTCGCCCTCTGGTGCGATGTCTCGATCGTGAAACGCATAGAAGGGCGCTTGTAGTTTTTCCATAAACTCGAACGCGACACGCACGCGATTTTGAGCGTTCTCGACAGAGTCAGTACCATCTTCCCAAGGGCGGTTGAGCGTAGGAGCGCCGAAAGGATCGCTGCCGTTGGCGCGGAACGTATGCCAGTAAACGACGCTGAACCGTAAATGGTCCTTCATCGATTTCCCCTCGATCATCTCGTCTGGATTGTAATAACGAAACGCAAGCGGATTGTCTGAGTCCGGTCCCTCGAATTGAATTTGGGGGATGTCCGAGAAAGCTGCCATCTAGGTAGGTCCTATGCAATTAAGAAAACGAAATAACTTCAAGCCAAAAAAAATGTTGGGCAATAGTGTCTCATTGTCAGTTAGGAGAATCAACCTGCCAATTGAGGTTCGACGACAGTTTTTGCATCGCAAGAATTCCGCTCCAACAACAAAAGGCGAACATTGCGTTTTCACGAGCTTCGAGAATATTTGCCTGGCAAATAGAAAACGCCGCAAAACCAGAATGACTTCGCAGCATTAAACTTTGCCTTTCAACAAAGGTTTCGCTTTGTTATGTAAGGTTTATTACTCTCGTGGGTTCGAACGTAATCGACAAACGCTCTGGACATGACGCGCTCATTGCCGTTGGTTTTGACAGCGGGGCCGTAGATCCGGTCCAACGTAGCGGGAACTCCGAACTCGCATCATACTTTTGGCTGTTATATCCCAAAGTGGGAACCAATTATCGAGGTCATTGCCGAATTCGTTATTGCACACCATAGCCCAGCTGATACCCAAACTAAATGTGTCACCATTGCCGCCGCCAGAACCAATGGAGAAGTTGTTGGTGATTTGCTGCGCATCCTTGTTTCCATCGGATTTGTAGACAACTTCCAGCCATCGGTAGTCGCCGGAAAAAGGGGTACCTGAGGCGGATCGTACAGGTGGGATTTGTCGATGGCAATGGCCATATCGCTGGCGATTTCTTGCGTCGGAACTCACGTCGCAATTTTGGGCAACATAGTCTCGAATCGCATAAAGGCGGCCAGTTTGTCGCAGGAGAAATCACGCCATCTTGGATGGTTTCTAATTGAAACGTTTTAGCAATTTGTCACCCAACCAAGGGGACAACTGCGAAAGGGCGAAAGCAATACGCGCTTTCCATGGCATCACCAATTCGAGTTTGCGTTTCTCACATGCGATTCTAATTCGCTGGGCCAGTTCATCCGGAGGCATTCCTTTTACCTTCACGCCTGCGCCTGGTTTGGCAGCGTCGTCGGGCAAGCCGGTAGCTTGATCGGAGTAACGCGTTTGGCTGTCAGCGCGGCGAATTGGCCCCGGGCAGACCAACAGGAAGTGCACATTCGATGGTCCCTCCAGTCGAAGCTGATGGTGATAGGCGGCCAGCGCATGTTTGGAGGCGCTGTAGGGAGAAACGTAAGGCCAACCTGTTTTGGAGGCTAGAGAACCAACGTTGATCAGCGATCCATCGTTTCGTTCGAGTTCGTCGAGGACGGCTTGGGTACAGCGCACCGCAGAATAGAAATTGATTTGCATGAGGTCTTCGAAACTGGCAACCGTTGCATCAGCGAGCGCGATTCGAAGTGACTTGCCGACGTTATTGATCCAGACATCGATTCGGCCATGCGATTCCAAAATTGAAGCCACTGCACTGGAAACACTTTGATCATCGGTTACATCGGCGACGACCGATCGAACGTCGGCGCTTCCGCTCGCGGCCAGCTCGTCGGTGGTGGTTTGAAGTTGTTCTTTCCCTCGCGCCAAACAGACCACTCGAGCACCGGTGGCAGCGAACTGCCGGGCGAGGGCTTCTCCCAATCCGCTAGAGCCGCCTGTGATGACGACGACTTTTTCTTTCCACTGGTTCATAAGGTTCCTCGTAGCCGAAGTCGCAAGACTTTAGACGCCTCACACGCAAATTTCCAATCTCTAGCGAGATCGGCTACGAAAAATGATTCAAAGCTCACTCGCTAATTTGTCGTGTTTGTTTTGGTGATCAATCGAACTTCATCACGCTAGCATGGAAAGGTGGATACGGAAGGGGCCCGAGGCTTTGTTGGTAAATTTTGACGATTACATAAAATATTCTGGATTGGACTACATTTTTCTCGGTGGCTGCTCGATCAAAGAAGAGTGTGGGGG
The DNA here is from genome assembly GCA_938036435.1 of uncultured Pirellulaceae bacterium. Classification (GTDB taxonomy): domain Bacteria; phylum Planctomycetota; class Planctomycetia; order Pirellulales; family Pirellulaceae; genus Mariniblastus. The sequence continues at coordinate 73,764 of CALHPU010000049.1, read as the reverse complement.
CTTCCGTCAACAGCAATTACCAACGCAACACAATCATGTCCAAATTTCAGAACTCAAAAGTGGCGACCATCAATACAGCACGTACGAAGCCGATCATGTTCGGTCACTTGGCCATGGCGATGATGATCGTGATCGGTGCAACCTTGGCAACCGGATGCTCGACATTGCCAAGTTCCTTTTCGTCCAGCGGCATGTTGGCGGACTCAGGTCAAACACCGATCGCTTCTGGATCGCAGGCTCAGTATTTGGTTGACATGCAGATGTCGTATGGTGGAAGCAAGAAATTCAAAGGCAATGTTGGGCGCGGTACGACGGTACAATCGGCCCTCGAAGCATCTGGCGCGATGAAGAAGTTTCGTTCGATGGATGTTGTGGTCATGCGTAATCTCGAGGGCACTCATCAGCCACTTCAGATGACCTGCCAGTATAACCCCAGCAAAAAGACGGTTCGTCCAGAGACAGACTATGCGCTTCAACACGGTGATCGAATTGTAGTCACCCCAAAATCAGAGAACCAGCTGCTCAAGATGTTTGGCACGTTTGCTGAGGCAAAGTAAGTCTTTGGTGCGTTGTTGATTTCGCTTCGATGGAATTTCTCGCAACAGCCATTACGCGCTTCCGTTGTTGTGGTGGTTGTGTCAAGATGACAGAAGAGAAGTTCATACGATTGAGTTTCTTTTCTTCCTTTGATCACCACACTTCCTTCCGATTTCAATATGAGCACATCGACTGAAGAATCAACCGCTAAGCCAGTGTCGCGCGGCGGTTATTGGTCCCAAAGCCTCCGTGTCGTCTATATCGTCCTAGCAATCTGGCTGTTTGCGTCTTTGGGGTGCGGTATCTTATTTCGCGAATTACTTGATTCCCTGCTGCCAAGTGTTGGTGGAGCCCCTTTCGGTTTTTGGATGGCTCAGCAAGGTTCTATCATCAGCTTCTTAGCGCTGCTGTTGCTCTATCGGTTTTTGATGAACCGACTGGATAAGCAGTATGGTTTTGATGAGAGGGATCGGTCGTGAATCAAGACATTTGGAATTTTATTTTTATCGGCGGTTCGTTCGCACTATATATCTGGATCGCGATCAAGTCGCGGGCGGCGACCACAAAAGAGTACTACGTGGCCAGCGGCGGCGTATCTCCTTTTGCAAATGGAATGGCTACCGCAGCGGATTGGATGTCGGCGGCGACTTTTATCTCAATGGCTGGCATCATTGCGGCCAGCGGTTATGACGCCTCGCGCTTTCTGATGGGATGGACGGGTGGTTTTGTGCTACTGACCACGCTGATCGTACCCTATCTGCGAAAGTTCAACAAATTCACGGTAACGGATTTCTTGGGGGATAGATTTTATTCCAACGTCGCTCGCGCTGTTGGCGTGATCTGTGCAATTTTCATTTGCATGACCTACATCATGGGCCAGATGCGCGGTGTTGGAATCGTGTTTTCACGTTTGTTTGAGATCGAGATTTGGTTAGGCGTGATTATTGGAGCGAGCATTGTTTTTTTCTACGCCGGGTTGGGCGGGATGAAAGGAATCACTTACACTCAGGTGGCACAGTATTGTGTAATGGTGTTTGCCTACACGATTCCGGCAATCTTTATTTCCATGCTGCTGACCGGCAACGTCATTCCACAACTTGGCTTGATTGGCGACTTCACCAAGGGCGATGCGGATCCTGTTCCGCTGCTTTCCAAGCTAAATACGCTCAACACAGAATTAGGTTTCGCCCAGTACACTGATGGCAGTCTTGGGAAAATGGACATGTTCTGCATCACCGCAGCGCTGATGTGTGGTACGGCAGGGTTGCCGCACGTGATCGTCCGTTTCTTTACCGTGAAATCGGTGAAAGCCGTCCGAGCGTCAGCGTGTTGGACACTGTTGTTTATTGCAGTGGTTTATTTAACGGCTCCGGCGATTGGAGCTTTCGCTCGAACGAACTTAATTTCAGAAGTGCACAACCGCAGCTATGCCGAGGCTCCTGATTGGTTCAAGAACTGGGAGGATCGCGGGTTGATCGCGTGGGTCGACAAGAACGGTGATGGCGTGATGCAGCACTCGGCAGGAGCTGCGTTTGCGGGCAAGCCTGTTTATACAGCGGAGCGGGTCGAGGACGCGCCCCGAGCAGTGACCAATGAATTATCGGACAACACCAATGAGGTGTTTTACGACCGTGATATTCTAGTGATGGCGAATCCTGAAATGGCTGGATTACCGATGTGGGTGATCGCTCTGGTGATGGCCGGGTGCGTGGCCGCAGCCCTTTCAACCGCCGCCGGCCTGCTGCTGGTTTTGTCGACGTCTATCTCGCACGATTTAATGAAGAAGATTGTCAGTCCGAATATGAGCGACGCGACGGAAGTCAAATGTGCGCGCGGAGCGTCGTTTTGTTTTCTGGTGATTGCGGCCTACTTTGGAATCAACCCGCCAGCTGAATTTGTGGCCAAGACGGTTGCGTTTGCGTTTGGTTTGGCCGCGTCTTCGTTCTTCCCCACGATTTTGATGGGGATTTTTTCCAAACGAATAAATCGCGAGGGAGCGATTCTGGGGATGGTCGCGGGCGTCGGATTGACGTTGGGGTACATCGTTTATTTTCAGTTCATCGCCCAGCACAAAGAATATTTCTTCGGTATCTCTCCTGAGGGCATTGGCTTCTTTGGGATGTTGCTGAATTTTGCGGTTGCGAACGCTGTTTCAGCAGTGACGCCGGCTCCGCCACAAGAAATCGTCGACATGGTGGAGAACATTCGTAATCCAAGCGATGCTGGATCGGCAACGCATTAGAGGCAAATGCCGCTTCGCCACCGGTTGTTGGTGCAGGAACAGATGCTAACCGGCAACGACAATCACTTTAGAATTTCATCACTTACTTCAAGCTGTTCTTTGGATTGCTTTAGCCCGGAGGGCGAAACAACCTCTTGTGTCGCCCTCCGAGGTTGATTGCTTGTTGATGTCTGGTCCGATGTCTCACGCCACCGGCAGTTCATGTGCCGGCCGCCGGCCTAAAGAAGAGTGCATAAACGCCTATCGTGATGACTGGCCTTTTTTGAATCTGCCGTGCGGTTGAAGTCGTCAGTCGCCGCCTACTTAGAAAATCCAAGCTTCATCTGCGGCTCTTCGGTTTCCGCACCATCGGAGTTCAATTCACGATACAACAAACTTGGCTGTATGCCTTTGTTGTTTTGATACTTGCCGCTTTTGTATTCGTCCACATCTCCGGAAATTTCATGGTAGAAGATCTGACAGATAGAAACGCCCGGGTAAATTTTTACGGGCTGAACAGCAAACATTTCTAAAGTCCAATATCCGGCGAATCCTACATCACCAAAGCCAGCAGTGACGTGAACGAATAATCCTAAACGACCGATCGAAGAGCGGCCTTCAATCATCGGGACCAAGTTGTGAGTCTCGGTGCGCTCCACCGTGCGAGCGAGATAGAGCCTGTGGGGTTCCAGCGTCAGGCCCGTTTCTGGGATCACCGACTCGCGCACGCGGTTACTTTTCTTCATGTCCAACACCACTTCCTCATAGGTTATCACGTCGTGATGGAGGGTGAGGTTGTAACTGTTGGGGTTAAGATTTTCCGGTTTGAACGGATCTATCTTTATATCACTTCCAAGGCGTTTCTCAATTTCTTTGCCCGATAGAATCATAGAAGAATCAGCCTGATTGGAGGGAAGTGACTAAAACGGAAAGACTTACACTTGAGAGCAATTTGCTGCGGTCACCAATTATGCCATCAGATTGACAAAGAGCGGGCAAAAGATTGTATAAATGCCATGTTGCCAACTGTCTAGTTGAGGATTGTGTTTCCGCCGGCGAGCTGTGTCAACTGGCGAATCTATCCGGGCTGCGTGTTTTCGGGTTTTTGAGGCAAGCCTGAGGAAACGGTGGCTCGGCAGAAGATTGACGCTGCACGATACTCAGAAAATGTAATAATGTATCGATAAGTCTCTCACTTACACTAGGAAGCAAACTTGATGAATGACAATCCTTACCAGCAGACCTACACAAACTCCCATGGAAGCATCGCTGCCGACGCCCAGGTTTCTGAACGCGCTGCTTTTATCCGCAATACCTATTTACATCTGTTAGGTGCCATTCTCGCGATGGTGGCCTTGGACGCGTTCATCATCACAGCGTTCGATAGCCAGCTTCAGAGCATTGTTCCGATGGTAACCAGCGGTTGGAATTGGATGTTCGTATTAGGAGCGTTCATGGGAGTCAGCTTTATCGCCGATCGTTGGGCGCACAGCAACACATCGCGTTCGATGCAGTATGTCGGTCTGGGAACTTATGTGTTCGCCGAAGCCCTGTTGTTTGTGCCTTTGTTATATATCGCCAACCATTTCGCGCCCGGAGCGATTGCCTCGGCGGGGATCGTCACGGCATTTGTATTTAGCGGTTTGACGTTGATCGTGTTCTTAACGAAGTACGATTTCTCAATTCTTCGCTCAGCACTTTGCGTTGGCGGTTTGGTGGCGTTGGCTCTAATTGCTGCCGGCATCATGTTTGGCTTTAACCTTGGCCTGTGGTTCTCTGTGGCGATGGTGCTGTTGGCCAGTGGGTCGATCCTGTACAGCACATCCAATGTGTTGCGTCACTACAATACAAACCAGCACGTTGCGGCGTCGCTGTCACTATTTGCATCTGTGGCACTGTTGTTCTGGTATGTCTTGCAAATATTTATGAGTTTTGACGAGTAGTACAATCAAAGAGTCAACTTTGGCGGGAAACGATTGACGCCAACCCCCTTTAAAACTCAGGTCAATGATGGCTGAACGTAGAATAGAAATGCCAAGCGATTTTGATGGAATCGCTCGGCTGTTTCCTTTGCCCAATCTTGTTTTGTTTCCCGGTGTTATCCAGGCGCTCAATGTGTTTGAGCCTCGCTATCGGATGATGACTGAGGAAGCATTGGAACAGGACGGATTGATCACGATGGCAATGCTTAAGCCGGAGCAGCTAACGGCTTCGCTCGAGCGCCCTGCAATCTTCGAGACGGTATGCGTCGGGAAAATTTTGACTCACGCCAAACTGGAGAATGGGTGCTATAACCTGTTGTTGGCGGGAGTGCATCGGGCCAAAGTTTTGGAGGAAGTAAATTTCGAGCTTCCGTTTCGTAAAGCGCGAGTTGAGTTGATTAAAGATGAGGTCGAAGATGAGCTTATGGCCAAAGAGTTGCGACTGAAGATTGTGAATCGGTTTCTGGAAATTCTTCCCAACAATTCCCATCTAGACAAAGAATCTTTGGAAAGCCTTTTGGACAGCAACGTGTCAACGGGCCAATTAATTGACTTGATTGCTTATTCTAGCGGTGCCAACCCATTGGAGTTGCAGCAAATGTTGGACACTAATTTGGTGTGTCAACGGGCTGAAATGATACTCAAGGCTATGCGTGGGCTTAAAAAGAAGGCAGCCCACGAAGAGGTTGCCAGTCGGCCCACTTTTCCGCCGGACTTTAGTTTGAATTAGGCGGTGTGGTTAAAGTAATTACTGGCGCTGAGGGACAAAGCCAAAAGTCAAAAGCGGTATTTTGCCGAAAGAAACCGATTGTCTAATGCGAGGATGAGATAAGCCGATGAATATTCAAATCGAATACTGTAACGAGTGATTCTACCTTCCTCAGGCCACCAGTTTGGCGGCAGAGCTCAAGGCGAATTTTGATATTGATGCAGACTTGGTCGCTGGTAGCGGCGGCGTGTTTGATGTTTTGTTAGACGGACAAGTTATCTATTCAAAACAGTCCGAGGGAAATAAGTTTCCACGCAACGATGCCTTGATTGAACAGATCAAGAACATCGTATGACTTGGCTTGACTGTAGGTTATATTGGCTGACTGAATTCTTCGTCGCCACGCTACAATCTCGAAAGTCAAAATGACAAGGACAGATCCCTACCAGCAGTCTTCTGAAGCACGGCTCGCACCTCCGACAACTTGGGGGGGAACTCTGAAACATCTGGGACCCGGATTTATCCTGTCGGCATCCATTGTTGGATCCGGCGAACTGATAGCCACGACACACTTGGGAGCCACTGCTGGTTTTGTTGCACTGTGGGTGATCTTGGTCAGTTGCCTTGTTAAGGTGGCGGTGCAGTTAGAGTTTGGGAAGCAGGCCATTCTCACCGGTCAGACGACAATGGAATCGCTCAACACTTTGCCCGGTCCACGGATCGGAAAAGCGAATTGGTCAATCTGGCTGTGGTTGCTATTGATGATCCTTAAACCGCTGCAAGTTGGTGCGATCGTTGGGACAGTCGCGGTGATTTTGTCCATGATCTTGCCGTTGTCAGGCATCTTGCCAGCAGATTTGGCAATCGTCTTGGGCAGCATTGCTATACCGATAAATTCTGTCTTCGTCTGGAGCATCGTCGCGGCAGTTGTCGTGTCGTCGCTGGTTTTTCGCGGCAACTACCAAGTGATCGAGAAGGTCTCGTTGGTGATGACGGGACTGTTTACTTTGTTGACGCTGTTTTCTTTGTTCCAACTTCAGTGGACACCCAATGCGATCGCTTGGCCTGACATCGCTGGCGGGCTTAAGTTTCAGTTGCCTGCCGCAGTTGCGTTTGTGGCTCTGGGGGCGTTTGGAATCACTGGAGTCGGCGGCGACGAGATCATGGCGTACAACTATTGGTTGTTGGAAAAAGGATACGCGCGAAACACTGGACCGTGCGAGGACAACCAGCAATGGGTTGATGATGCCAAGGGTTGGATTCGTGTGATGTATATCGATGCGATCCTTGCGATGGTCGTTTACACAGTGATGACAGTGGCTTTCTTTTTGCTTGGGGCCGCAATTCTCCATGATCAAGGCGAGGTTCCCGAACACAATCAACTGGTCGAAACCCTTTCAAGAATTTACACCGAAACCCTAGGGGTGTCGGCTAGATACTTTTTCCTCTTTGGAGCACTGGCGGTATTGTTTTCGACGTTACTGGCCGCGCTGGCAGCTTGGACCCGTTTGTACAGTGATGCTGTAGGACAAATTGGATTGTTGAACTACCGAAATCCAAAGCAGAGGCACGTTGCGTTTGCGATTTTCGCGTGGTTATTTCCGGCGACTTGGGTGGCCTGCTATTTTCTAATTACGAAAAAGCCAGCTGCGATGGTGATTATCGGTGGCGTTGCAACGACAGTGATCCTGTTTGTCGTTGCCTACGCGGCGCTGTATTTTCGTTACCGAGGTAAAGACGATCGGTTTAAGCCGGGAATCGTTTACGACGTCGCCTTGTGGGTTAGCTCAGTTTCCATTGCGGCCATCGGGCTTTTCGGCGCGTGGAAATTGTTTTTCGCAAGTGCCTAAGTGCCTAAGTGCTCAACGGGCTAACTTATATCTTTCTCACCAGTGTTTGGTCACAGCTTGTTCAGCCAAATCCCACTAGAGCGTTAAACTCTACTAAACTCTGACAGACCACTAGCCGCGCCGGATGAAGTCGGCTGAGTATTCGCCAATTTCGCTGGCGTTGCCGTTTTCGGTTTGGCCCAAATGGCGAATGGTTGCCATCGGGATTTGTTCGAATTTGATGTCGCTGTCCACTAGCCATTTCGTAAACGACTCGGCAGCAGTTGCATCATCAAATTCAAATCCCATCAACGCTTGACCGACGGCTTGGCCTGAGTCGCTATAGTTCATGTAACACACGTTGGCCAGATCACCCGCACCTCGCATGAAATCACGCAGTGCTCCCGGGCGGTTAGGAAACGTGATGACGGCGAATATAGGATGGTTCAAAAGATCAACGCTGAACGGGATCACGCGGAATTCGGCCGATGCCGTGCCGGTAACTTCTTTGTGCGGTGGGATCGAGGCGTCCTGCAAGAATCCCTCTAGTTCGGCGCGAGCCGATTGAGGAACCTCGATTCCAATCACTGGAAAGGCGCGATCCTCGGCAACTTTGCCGTACTGAAAATCGATGATATTCATGTTGCCGAAGAAGTGATCGAGGATTCCGATCAAGGCACCCGGTTGTTCGCCAATTTCGAAACAGAAGTAACGTTCCTCGGGAATTTCTTCTTGCCCGCGTTTAGCGATTTGGGGAAACATCATGAAATCAACATTGGAGCCCGACAAAACAGTTAACGCTCGGTCTTCAGCGTTCAAATTATAATTTCGCGCTGCCGCGACGCCCAGCGCCGCCGACGGTTCGACGATGATTCGCAATTCTTGCCACAGGAATTGAATCGCTTGGCAGACTTGATCATTATCAACGGTGACACATTTATCTAACAGCTGCCGACAGACTTCGAAGTTAAGCTCTCCCGGACAAGCCACCGCCGTCCCGTCACAGAAGCGGTCGATGGAATCTAACGTTACGCGTTTTTGAGCGGCGATCGAAGCGCCCATACTGGCTTGGCCCGTTTCCTCGACGCCGATCAAAACGGCTTCAGGGAACGCTTTCCTCAACACCGATGACACGCCGGCGACCATACCTCCGCCGCCGATCGCCAGAAAGATATGGGTCGGCGGTTGTTCCATCGCGTTGACAATCTCGACACCGATGGTGGACTGACCTGCAATCACGTAGATGTCGTCGTAGGGGGCGATGATCTCACCGCCATGATCGGCAGCAAATGTTTTCGCTGCCATCGCCGCTTCGTCGAAGACGTCACCGTGCAGGACGATTTCTACTTGGTCGCCACCGAAGTTTTTCACAGCGCGTTGCTTGACCACCGGTGTCGACACGGGCATGAAGATGGTGGCCTTCAATTTCAACTGTCGGGCTGCAACGGCGACGCCTTGGGCATGGTTGCCGGCCGACGCCGCGACTAACGCTCCGTCGAATCCCTGTTCGACCAGCCGCGCGATCTTGTTGCCCGCGCCTCGCCATTTGTAGCTGTGGACGCGCGAAGTGTCTTCTCGTTTGAGGCTCAGCTTACAACCATTCTCTAACGTCACCGAACTCATCGGCGTAACGCCGTCAAGTTTATAGACGCGCTCCAACGCCGCAGTCGTCTCCTGCTCGAGCTGTTCGAGTAGTTCGGTGCCTCGCAAGTTGTTTGGGGGATTTGATGTCATAGGTATATTGTCGTCATAAGCAAGCGCGAAGGATACATCAATTTATTGGGACAAATTGCCGAGGGCAGCCGCAGCAAAAGAGACGTGAAAGGTAGTGGGATTCGCCAGAATTCCCTTTGTCCGCCGATAAGGAATTCTGGCGACTCCCACTACGATTTCCAAGGCAGCCATTAAAATCCAGGAAGAGCTACAAAAAAAGGGAAGCCAACACGTTGCCGCGTTGGCTTCCCTGATATTTTGGTCGGCATTTCGCAGCATTGCCGCGTCAGCCAATCATGCAAACACGACGTTAGTTCACGTCTTTGTCAATAATTTTGTTGGCCGCAATCCATGGCATCATCGCACGGAGCTTCTCTCCAATTTGCTCGATCTCATGAGCCGCCGTGTTGCGACGACGAGCGTTCATGCTCGGGTAACCGAGAGCTCCCTCTTGAATAAAGCTCTTCGCGTAATCACCGTTTTGAATGTTCTTCAGTGCCTTCCTCATCGCTTCGCGCGAGCTGTCGTTGACAACCGCTTCGCCAGTAACGTACTCACCGTATTCCGCGTTGTTGGAAATTGAGTAGTTCATGTTAGCGATGCCACCTTCGTAGATCAGATCCACGATCAGCTTCGTCTCATGCAAACACTCGAAGTAAGCAAGTTCTGGCGGATAGCCCGCTTCAGTCAGGGTTTCGAAACCCATCTTGATCAATTCGACAACGCCACCACACAAGACAGCCTGTTCACCGAAAAGATCGGTTTCTGTTTCGTCTTTGAAAGTTGTGTGAATGATCGCGGTTCGTCCACCGCCAATCGCTGACGCGTATGACTTGGCCAGTTCGAGAGCTTTCCCGCCGTTGGCGTCTTGGGCGATGGCGATTAGATCTGGAATTCCTCGTCCCTGAACAAATTCAGTTCGGACTGTGTGACCGGGTGCTTTGGGAGCAACCATAATCACGTCCAAATCAGCGCGGGGAGCAACTTGTCCGTAGTGGATCGCAAAACCATGTCCGAAAGCCAAGCAAGCGCCCTTTTTCAGGTTTGGCTCGATGTCTTCGCGGTAAATTTTTGCTTGGTATTCGTCGGGCGTTAGAACCATCACGACGTCGGCGTCTTTCACGGCGTCGGCGGTGTCTTTGACCTCAAGTCCTGCGGCGGCGACTTTCTTACGGGTCGGGCTGTCGGCACGCAAGCCAACAACGACTTCAACGCCACTGTCCCGGAGGTTTTGGGCGTGAGCGTGGCCTTGTGAGCCAAATCCAAGAATACAAACCTTCTTGTCTTTGATGATCGAGAGATCGCAATCTTTGTCGTAGTAAATATCCAGTGACATTTTTTTTCGGTCCTTTGGTTAATATGTGCGTGAACAGTCTAAATGCGGAATTGTGATCGTCAACGTCAAACTCTCGATATCATTGACGCTTGTATCGCAACAAGTCTAAATTCGTTAAAACATGATGTTTAGCGGGACAACACTGGCTTCAGACCCAGTCACGATACCGACACCAATCACCAGATTCATTTGTTTCATCGCCCATTTCACCTCAAACAGCCATGAACTCAGCAGATTCAAGCATCCAAAACGACCTTAGCAAAATGATCCGTGTCCTCGGTGATCTGTTAGGGCAGACGATCGTCCAGCAGGAAGGTCTGGAGATGTTGGAGCTGGAGGAAAAGATCCGCGGGCTGGCGAAATCTGGTCGCGGTGGTAGCGCGGCGGCCGTCAGTGAGCTTCGCGAGGTTGTGGCGGAGATGAGCAGTGACACGGAGAAGACCGACGTCAATTTGAAGGCGTTTTCGACTTACTTCCAGTTGGTCAATCTGGCCGAGGAGCACGAACGCGTGCGTGTTTTGGAGGCTCGTTCGAATGCGGCTTACGAGGCGAATGAACCGATGGACGAAACCATCCAGCAAGCCCTCGTCACGCTTAAGGAAGAAGGCTTCGACGCAACGCAGATCCAAGAGATGCTCAGCTCGATGCTGGTGATGCCGGTCTTCACCGCGCATCCGACGGAGTCTCGTCGCCAAACGATTCGCCAGATCCTCAAAAGCGTCTCTGGTCTGATGAAGAAGATCTCCTCAAAGGATCTCTACAAGCGGCAACGCGAACGGGTGAAGGATGTTTTGCAGGACTACATCGTATTGTTGTGGCAAAGCGCCGAGACGCGTGACCGTCCGCCAATGGTAATGGACGAGGTCCGCAATACGGGGCTTTATTTTTTCGAAAATACACTCTTCGAACAAGTCCCGCGCATCTACGAGCAACTTGAAAGAGACCTTGCGACAGTATTTCCGGGACACGATTTTGAGATCCCCGCGTTCTTGCGTTACGGCTCGTGGATTGGCGGCGATCGTGACGGTAATCCTTTCGTGACCAACGACGTAACCACCGAAGCCTTGCGAGCGCAGAAGAAACTTGTGCTTGAGCTCTACCAACGCGAGGTCTTGTCGTTCTATGAACTGCTAAGTTGCTCAAAGAGCCGCGTTGGATTCTCTGATGCGTTCTTGAACAGTTTGAGGGAAGACCGAAAATTGGTTGAGGATGCTGAACACGAACTGCTGGATCGTTTTCAGCAGGAGCCTTATCGTGAAAAATTGGTGATGGTCTATCGCCGGTTGATGACGACGCTACGCAAGACGGAGCTGCCGTTGAGCGAACAGGCTGACGCCGATATGCCACGCGCTTACGCCGATGCGGAGGCTTTCTTGCATGACCTTAATTTGATTCGTGAGAGCCTCGAGGCAAATAAAGGAGAACGCTTGGTGAGTGGGCGGTTCCGCCGATTGATGCGTGCGGTGGAAGTGTTCGGTTTTCATCTTGCCTCGATTGATGTTCGCCAACACGCCGACCATCATCGAAACACTGTTGCCGATCTCATGAAGTCGACTGCGTCGATCGACAATTACGCAGATTTGGACGAAGAAAGATTGGTCGAATCCCTCACCAAGCAGCTGGAAAGCAACTCGCCACTGGTCACTGATGGAGTCAGCGATTCGACGACGGATCTGCTGGCGTTGTTCGACTTGATTAAGTCTGCTCAACACGCTGGCGGCGCTCGCGCGATGGAGACGTACATCATCAGCATGACCGAGAACGTAAGTAACCTGCTGGAGGTTTTGCTGTTGGCGAAGAACTCGGATCTGGTGGGCTGCATCGATATCGTACCGTTGTTTGAGACGGTCGATGATCTCCTGGGCGCGGCTGAGACCATGGAAAGGCTGTTTGCTCATCCCGTTTACGCCCAACACTTAAAGCAGCGCGGCAACCAACAGCAGATCATGATCGGATATAGCGATAGTAATAAGGACGGCGGCTACATGCGTGCCAACTGGATGCTGTTCACCGCTCAGCGGCAGATGGCTCAGACTTGTCTTAAGCATGGAATCAAATTGACGCTGTTTCATGGGCGCGGTGGTTCATTGGGACGCGGCGGCGGACCGACCAATCGAGCTATATTGGCTCAGCCACAAGAATCCGTGCGTGGGCGAATACGAATCACTGAACAGGGCGAGGTGGTAAGCTCGCGTTACAGCGATCCGGGCATCGCGCGTCGGCATCTGGAACAATTGCTTAATGCGGTAATGTGTTCGACGGGGCATCGCGCGGCTGACCAGTCCAATCATGAGACGCCTGAGAACTGGGCAGAGGCGATGGACCAATTGAGTGTCGCGGCATTCAACAAGTATCGTGGCTTGGTGCAGCATCCGATGTTTTTGGATTACTTCCAAGCTGCCACGCCGATGGACCAAATTGGCCAGTTGAACATTGGTTCGCGGCCCACTCATCGTCGCGCGACCAAGACGCTAAATGATTTGCGGGCGATTCCATGGGTGTTTGCTTGGACGCAGTCTCGCGCCAATGTACCGTCTTGGTACGGTGTGGGAACAGGGTTTAAGGCATGGCTAGATGCGGGCGACCGGGCCGAGCAAATGGCGATGTTGAAAGGGATGTATCGCGATTGGCCATTTTTCCAGACGATGTTGGATAATGTGCATCTGGGAATGGGGCGCGCTGATATGGCGATTGCCAGTCTCTACGCGGAGCTTGCCGACCCCGAACATGCAAAGGTGATTTTCGGTGACATCAAAACCGAGTTTGAGCTGAGCCGTGACTTGTTGCTGGAGGTGACAGGGACAGAGAACGTGCTGGACACCGAGCCGTGGTTGCAGCGCTCGATTCAGGTGCGCAATCCCTACGTCGATCCGTTGAATTACATTCAGGTCGAGTTATTAAAGAAACTTCGTCAGGATCCGGAGGGCCCGAATGCCGAACACATTCGGCAATGTATCTTGCAATCAATCAACGGCATCGCCGCCGGATTGCAGAACGTGGGATAGCCACGTCCCTTACTCGAGCAACCGAGCTCTCCTCCACAATGGAATCGATAACTCGGCGGGGGATAACCTTGGCGGCCACTGCTCGCCGCGAGGCCCCCTTCAATCAATTGCCCTAACACAAACGCTCAATGGATTTTTTTGACGCTAAGGCTGTCGCAAAAGGTATTGCGACTGCAAATCAAATTTCGGTTTCCAGTGTTGCTGCAGCGATTAGATTGCTTGAGGAGGGCAACACCCTGCCCTTTATCGCGCGGTATCGCAAAGAAGCCACGCAGGAATTGGACGAGATTGCGCTGCGGGCGATTGAAGACGAACTCGCCAGGGCGCGAGCCGTGGCCACGCGAAAGAAGTCGATTCTCAACACGCTCGAAGAGCAGGGAGCCCTCACCGCCGAGCTTCGGAGGCAGATCATCGCCTGCAATGACAAGGCGCTCTTGGAAGATTTGTATTTGCCTTACAAAAAGAAACGCCGCACCAAGGCAACTATCGCTCGCGAGGCGGGGTTAGGGCCGTTGGCAGATTTGTTGCTGAAACAAGAACGCATCGGCAAAACTAAAAAGGCGATACTGGCTCCCTTTATCGATGTAAAAAATGGCATCAAAACAAGCGAAGCGGCTCTCGAAGGAGCCGGCCACATTGTGGCTGAATCTTGGACCCAAGAGCCTGAGTTGCGGATTTGGCTGTTCGCCGAAATCAGAAGTGGAAAGGTGACTTCCAAGGTCAAACGTGGGAAGAAGGAAGCCGGCAAAAAGTTCGAGAACTACTACGACTTTTCGGAGCCCATCAAACGAATTGCTTCGCATCGGTTTTTGGCAATACGTCGGGGTGTTGATGAAGGGTTTCTCAATTTGGGGATCTCGGTGGACGAAGAATATTTTCTTCGGCAGCTGAAACGGCGGTTGGTGACCAACCGCGATTTCGAGTTCTTTCACGACCTTCTTGCTCTTGTGGAATCATCTTGGAAGACGCATTTATTGCCAGCCGCCTCGCAAGCGGTGATAGCCAGTTTGAAAGAAACCGCAGAAACAGAGGCGATCGATGTGTTTGCGAAGAACATGCGCGAGTTATTACTGGCTCCGCCAGCAGGTAAATTGGTTACGATCGGCTTAGATCCCGGTTTTCGTTCTGGCTGCAAGGTGGCGGTTGTCGATGAAACGGGCAAGTATCTTCAGAGCACGGTCATCTATCCCACGGCACCAAAAAATGACATCGCGGGTGGCTCGAAAGTATTGCTGGGGCTGATCAAGGAGTACGGCGTCAAGATGATCGCCATTGGCAACGGTACCGCTTCGCGCGAGACGGATGCCTTTGTCGGGCAGTTGATCAAGAAACAGAAACTTGACATCACGAAAGTCGTCGTCAGCGAATCCGGCGCTTCGATTTACTCGGCCAGTCAAGTTGCCATCGATGAGTATCCTGATCTGGATATCACGGTGCGCGGCGCGATCAGTATTGCTCACCGGTTGCAAGATCCGCTGGCGGAGTTGGTCAAGATCGATGCGAAATCGATTGGCGTTGGACAATATCAGCACGACGTGAATCAAGCGGAGCTGAAACGGTCGTTGGATCGAGAGGTTGAATCGTGTGTGAATTTAGTGGGAGTGGAGCTGAACACGGCAAGCCAACATTTACTCGCGTACGTCTCAGGCATCGGCCCTAAAACGGCCAAGCGTATCGTTGCTCATCGCGATGCCAACGGCGTGTTCGATTCGAAGAACCAGTTGCTGGAGGTGCCGAAGTTGGGAAAGAAAGTCTTCCAACAGGCGGCTGGTTTTTTGCGAATCGCCAATGGGAAAGACCCGCTGGATAATTCTGCCGTGCATCCGGAAAGCCACGCGCTGGTGAAGAAAATGGCGCAGACGCTGGATATGAAAGTCGATCGCATGCTTGGCAATTCTGCGGCGATTGCCAAACTCAAAGCGATTGATTTTGTAGATGATAAATTTGGCGAGCCGACGGTCAAAGATATTTTGGCGGAATTGGTGAAGCCGGGACGTGATCCTCGTCGCCAGTTCAAGGCCGTTAAGTTCGACGATGCGGTCACGCAAGTTTCCGATTTGCGGGAAGGAATGCGTTTGCAGGGACAGGTAACCAACGTCACCAATTTTGGAGCGTTTGTGGACATTGGCGTGCACCAAGACGGGTTGGTTCACGTTTCGCAGATTGCCGATCACTATGTGGCTGACCCAGCGGAGATCGTTTCGGTCAACGACATTGTAAGTGTGCGAGTCGTAAGTGTTGATGAAAAAGGGAAACGAATCAGTTTGTCGATGAAGACATCGTAATTTGCGACCCATGGTCGTGTCGTTTAGGTTAAAACAGTCTTCCAGCGTTGTTTCCGTTTCCAATCGTTCCTTCCCGAGTGTTGCCATGCTTCGCGCGATCGTTTTCTTTTTGGGTTTGTCTCTGACGTTTCTTTTTACCAGCGGTCGATTGCAGGCGGATTTGGAACTGGGTTCGCCATTGGGCGACCACATGGTTGTGCAGCATGATCAGCCGGTCAAAATTTGGGGTTGGGCAGAGGCAGGAGAATCGGTCACCGCTACACTCAGACAGAGTTCGATATCAACCAAAGCGGCGGATGATGGCAAGTGGAATCTGCAGTTGCCGGCTCCCGGGTTAGGAGCGCCGTTTGCAATCAAGGTTGCCAGTAAATCGGAAACTCTCGAACTCAACGACATCGTTGGAGGCGAGGTTTGGATTTGCGGAGGCCAGTCCAACATGGCGTGGGAGGTAAGGAAAGTCAAAGATGCGAAAGCTGAGATTGCGGCGGCGAACTATCCGATGATTCGCCAACTCAAAATCACTCGCTCGACCAGTCTCTCTCCTGAAGAGAAGGCACAGCATTCTGGTTGGCAGGTCTGTTCACCGGAAACGGTCGGTGACTTTACTGCTGTGGGTTACTTCTTCGCTCGTCGACTTCATCAGGAATTAAAGATGCCAATTGGATTGGTGAATTCGAATTGGGGCGGGACGATTATTCAGGCTTGGATTAGTGGTGATTCACTAAAGACCCATCCAGATTTCAAGTCCGACATTGAGAGGATGCAGGCGGCTGCGGTGGATCCGGACCATGCAAGGAGTATGGCTAAAAAGGTCGATGCTTGGAGAAAGGCATATCGTAAAATGCAAAAGCAACCGGCCGAGGCGTGGCAGGAAGTTTCAATCGACGATGCAGGTTGGGCAACGCAGACGCTTCCGGGCTATTGGGAGCAGCAAGGTTATAAAGACATCGACGGCGTTGCATGGTATCGTCGAAAAGTGTCCATTCCCGATCGCTGGAAAGGCAAACCGCTTAAGTTGTCATTAGGTGTCATCGACGATGCAGACATCACGTGGGTCAACGGGACCAAAGTCGGTGAAAATTTGATGTGGGATGCTAAAAGGCGGTATGAGGTGCCGGCGAAGGTGACTAATTCCAATGATCTCACCATCGCGGTGAAAGTCACCGATGGAAATCTCGGTGGCGGTATTGTTGGTGACGCAGAGGAACTGTTCATTGGGCTCGAAGGCGAGGAACCTATTTCGCTCGCTGGCCAGTGGAGGTTCAGTCTTGAACCTGCCACCAAAAAGGTAGGGCCGAAGCCAAAAGGTATCCGCACTAATCAAAATCAGCCAATGGTGCTTCACAATGCGATGATCAATCCACTGCTTCCACTTTCAATACGCGGAGCGATTTGGTACCAAGGCGAATCCAACGCTAGGCGTGGTGGTGGGCGTCAATATAGGACTTTGATGCCGCTGTTGGTAAAAGATTGGCGGAAGGCTTTTCAAAATGATTTGTCATTCTACTGGGTTCAGCTTGCCAACTTTCAGGCTCCCGTCGACCAGCCCTACGACAGCCAATGGGCCGAACTGCGTGAGGCCCAGTCGATGACGCTCTCACTGCCCAAGACTGGGCAGGCTGTGATTATCGACATAGGCGAGGCATCGGATATTCATCCAAAGAACAAACAGGATGTCGGCAAGCGACTGGCGTTAATCGCTTTGGCCAAAGACTACGGAAAAGATGTTCGGTACTCAGGTCCGACGTATAAGTCGATGTCGATCGAAGGTGAGAAAGTCAGAATCCAGTTTGATTTTGCTGACGGATTGGCGGCCAAGGACGGTGAAGAATTAAAGCGATTTGAAATTTGTGGCGAGGACCAAAAGTTTCACTGGGCTGATGCTCAAATTGACGGCCAATCGGTCGTGGTCTCTAGTGCCGAAGTAAAATCGCCGGTTGCCGTTCGGTATGCGTGGGCTGAAAATCCAGCAGGCTGCAACCTGACCAACGGGACGGGGTTGCCAGCCAGTCCCTTCAGAACCGACGATTGGCAGCGACGCGAGTAGGTAGTTTTGATAGGGGAAGGGAAGTCCGTTGGCCGAACTCTTCTACCATCGAACTGCACGACCGAGCTGCTTTCAGGAGTTCGGTCTCAGGCATCATCGTAAATTTCGATGATGAATTCATCACTGCGGCCAGAGAAAGGTGCTCCGACGGCTTCGAGAGGGTAGCCGCCCGTGCACTCAACCGATGTGATAGTTTTTCATCGTCTCGTCTCGTCAAGTCTATCGATCTTGAGCGCGTTGTCTTCAACGACAATCTCGAATTGATTATCGGCTCCATCACTTCAGGTAAAAAGATGAACGTCCTCGACCACGCGGATGTCACCGGCAAGCAAGCGGCGTTCTTCAAGAAGTTGGTAGCGTGCGGTTTGTCTAGTACGAGTCAGCGATCTGTAAGACGTGGTAATGACTTGAAAACGAAAAAAATGAGGTGGTAAAAGACTTCAGCTTGCCGCGTCGAGTTTGCGGTCTCTCGTCTTCGCGATGGACGATGGCGAGCGCTAAACCATATATAATCCAAGATTCTGCCGAGTCTTTCACACATTTTGCAAGCATTTTGAAAAATTTCTTTTAACTCTTCGAAACCCATATTTCTGCATAAGTATTTATTAATTTCGGGAACACTCGCACCTGTCTCTTCGTAGCCATTTTTATGAGCGCTCCGCCCACCACCAAAGTTAACATGATTTTTCGGCTTGCCGATCCCGAGGATCAACAGGCGTGGGACGAATTTATCGAGATCTATACGCCGCTGCTAATAGAAACGGCGCGACGGTTGGGGCTCACCTCGCATGACGCGTCGGATGCCGTGCAGGAAGTTCTGGTGCATCTGGTTTCAGTAATCAGCCGGTGGAAACCCAGTGGGCAAAATGCTAGTTTTCGACGCTGGTTGGCGCGAGTATCGAGAAATCAAATGATTAAGGCGCTACAGCGCACCAATGCTCTGCAGTCAGAGGGTGTTTTCGACCAACGGCAGCTGTACTTGCTGGGACAAGTGATGGATCCTCAGCAAGCCACCTCAACGTTTAACCTTGCCTTTCGAAAGCAAGTCTTTCTGTTTGTGATCGACAAGATCCAAGGTGACTTTAAAGCGAAAACGTGGCAAGCGTTCTGGCTAACGTACGTTGACCAAGTTCCGCCCGCCGATGTTGCAGAGAAACTTTCGTTTTCTGTCGGTGCTGTCTACATCGCGCGGTCACGTGTGATGAGCCGATTGAGGGGGGCGGTCGAAAGGTTGATGGATAACGAATGGGAGTCGTTGTCGGATTCGATAAATCAAGAAGATCGCATCCCCTTTGATGAGCGACTTCATGAGATTCGAACAGCAACGACCCTTGATTGGCAAGTGCCAACTAATCCCGAAGCTACAGATTCTCATTCCGATGAAGGTAGCGGTGAAATCAATGATAAAACCCGTTAATAAAACTCACCTTGAGGACGCGACGCTACGCGACTTGATTCAGGGGCTGGAGCTATATTCTCTTCCAGATGTTCAGCGTCAACATTTTGATACGTGCACCGAATGCCAAAACAGGATGGAATCTTTGGCTGCCGATTCTTGGTGGTGGAGTGCCTACCGACCGGTGGGCGACGATGCTGGCGATGTCTCCAATCAATCGGAAGCTGCATCAGTTACCCAAGAATTGGGAACAGCCCCCAGCGAATTTTGTGAGAATCAACCTGCTGCAAAGGTTCTCTCCTCGCCTCCGATGCGGCGTTTGGAGCAGTACAGAATTGAGTCACTCATTGGTAGTGGTGGTATGGGAGTCGTTTACAAGGCTCACGATACTCATCTGAATCGAGCGGTTGCAATCAAGATGTTACTCCCTCACTTGGCGAATCAGCCTGGCGTGCGCAAGCAATTCTTGCGAGAGGCACGATCTGCAGCTGCAATTTCGCATGAACATGTGATCGATATTTTTGAAGTCAAGGCCAACGCGCGGCATCCCTTTTTGGTGATGTCTTGGGTGCCGGGAGAGACCTTGGAAGAGGTCGTCGCTCGCCAGGGTGCGTTCTCGCCTGAAGAAGTAGTCCGGTACGCTTTGCAAATCGCATCGGCGCTGGCCGAAGCCCATCGTTTGGGCGTCGTTCATCGAGATATTAAGCCATCGAATATTCTGCTGGATGTTGATCAGCAGAAGGTGGTCATCACGGATTTTGGACTGGCGAAGACAATCGAAGAAGCCAGTCTTACGCGCACTGGTTTGATCGCGGGTACGCCTCACTATATGTCTCCCGAACAGTGCCAGGGGAAGCAGTTCTGTTGCAAATCAGATTTGTTCAGTCTGGGCGGCGTGATGTATTTTCTTGCCACCGGTCTAACACCATTTAAAGCGCAGCATCCCTTGGCGGTGATGAACCAAATCTGCCATCGACCCGTCGACGACATCAGGCGACTTAACCGGAAGATCGATAATGCTTTGGCCGCAACCATTCATCGCTTGTTGGAGATCGACCCTGCGGATCGATTCGCGTCAGCCCAAGAGTTGACGAAAGTGTTAGAGTCGATGCTGGCTCACTTCGAACATCCCGACGCCCATCCAATGCCGAAAATTAGTCCTCCCAAATCGTGGCGGCACGACTTCTTTCGTATGCCGTCGTGGATTGAAGGTGCGATTATGGCAACAGGTTTCGCTTGTATCGCAGCCAAAGTGACTATGGCTCTGTTTCTCTAAAGATCCGCACGAGATATTGAAAAGAGCTTTCAGGTCACTGAATCCACTCCGATGCGAACGGCTAAGCTTTTCTCACTTTTGATTTTTTAGCTGGATTCGGTTCTTACGAGCCAGTGACAGAGCAGCGGCGAGTGCTAAGCACGCTGCCTTGCGAGTCAGCAGGTCGCTCCATCGAAAGCTGTCGAAGGTGAACGAAAGCGGTTTGATGGCCAGTAGAAAAATCAAAGCGGTTGCCGCGGCAACTATCAAACGATTTCGTAGGAGAACGCGCGTGTCTTCGTCGAAATTCCCCGTGACCCCAGACGGGCTTCCCTCAAGCTTGGCGATTTGAGAAATTGAAAACGTTTTGGTATTGCCAGACGCTGAGTTCCCGCGGTCACTGATTTCAACGGTTGGTTCGAGGTTTTCCACCGATAAAGCTTTCGGGCTAACATGTTACAATCGAGGTGTTGGCTCACTTGTCGTGCAGGCTGCTAGCCGCGTTGTGAGGTCTGCCAGCCGCGTTGTGAAGGCTGCCAGCCTTCAAATTTGAACCAAGAAGGCTGGCAGCCTTCGCAACGGCGAAATGAAACCGATTACTGAATCGTTGCTGAATTTTACGAAACCACCATGATACTCTCTATCGCCTTCGGGATCTTGCTTGCCATCGCCACGATTGTCATTCACGCAGTCAGCAGTTCGTACTTGATCGGCGAATTGCGGAGACGCACGGCCAGTTTTCAAGCTCGATTTGGCGAACTCAAGGCGCTGGTGCTAACGGCGGTATGGTTGCTGGTGACACACATTGTTGAGACCGGTATCTGGGCGATCGCCTATTGCTATCTCGTCGGCGGCGAGAAGTTCACTAATTTCGAAGACTCCGCCTACTTTTCAACCGTCACGTTTACAACCTTGGGCTACGGCGACATCGTCATCGAAGGCCACTGGCGAATGCTGAGTGCGTGCCAAGCCATGACCGGCTTGCTCGTCTTCGGCTGGAGTACCGCATTATTGTTCGCTGTGGTCGAGAGGGTTTGGAAACGCAAGTTTGATGAAGGGTAGCTTCGGTATGTCGGGCGTTAGGTGATTGGCACTTGAGAGTTTACCGTTGGCGATGCTGCAAGCTTCGCTCCGACGCTCGCAGCGTCGGCAACGGGTGGTGAATTGCTATCTGCCAGTCGCCTTAAATCCACCAACACGGTCGAGTCGCTCAATTCGGAGCGGCGTCTTCGAGCAGACCGGCGTTGATGGGGACGATTTTATGAACTGCGGGTTGCGTGTCACTTGAGGGCGATGTGCTGATCGAATCGACCATTGGAAATGCTTGGCTTTCTGAACCGGGTGCACATCGGAACTCCCAACCGCCGCCCAATGAACGGTAGGTATTGATAAGAGCCAAAGCAATCGAGGCACGGTTGGCGACCAACGCGTCTTGGGCTTGGACGAGATTTGACTGGACGACGAAGACGCGGCCGAAGTCGACATCGCCTGCCTTGTACTGTTCGAGTCCGATACGGGCGGCTTCTCGGGTGGCTTTTTCGTTGGCGAGATTGAACTCGTATTCCTCGTGCGTCTTAATGAACTCGATCATAGACGTTTCGACTTCTTGTTGTGCGGACAAGACGCGATTCTCAAAGTCCAGTTTCAATTGATTGAAACGAGCCTCACTGGCGCGAACCTGTTGCTTGATGCGACCGAAGTTCAAGACGTTCCAATTGAACGCTGGCCCAATGCCGCCGTTGAATGCGGACGTGGAAAACAAGTCGCGGAACTCACCCGAGGCGTATCCAAGGTTACCGCTGATTGAAAGCGATGGATACAACTCGGCTTCTGTGATTCCGATTGCCTCAAAATTGGCTTTCAAGTTCCGCTCAGCCGCGCGAATGTCGGGACGGCGAGTGAGGAGTTCGGCGGGAATGCCAATAATGACTTCGCGGGGGATCTCTGGTAAGACTCCGGCGTTGCCCAATGAATTGATCTCGCTTGGCGGAATCCCAAGCAGGACCGACAGTGACTTCAGCGCTTGCAGCCTCGCGAATTCCAAGCGTGGAATGGACGCTTGAGTCAAAAGCAAATTTGATTCGGCTTGCACGACATCCAGCGGCGATGCGACGTCTTCTTCTTCGCGAGCCTTGGCAACGTTCAAGCTCCCTTTGAACGATTCGATGTTCTGTTGAGCCAACGCGATGCGTTCTTCAAGCGAGCGAATTTGAATGTAAAGCGATGCGACGTCGCCGATCAACGAGACCAAAGCGAAGTCGTAGTCTTTTACCGAGGCATCAAGCTGCGCCTGCGAAGCATCAATATTGCGACGAATCTTTCCCCACAGATCCAGCTCCCATGCCGAGCTGTACCCGAACGACCAGCGATCCGAAGAAACGGGCGGCCCTAACGCATTGTTTTGGTTTCGCGAGTAAGCACCCGATGCAAAGTTTTGTTGCGGCAACAACGTTGTGGTTTGAGCCACCAGCAAAGCTCGGGATTCTTCGATCCGCCATGCCGCTTGTTTAAGTGTGAGGTTTTGCTCACAAAGTGACTCAATCAATACGTTCAAATCCGGGTCATTGAATACGAGCCACCACTGGGGGTCAAGCACTTGGTCGTTGCGAATGAACGGAGAGCTCTGTTGACTGAACTCGGAGGCAACGGGAGCAGTTGGCGGACAATAGTTGGGGCCGACTTTGAATCCGTTGTTTCGCCAATACTCAAGACTGCTGCAGCCAATGCTTGCCGACAAACCAAGACAAACCAGCAACGTAAGTAAGGTTCGAAATGGTGGCTTGGTAAAGCTCATTTCTGGTTTATTCCCGGGGTGGTTCAACTAAGATTGATAGTTGGGCGATGTGGACAGTGGGTTTCAATGTCAGGAAGGCTGGCAGCCTTCGCAACGAACGTTGGGGAAGCTGCCAGCTTCCCTGCGCAGGTATCCGTTCATACCATCGGCATGATTCATGCAATGGTCGTAATCTGTAAAACCCGAACGCTGCGAGCCATAGAATGAGGATTGCCAGCGTAGCAGTCCACCCTTCGCCAACCGTCACAACTTAACAGCAGGATCGAATGGAAATGAACAAGCTACCTGTCTGTTTTGCACTTTGCATGGCGTTGTTGCTTAATGGCTGCAAGCAAACGCAAGAGGCGCCCAAAGAAAAACCGCCGCGCCCAGTCGAGGTTGCGACTCTTACGATGCAAGCACCCAGCGATCGTCGCATCGTGACGGCCTCGGCGGCTTCGTGGAAGTCCGAGCAAATTGGTTTTGAAATCAGTGGTCGAATTGAATGGGTCATCGAGCCAAATGCCAACGTCGAGGGGCATATCGTTGACAGCAACAATGTCGTTGTGATTCCCGGCGAACCGATCGCTCGGATTAAGTCGGAAAAGTATCGCCTACAAGTTGAGCAAGCCAAAGCGGAACTATCGCGGGCCGAGCAGAGCGTTGCGGCCGCTGAGACCGAGCTGGAAAAAAGCTTCCCGGCACAGTTCAAAGCGGCTGACGCCGATCTTAAGCTTGCCGAAGTTGACCGCGATCGCCGAAACCGACTTGTTCAACGCAACGCGGGCGCTCAGGCGGACGCGGACAAAGCAGAAGCCAACTACCAAAACGCATTGTCGAAAATCGAACAACTAAAGTCGACGCAAAAGGCTAAAGAAGCCGAGCTAAAGTCGATCAAGCTGCAGGTTGACATCGCAGACCAAGCGTTACAGGAAGCACAACGCAATCTCGCCAATTGCGAGTTGTACTCTTCGTTCAGAGGCCAGATTGCGGACGTGTCCGTTGTTCCCGGCAGTTTTGTCGGGGCAGGCAATCCAGTCGCTACCGTGCAAATGATGAATCCCATCAAAGTCGAGTTTGAAGTTTCGGCTGACGATTCGCGACTGCTCCGAAACCGTCAGAATGTGCCTGTGTTTATTTCTGGCGAAAATGGCACGAAGAAACCGGACGTTGGTTACCTATATCAAATCGACTCGACGGCCGATTCAGCAACGCGAACGTTTACCGTCACGGTGCTGATTAAAAACGAAAATGTCGCAGATCGTTCGGACAGTTCAACAGATTCGTCCTCCATTCCATCGGTGGTTGATGTCTGGCCAATGAAGTACGATTTCTTGCCCGGCGAAACTGAGGGAATGAATTTTATCGCCGAAGATGCCATCCTTGACGACGAGTTGGGCAGCTACGTTTGGAAAGTTGACAACTTGCAGATGGGTGACATCTTTCCTGACGACCGTCTGTTAACCGTTTCAAAGCTTCGCATCGAGAAAGAATCGTTGCAGCTTCCGTTTCTTGGCAGTTGGTTGTTTCGTCAAATCAAAGTGATGGACGATTCGATTGATCTTAAGAGAACGTTTGTCGCAGGTAAGCTTTCGCTGTCGCCAGAACAAGCGAAACAGTTCAATGGCAATCAAGTTCGCATCGAAGCTAAACGGCAGTGGGCGATCCGTCCGGGCGACATCGTTCAAGTCGATTTGTCTCAACAGGAATCGGCAGAAGGATTGTTTGTCCCAATGGACGCTGTGATTCATCAGGGCGATCGAACCTTTCTCGCGGTTGTTTCCGGCAGTGGCAACGACGCAACGGTTAATCGAGTGGAAGTTGTGTTGTTGCCAACCAAGTCTGGTGAATCAACTTCGTCGGTTCGCCAAATTCGTCCGGCAAGCAAAGAGCCAATCGTCGGCAAGCGGTACGTCACAAAGGGTGCTCACTTCTTGATCGAAGGGCAGCAAGTAACCGTAGTGAAGGCTGCCAGCCTTCCTCCACATGATTGAAGGCTGGCAGCGCTGGCAGACGTTGTCTAGGCGATTGAAGGCTGGCAGACGTTGTCTAGGCAATTGAAGGCTGGCAGCCTTCACTACGGGAGGCACCTTACCTTCGCCAATCATCACGCAGTTTCCCAACCAAACCACACTCAGCCCCATCAAGGCAAAACCGATCATGCGCTGACGAAAAAACCCATTCGTGCGCCAGTTTGCACAAACCTGCTTTGACAGGATTTAACCGAATGTAATCGACAATCCGTTCCAGCTCATCCAAGTCCCTAACCCAATGATCATAGGATTCACGTTGCCAAAAAGTTCCTGTTCGCCCCAGCAACCGATTCGCTTCATTTGCCGTGTAGCTTTTCAGGCTATGCATGATCCGGCTCAATGGCGACGCGGCATCGGCAACCTCATCCGAGCATACAGAATCGTGATCAGTAGTGGTCTGATCCGGCAACTCAGTCGACTCAAACGGTTGAATCAAAATGTGTACATGATTCGGCATGATGCACCAAGCAAGCAATTCGTAGAGCGATCCGTGGTGATGGTGCAAGTTTTCGCGAACGACTTTAGCAATCTCAGGTTGCTCAAGCCAGCGTCGATTCGAATTCGTGTTGGTTTCCAACGCTTCATCGAATTCGCGAAAGAACAATTTGTGAGCGGCCGCTCTGCTGCATTCGACCGGCAAACCAAAATCTTGCGGCGACTCGATTCGGGCCGATCGTCGCTGCGCCATTTCCTGAAGTCTAACTTTAGGGATGGTGTCAAACAGCCGGTAGGTCACAAAGTGAGCGAATCCGGGCATGTACCAATGCGGCAAAGCACCGCCGCGAGTTACAATTCCATCGACGTCCATTGAACTGCCTTAGCAACTATGATTAGAGGATTGCCTCGTTTTCCCGTTTCTGTTCTCGTTGCGAAGGCTGGCAGCCATCATGCTGTTTCTCGATGAAGGCTGGCAGCCTTCACAACGCGGGCAAACTACTGTCGGAAACATTCACACCAGTATAACACTTTAGCGAAATCTTCAAAATGAATATCGCCGCTTTGGCAATGAAGTATCGCCCCGTCGTCCTGACTCTTGTCGTGATGCTGGTCGCGTACGGCATGTTTACTTTTCAGACGATGCCACGGCGTGAAGATCCGGAATTCACGATCCGATCGTGCGTTGTTTCGACCTCGTGGCCCGGCACACCCGCCAGCAAGGTAGAAGAGTTGGTCACTGAACCGCTTGAACGTGCGATCGCGCGGATCAGCGAAGTCAACAAGATTGCGTCGACGACGATCAACGGACTGTCGACAATCAATGTTGACGGCGAAGACAGCATCACCAAAGCAACAATTGATAACGTATGGGACAAAGTCCGCAGCGAAGTTGAACTGGTACGGATGCCAAGCCAATCCGTTCGTCCGGTGGTAAACTCCAACTTTGGTGATACTTCGATTCTGGTTATGGGCATCTATCAGGTTCCGCTGCCCGGCGAATCGGAAGTTCACCCGGAACATCAGTACTCGCCTCGGCAACTGGAAGTCTTTGCTGATCAAGTCCGGGCAGCGATTCGATTGCTGGACGGTGTCGCCTCGGTCGATAAGTACGGCGTCCGTAA
This sequence comes from uncultured Pirellulaceae bacterium, assembly GCA_938036435.1. Classification (GTDB taxonomy): domain Bacteria; phylum Planctomycetota; class Planctomycetia; order Pirellulales; family Pirellulaceae; genus Mariniblastus. The sequence continues at coordinate 47,084 of CALHPU010000049.1, read as the reverse complement.
CGAAGCGATTTATGTTGAAACTGAAATTGGGAACTGGTCACAGATTGGGCTGACCACTGATGAACTCCGTGGCTTAGTGGATCAGAGGAACACGATCGCCTCAGGCGGAAGCATCGAAACGGCTCAGGGGTCTTACAACGTCAAGCCCAGCGGCGACTTGAACGCTGTCAAAGAGATCGAGTCGATCACGATCGCAGCCGGTGGTGGACAAGACGCCTCAGGCAAGACAATCCCTGTCAGGCAAGTTCGGCTTGGAGATCTTGGTTTGAAGGTTGAGCGTTCCTATGTTGATCCGCCCGATATCATGTCACGCTTTACCGATGAGCGCGGAAGTTTTCCTTGTGTGATGCTGGGCGTGACGATGAAGTCTGGCCAAAACATCATCGACGTCTGCAACCGCTGCACCGATCGAATTGATCGACTGGTAAATTTTGAGCAGACGCTTCCTGCCGATCTTGAAATTCGCCCGATCTCGAATCAAGCGATCAACGTATCAGGAAAAATCAATGATGTGGTCTCCAATGTAATCTCGGCGATTGTAATTGTTGTTATCGTCGTCTTCCTGTTCGTTGGGTTGCGAACTTCATTGGTAATGGCGGCAAACATTCCGATCGTTGTGCTCGGTTCAATTGCGATCATCAATCAGCTCGGCATTCAGCTGGAACAAATCTCGCTGGCTTCCATCATCATTGCTTTGGGGTTGCTGGTCGACAACGCGGTTCAGGTCTGCGACCAAACACGATCAAATATTCTAGATGGGATGTCTCCAGACGATGCGGCGGTTGAAGGAGCTCGGACGCTTGCTTTGCCGATGCTGACCGGCACTTTGACGACCGTTGCCGTTTTCATTCCGATGTTGATCGCTTTGCAAGGAAGTTCAAAGGAATACGTCTACAGCTTGCCTGTGACGTTGTCGGTGACTCTGTTGCTCAGCTGGTTTCTGGCAATGACGGTTTGCGTCATTTTGGCTGCTGCATTTATTAGGGCTCCAAAGAACCCCGATCGGCCAAGTGCACCGCTGCCTTGGTTGGGCTACATGGGCGGCAAAGTTTGGCATAAATGCCTGCACATCGTGTCACGCGGCCGTTGGGGAGGCAGCTTGCCTCCCAGTGCAACAAAGGAGGCTGGCAGCCCCCGCAACGATGACGATGAGGCAATTTGCCCCGGCAATGGTGAGGCTGGCAGGCCCGGCAACGGGGACGCCGGAAGTGACGACAATTTCATTTTGAAGATCTATGGCCTTACAGTGGGCGTCGCTGTGAAATTCAAGTGGGTTACGGTAGCAATTACCATCGCCCTATTGGTGGGCTCAATGCAGTTGCCGTTCGGCCAAGAGTTCTTTCCACAAGATCGTCGCGATCAATTTTTCGTTAACGTCATTTTGCCCGAAACAGCAACGATCAATCAGACAAGCGAAACGGTGGCTCGACTCGAGTCAATGATAAAAGAGCTTAGCCCACAAGTTGACGAATCTGGGACGACGGTTGAGCGGGTTCGTAATATGCGTTGCATGATTGGACGCGGTGGTTCTCGCTGGGCGTTGACGGTTGATCCACCATCACCCGGATCGAACGTTGCGGAGGTCCTGATCCAAACCAACGATGCCAAGCAAACCAAAACTCTTCTTCGCGACATTCGTCGAGTGAGCGCTCAAGGGGATGCTAAACTTAACCTACAACCAATCGCAGGAGCTCGGATCATTCCCAAAGAGCTGTCACTCGGCCCGCCCGCACCCGCGATCGAGTTACGAGTCAGTGGGGACGGATTTGCAGACATTGATACCCTTCGTAAGATTGCGGAACGAGTCAAGAAAGTTTTGCACGACGACGCGGGGACTTGGGATGTGGCTGACAGTTGGGGCGTTGACGGATTTCAAATCGAGCTGGATATCGACGCTGAAAAAGCAAACTTGGCAGGGGTAACGAATCAAAACGTTGCGGACACACTCAGTGCCTACTTTTCCGGGCTGCAACTTTCCAGCTTTCGAGAAAACGATCATGTTGTGCCCGTCTACTTTCGACTCAACCCCGAACAACGTCAAAACTTGGCTGCACTCGATGCCGCCTACGTTGAAGGTTCAAATGGCAAGCTGCCTTTGAATTCAATCGCGACCCTTGGCCAAGTATTCCAGCCCGTCAAAATCGAACGTCGGAACTCGAATCGAACGATCAAGGTAACCGCCGAAGTTCGTGAAGGTTTCTCAGGAAACGACGTCGTTGATCGAGTGCTCAACAGCGACGCAATGCAGGCGATACAATCCGATTTGCCAGCCGGCTATTCCGTCGTCGTTGGTGGAGCGAAAGAAGAAAGCGTCAAAGCTGGAGCGAACATGGTTACGTCGTTCGGGATTTCGTTCCTGCTGATCATCATTATTCTGGTCACTCAGTACAACGGTTGGTCAAAGACGCTCGTCATCCTGATGACGTTACCAATGGCATTGATGGGGGCGTTCTTTGGATTGTGGGTGACCGGCAGTCTGTTTGGATTCATGCCGCAGCTTGGTTTGCTTTCTCTTTTCGGAATCGTCTTGAACACGGGCATTATTTTCATCGAGTTCGCCGACATCTTGATTGCCCGGAAAGCCGAAGATACATCAGGCGACGGCCCAATCAACGGTTTAACGAAGCAGCAGTTTCGCGAGTGTCTGGTGAAAGCCGGGAAGATGCGAATGCTTCCAATTTTCCTAACCACAGCCACAACGGTCGGAGGCTTGATCCCCCTCGCCCTCAGTGGCGGCCCGCTCTGGGAAGGAATGTCTTGGCTAATGATCTTTGGCTTGTTGGTCGCGACGCTCTTAACGCTTTACGTAGTGCCGGCTCTTTACGCCATCCTCGTAGAAACATTCCGTGTAAATCCATTGGCAGATACAACGAATTGAATCAAGGAATACGGGCAGCTGTTTTCTATCGAACCAAGTTGTTGGGCGAAAACCAAGACTCAACGATTCCAATTAGCAAGCCGCCACGGCGAACGGTTATCGATCAATAGGATCAACTCGTTAATTGCGCTGGCGGAGTACGAATCCAAGATTCATTGGCTCAATAGCCTCTGATTTGGCGTCGCTTTGAAATCGGAAATTGAAATCGGAAATTGAAATCTCTCGGGATTCAGCATGGTTTTCAAGTCCAGTGTCGATCGCGCTAGAAGACTTGAGAACAGGTAAAGCTGCCAGAGCCGGACGATTCGCTTTAGGGATGATTTGGGGTTGGAGATGCCAATTTGCTTTAAGGTCGTCGCATGTTAGTTAAGCATTGCGAATGGTCGCAAATCACGCTTTTTACCGAATCGTCGACAAGACAGATGCAAATCTGAGGTTAACCAAACTCGTGATTTCAGGACTTAAAATCTGTTGTTTCGCCCCTTCTTTGTTTTTGCAATTGGTAATTTCATTGGGCGCGTGTACACTTCGGACAGTTGTGTTGCAGGAAGGATCAAGAACCGCAGCACAATTTTGGGTACATGCGAACCAAGAAGGTTGGAGCGTTTGCCCCAGAGTTCATTTATCTGACGAAAGTCTGGATTCTAAATCGGCACGTTGTAGATTCGCCGTCTGCTTTTGAAATCGGTTGTGTTGACCTCGCCCGCGAAGTTCTTTTGAAACCTGTGGCAGGAAAAAACCGATTCCTTCTTGATGATGGAAACAAGCGTTTATCGCTTTATCTTCCCAGCAGCATTTGGCTGCAACCACCTCGGCGAAAACGGGTCTGTTTGTACGTCTGTACATTTCAGTAAGTACCGCTTGTTCGAACTTGCGTACCTTCCTGATGGGCTCACTTTACCGCTCGCTCGGCAACGAACACGCTGCTTGAGCCAATCATTTAACCTACGAGAAATTCTTTGAACAACTTTGAATCACTAGACCTGTACGCACCACTGAAAAAAGCACTCGCCGAACAGAATTACGAAACCCCAACCCCCATCCAAGCTCAAACGATCCCGCCGGCTGTTGACGGCAAGGACATCTTGGGTTGTGCTCAGACCGGCACGGGAAAAACGGCAGCTTTTGCGCTGCCAATTCTGGACTACATTGGACACGAAACGCCGAAGCTGTTACCCAAAAGCCCAACGGCGCTGATCCTCGCCCCCACGCGCGAACTGGCCATCCAGATTAGCGACAGTTTTGCGACCTATGGGAAGCACATGAAATTCAGCCAAGCACTTGTTTATGGCGGCGTCAATCAGGACCGCCAAGTGAAAGCGCTCAAACGTGGCGTCGATGTGCTGATTGCCACGCCAGGCCGATTGATGGACCTGATGCAGCAAGGCCACATTAAGATCGGCAGCGTCCAGATCTTTGTACTCGACGAAGCCGACCGAATGATGGACATGGGCTTCTTGCCGGCGCTGCGTAAGATCATTGCGGACCTTCCTGAACAACGACAGTCATTGTTCTTTTCGGCAACGATGTCAGATAAGGCCCGCCAGTTGTCCAACCAGTTGCTGTATCAACCGGTCTCAGTTAACGTCACGCCAGAATCACCCAGCGTTGAGCGAATCGAGCAGCGTATGATCATGTTGGACCGAGGCAACAAGTTTACGTTTTTGAAAGAGGTTCTCTCGGGATCCACTGTTGAGCAGACGATCGTTTTTACTCGCACAAAACGTGGTGCCAATGTGATCGTTCGAAAGTTGGAACAGGCAAAGATTGGTGCGTTGGCCATTCATGGAAACAAAAGCCAAAACGCGCGGCAGCGTGCGTTAGAGGCGTTCCGTAAAGGAAAAATTTCGGTTCTGGTCGCAACGGATGTTGCGGCCCGTGGAATCGATATCGATGGTGTTTCGCATGTCGTGAATTACGATATGCCGGTCGAAGAGGAAAGTTACGTGCATCGCATTGGCCGAACAGGCCGAGCCGGCAAGGAAGGCATTGCGATTTCACTTTGTACACCCGAAGAACGATCTGAATTGCGAGCGATCGAGAAATTGATTGAGATGCAGTTTGACCTTGAATTGCCGTACGGCGAAGTCAAACCAGCGGAACCTAAGCCGAAATCGGGTGGACGAGGTGGTTCGCGCGGTCGCGGCGGGTATGGTGGCTCACGCGGTGGCAGCCCCAACAGTGGCTCAGGCTCAGGCGGTGGTGGAAACAGGCGAAGTAACAATTCTGGCAAAAGGCGTCGCAATAGTAACGCCAACGGAAGAAAGGCTGCACCGAAGTCGTCTTCCCGGGCAGTTGCTCGTCAGCGATAGTATGCTGAGGCAACTATTGCAAACGCTTTGATGGACGCAAGTGAGAAGCCTGCGTGAGACGTTCGATGAAATCTTATCTTGCAGACTGGATTTTGCCCGTCGCCAGCCCACCAATCCCCAATGGGGCAATGGTGGTGGACGACGCCGGTCGAATTGTGTTTCTTGGTGCGCGTGCACAAATGCCCGCCGGCACCGAACAGACGATCTACGAGTCTTCGGTGATCATGCCGGGGCTAGTGAATGCTCACACCCATTTAGAATTCAGCGATCTTGACGCTCCACTTGGAAAACCGGGGATCGAATTCACGAAGTGGATTGGCGAGGTGATCAAGTTTCGTTTTGGTAGTGAGCGTGTCGAAAAATCTGACGCGATCGCAATGGGGCTTGAGCAATCGGCCCGTCATGGCGTGATGGCGATCGGAGAAATCGCGACTGCGCCGGTGGTGCTTGAAGATTATCAAAGTCCCCTGCCCTGCCCGATGGCGTTGCGTGTGTTCTTTGAGCAGTTAGGCTCAGACGATGCTGAGGTAGCGCAGAAAGTTGCCGATCTAGAACAGTTCTTTGCCCAAGCCGAGGCCCCGTTATCGTCTGCCTGTGCGAATCAGGTTGTTGCAGCGGTCAGCCCGCATGCGCCGTATTCGGTTGGCGATTGCCTGCTCAATGAATTGGCGGCTGTCGGGGTGAAACGGCAGTCTTTCGTGGCGATGCATGTTGCGGAGACGTTGGCCGAACGGGAGTTTGTTGAATCGAAGACTGGCCCGTTTATCGAGATGCTCACTTCAATGGGAGTATGGCGTCCAGCGGCCTATGGGAATTATCAATCGATCTTAGCGATCCTAGAAAAATTGTCTGAGTGCGATTCCGCGCTGGTCGTTCACGGGAATTATTTGAACGCGCCTGAACTCGATTTCGTTGCAGCCAACCGCGAGAAAATGTCGATCGCATTTTGTCCAAGGACACATGCCTATTTCGACCACGCGCGGTATCCGCTGGAGGAGATGTTGGAGCGTGGAATTAATGTGGCCGTCGGGACCGATTCGCGCGCGTCGAATCCGGATCTTGACCTCGCTCAGGAATTGGTCGAAATTCATCGACGGCATCCCGATGTGGCGCCCGAGACCATTTTGCGAATGGGAACAGCTAACGGGGCAAGCGCGCTGGGGTTTGATGAATCGTTTGGCCGTTTGGTTCAGGGGAGGGAAGCGCACTTTTGTGTCAGGCGGGTTGCGGATGTCTCGTCTCCGTTGGCATGGCTGGAAAACAGGGCTTGATCGGAAATTTGAAAACGTTTTGTTTGAAGTAGACAAAGTTGCCGATAATCTACACGGCACAGCGAATGAAGTGCCAAGTTTTGCCTACTTGTTCTTTTTCATCATGGAACCGAACCATAATGCAATTTCATCATTCTTCCGAATCAGATCAGCCTGAACCACACACTCAGGGCGATCCGGGAATCGAACAGGTTCATCGATACTTGATGTATGGATTGTCACTGCCGGAGCGCGCTGTACGGAGCACGGCGGCTCTTGTTGGAGGTGCGATTAATGAATCTGCTACATTGCTGGTCCCACAAGCGTTTCGTGATTCGACGACCTACAGCAAATTCGTTCAAGAGATGTTGGACATGCTCAATAAGGACGTTGGAGGTGTGAAGCTGGCCGGTGAAGATGCTTCGACGGCGGCGGTGACTGGCGATCGCGCTGAGCCTGCGGAGGTCGTGCCGATGGAGAGCGCTGCGGCCGGGGGAGAAGTCGCCGAGGCGGACGTGGCTGACTACGTTGCCAAGAAAACGGTGGGCACGTTCATTGATCTGGCTGGGATGGCGACGTTTCACCTGTCACCGATTACGGTTCTGGCCATCGTCAGCGATCTGGCTTACGGGTCGCAAGCCTATTTGGAGGAATTGGCCGTTGAACTAAAGAAAGAGGGCGTGATTGGCGAGGAGTCCACGATTTCCAGCACGGCTGAGTTATTGGAGGTGATCAGCAAAGCATCAGCCAAAACGACAGCCAATTTGGACACGCCGCCGCTAAGTGTGGAAGGTTTGCGAGAGACGATTGCCGACACGCAAGTGCACCTAGGGAAGATCGACCCTACTAAAGTCTTGCCTCAAGCGGAGCTGAACCGTCTATGGGAGGACATGCACGAGATGGCCAACCAAAACGATGCCTCGCTGTTTGAAATTTCCAGCACACTAACGGTGTACAGTTTGAATCAGGTTTCCACCGCGACCAAGGGCGCGTTGACGACGGTGCGCGTGACGGGGAATCTGCTGGACCAACACCTGTTTGAACATTACCGAAAAGGTTTGTGTAAGATCGAACAGGAGGGCGTCTACGGCGTATTGGCCGAATCTAGCAAACCTTACTTCAATGCGCTGTGGTACAACTTCTCTGGGGAACGTCCGACGATCACTGAGGATGTGTTTTCCGGGAGAATGATTGGGAGAATCTGGGCTTGGATTTGTGGCTGGTGGCGCCGCAAATGAATTTTGGTTAATTCGTCATGTTTGGCCGGCTATTTTCGGCGGTAGCGTTTTCTCGTAGGCCAATCAGCTTTTCGATGGCCACTCGATTACCGACGGGATCTTTACCACTTCGATTGGCTTCGTAAATTAGCCATTTGTCATATTGAATATCGTTGAGGGCATCAGCCAGTTTCTGTAGATCGATCTGCCCCTCGCCAGCGATGGCGGACTTGAATGCTTTGATGTGTACCTCACAGAAATGGTCTTTGCCGTATTCGCGAATCGTCTCGTAGATGTCTTCTTTGGGGAACAGATTGCCAGTGTCGTAGTAGATCTTGAGATGTGCGGGGAAGTCCAGTTTCTTCAATAACTCCATGACGCGCACGGTAGTGATGGGAGCTTCGATTCCAATGATGACATTTTTTTCTTTAGCATACGGAAGTAGTTCACGCATGAATTCGGCAACTCCCTCCAAGGCCGCATCGTCGGTTTGGAAATTAGATGGCCCAAAGAAAGGGAACAGCATCACATTTGATCCAACTTGATGGCTGCCATCGATCGTCTGTTTGGCGATGCGCATCGCTAATTCGCGGTCGCGATCCCAAATTTGGCATTTGTTCAAGCTGCCAGCGCAGAGAGAGACTATTTCGACGCCTTGCTTTTTCGATTCAGCGATCCATGAATCAAGAATCTTAGGATCGTCGCCAATAGGAAGTCCCTTCGACTGATCGTGGCCCTTCTTCTTCATCCCTGGTGGCATTCCCGAATGCATTTGGATGGCCGTGTAACCAGCCGCTTTGGCTAAGGCAAAACTGGCAACATCCGCGCGTTTGTTCAGCGCTGTTTCCATCACGCCAATTTTAGCGTCAGAAGAGGTTTGTTGCGCCTGCGAAGAGGCCAACAAAAGAAACGTTAGACTAAACACCGTTAAGTGGACTGTGTTGAGGCGTGGCATAGTGATCTCAGATTTGGTGTGAGTAAAAAGTTAGGGTTATTTTAGCTTTTGGTTGGCTTCTTCGATGCGTTTGCGTTGAGCGTCTGAAAGGCCAAATTTGAAGTTGATCTCGGGATCGTTGAAGATATCGGATTCCTTCATTTCCAAATCGTGCACGTCAAGACTCAGATCGCAGTCGAATCGGGCCAGCATACTGTGGCTTTTGCCTTCGGCTCGCCGAATGTTGCGGAAGTGACATAGCCCCCAAGTGATACCGCGCCCGTCTTTGTTTCCTAAAAATGCGTCAGGGACAAAAGCTCCGGGAGCAATCGGCATTAATCCCGTAATCGCCGCGACCTCGAAATTTACCCCGTCGGGTGAGTACTGAATTGTGTTGTGCTCAAGTCCATGGCGGCTGACCAGTGCTGCTAGGCCAGTTTTGAATGGGAACAGAGAAGTCTCATGGCCCGAATTAATCACTGGGTTAAGAGGATGTTTTTTAAACGGCCCCATTGGATCATCGGCAATGGCCAGTCCCTGTGCTCTTACCGGTGGTGCCCCACCCATTTCTCCTTTGTAGTACAGATAGATTTTTCCATTGAAGACAATCGGATAAGGATCGTGGATAACGTATTGGTCCCACGAACCCGGCGGCCCGTTCTCAACAACGATTTTATTGGAAGCAGTCCATGGGCCATCTGGCGAATCGGCCCACGATACTGAGACTGGGCAGTCATCACCGTTGGTGGCACTGGAAGTTCTACTGCCGGGCATGTTCAGGTAGGCTTGGTAGTACAGGTAGTATTTGCCTTTCCAAAACAAAATGTCTGGTGTGGATACCGACCGCCAGCCCGCGTGCGGTTTCTTCATTCTTTTGACTGCGACCCCTTGTTCTTTCCAATTGAAACCGTCATCGCTGGTCGCGTACCAGATTTCGGCCAGATCCCAATCGCGCGACGGAATCGTCTCGTTGGCTCCTCCATCGTAGTTCGGTGGCGTTGGCGTTTCTCGATGCGTATACCACACGTAAAATTTGCCGTTGGCGCGAATTACCTTAGTTGAATCTCTTCTTGAAACAGTTCCGTCACCACCGTGATAGTCAAAACCCTGTAAAGGCGTGTATTTGAAGTTCGTAAACAGTTCATTGCGAAAACAATCGACGCCCTTGTAAGTGCCTTCATAGACTCGGTCCATCGCCTTGCTCAGTGGCATCTCCGGTCTGTTTGCGGGGAGGGCTCCATAGGGAAAAACGGAAGCTTCTTGAGCTGCTAAGGGAGAAACGCAAGCCAAGAGTAAGATGAATAAGATTGGTAAACGAAGATTCATTTTCATGTTTCTGACTTTTCGGGGCAGCATGGATGGGGATCGGCAATTATCGCCGGCTGGAATCCGGACGACGTTTCTATCATAGTCCGAAGACGAGATACAAGAATTTAGGCCTCTAGAAAAAAAAATGGTCAGTCCGCGTGAAGCCGAGAGCGAAAAAGATTATCATGAGTCGGTGAGGTCCCTTCCTTTTGGGCCAGTAAATTTCAAATGCCCTCTCAAAAAAACTCAAACACGAAAGAAGTTAGACGATGAACTACCTAAAACTTGCAATTCATACTGGATTTGGTGTTGCTTTGGTTGTCGCTGCGACAGCCACTGTTGAGGCTCAAGTATTTTACCAGTCTCCCGGTGTGGTCCAGGGAGGATACGTTCCGCAAGGAGTGATCGTTCAACCAACTCAAACGTTTCAGGATGTTCAAACGATTCAGGAACCTACCGAAGAGCAGCTGAAGCAGTTGAGAATCGGTGCCAATCTTTATGATAGCGGCTCCAGCCCAGTGGTTCGGTCAGTATTTACCAACGGCCCTGCTCAGAAGGCGGGTTTGCAATCAGGCGATGTCATCACCAAGATCAACGGAGAAGATTCGACAACCGTTGCTGAATTCAACAGCAAGTTGGCAGCAATGTCGGCCGGCGACTCTTTTACGCTGACTCGCAGACGGGGAGAAGAGGAGACAGAAGTTACTGTTTCCGTGATGACGTTGGCTGACGTTTTGAAAGCCAGTTCTGTTCCTGAACCCGGCATGTTTGATTCTGCGATTGGGCAGTCTAAGACACGCATCACTTCAATCAAGCAGCAAATTGAGAATGCTAAACTGGACATGGCCGATTTGGAAAAGAGATTGGCCGCAGAAGAAGCAGAGCTTGCCAAATTGAACGAAAAAGCTGAAGCGTCGGCTGCGGAAACTAAGAAAATGGAAGCCGAGAAAATGGAAAAGAAGAAGATGGAGGCCGAAAAAATGGAAGCTAAAAAAATGGAAGGCAGCGACAGTAAGACCGTTGAGGGCAGCCTGAAGAAGTAATGGCCTAAGCGTTCTATTGGGAGTTCTGATTCAAAGCCCGTGTTGGTTGGCCCTAAAAAAGGTTGGCCGTGCGGGCTTTTTTGCTGGAGTGCCCGGCAAGATGATATTGGTCTGTCGCCAATCAGGATCTTGCATTCCACGCATTAGCGTCTTGCTTCGATGTTGGTGATCAATGCTATTCGTCTTCCGTTGTGGCGAGTGGCGATGATGGTAGCTTTGTTTTCGCCGGCGATTTTTAGGGCTTTGATGTTGTCGAAGATCGCTTGATCGACGCCCCGCTTTTTCACAACGATTTGACCGATTTTACGTTGGCGAAGTTCCTTGGATAAAATTTTCAGATTCAACTTCAGTTCGGCATCGATGCGGAATTTGCGAATCAGTCTGCATCGCTCCGCCGGAACGCCGGTCAGGTAATCGACATGGGCATCGACGGGGCGCAGGCCAAGTTTTCGCGCCAGCGGAGTAACCAGTCCGGCGGCAAGGACGGTCGGGTGGGGCTCGTAAATGTTTGTGCCGAGTTTTCCCGATGGGTCGGGGCGGCTTTGCTCAAGCTCCTTGGCAGTGGCGGTAAAATGGAATGCCTCCTGTTGTGAGGTAACGTAAGACGCCGTACGGCAGCCGGGGTGCGTTGTCGCCGGGCCCGACCAGATCACTTGCTCTTTACACTCTCTGTTGTCGCCAATCCACTGTGTTTCGGCGTCATCTGGAGTGCTTCGATGTGGCGGTGTCGCGGGTGCAACTTTAATCGCAAGGCTTTGTTTTTGTGTCACGCGCTGCCGAATTTCTGTAAGAGAAGGCTGAAAGAAGTCTCCTCGCACAGTGCGGTTCTTGACGCGACGATCAGGATCAATGTGGATGCCATCAAATCGTTGCAGCGAAAAGTCTTCAAAATCCGCTTGTTTGACCGCTGCGTGTTCCAGCCCCAGCAACTCTACGTTTTTGCTGGCGAACATGGCGGTCAATTCATCCTTTTCGATACCGATAGTTTCTGTCAGAGACGAACCGGATGTCTGCCGATCTGCTAATGCCATTAAGTCGCCGCCAATCCCGCAACAAATATCGGCCACCGAAGATAGGTTAGCGAAGCGACCGACTTTGTGGCGAGCAATTCGCTGACTGGTGGCTTGTTCGAGTGACTTGCGCGTGAAGAACAGATCGTTGGCACGATCGAATTTGACTTTGGCTCGCAACCTTAAAAGAGCCTGTTCGATAACGATAGCGGCTCTCGTCGGCGAGATGGATTTTCTCAACCGCTTGTTGATCGTGAGTGCGTTAACCTTTTCGCGGAAGTCGTCTTCTACTTGACTGAGAACGGGCGAAGCGTTTTCAGACAGTAGCCAAAGATAGTCATCTCGTACGGTAGAATCCATGTGTCGCATCGTAAACGTGTTTGCAGGGCAATACCATTGGACAAATTACGGTTTCCTGTTCTCGCAGGTCATTAAGTGTGTATCATTGAAGCACTGGTAGTTTGAAACTTTTGTCACGATGAAATCGGCCGCTGTTCATGTTTATCGACCCATCACGTGAATTGGTAATATTCGCAAAACTGGCTCAAGCCTTCAAGTCGCGTCTGATGATGCAGGACCGTGACCGAGCGTTGGTGATGGCAGGCGTCTGTGCATCCATGATGCAGATGAATGAGATCGCATCATTTTGTCGCCAGCTGGTCCTGCAAAACAATCGCGGCCATATGCTCAAACGTTACGCGAATTTTGAAGAAGCGCTCAAGACCGAAGATTTCGTCACGTTTTTAAAACAAGTTCGGCGAAAGCTGCCGACCGAAAGGGCCGAAACGCGGATCGAGGAACTTGGCTACTTCTGTGATGTCAAACGGAAGGACTATGATGATCCGGACGTTTATGTGGCGGCTTTGCTGGGCGTCGATTTTGATTGGGTAAAAGAGAATTTTTCCGAATAGTCGGATATCGTGGCTGGCTCGGGTCGGGCGATGGCAGTCGTTATTGATCAGTTTTTTCTGGGCTCAAGTCGATTTTAGGGCAAGGGGAGAAAGATCACCGTGCAGCAACGCGCGTTGCCAGCGCATTGGTTGATCTCATCCAAGAGTTCCCCGCCTCGCAGTCGAACTTAATCTGAGCTCCGCCATGTTGAAATCGATCTTGTTCCCAGCGATCATCGCCAGCTTGATTGCGATCCCGCTGATCTACCAGAAAAGCACCTCCGCACCGCAGTTGCCCAGCGGTCAATCTTCGTGGAACGGAATTTCGCCATCATCGCATCAACAGATCGGGGGGCATGTTGGACTTTCGAGTCATCAGGTGACCTCGGGGCCGTCAGCGCGGTCAGAGATCTACGGCGGGACCGTGCAGCCTCAATCGATCTTTCATGCATCGCCACCGAAGAATCCGGCTCCCGCTTCTATCGTATCGCCGGTGCAGCAGGTCGCTGCTCGGTCGGCAAAAGTTGCGAAGCCGTTCAAGCTACCGGCGTTGCAGACCCCTGCGAGTTCGGGATCGCGAAGCGTTGCGCCGGTTGCCGCAGTGGCAGTGCCCAGCCAAAGTTCAATCACTGCCGCCGAAGCTTGGGGGATCGCCGACGGTCCTGTGACGGTTCCTGTTGCCAGCGCTGTTCCGTTGGGAGCAACTGCTTCGGGACCACAGGTTGCATTCTCCGGTACTCCTGACATTTCGGGATTGACTCCGGATTTTGGTAAGGCCGAAACAACTGTTTACAGAGGCACAGCAGCCGGACCCGATTTGACCGCTCCGCCGATGTCATTTGTGCCGGTGAACGACTTCCGTGAGGTCTTTCGTTTCGATGTCAACGAGTCGTGGGTCAAACAGCGCTTCGATCGAATCTCAACGGTGCCCGCCGATGCAGGTCTGCATGGGATGCGTACGGCAATGGTGACGGGAACTAATTCGTGGGATCTGCATGGCTCGCAAACTTATTACTTCGACAAGAACCATCGCTTGCAACGCATAACGTTTCGTGGCTGGGTAGGCGATTCCACTCGGCTGTTGGAAATGGCGACGAAGCATTTTGGTTTGAAGCCTCAGCCGACGCACTTGGCCGGCTTGTATTTGGGCAACTTTGGCGGCAAGTTGACCGGAGGCTTAATCATGAAGGACCCGGACGTGATCGATCAACGGAATCAACTCCAACGGATGGCTGTACTGATGGAGCTCAACCAGCCAAATGGCAGTTTCGAGATTAGCGATGATTTTCGAGGCCTGCTAAAGTCGGCTGTAGGGAAGTAGCCGCTGGCCAAAATATAAAAGGTAGAGAAACAAGTTTTGCTTCTCTACCTAGAATGGTGCTTTTTGGTTTTGCTAATTTCAAAGTGGTCGAAACAACCACTTGTCACTTCGCTTTTTATCTACAACGACGGAGGAGATCCGCCGTAACTTAATAGGCAAGTCTTCGACCTCTCATGCTTGACTGGTCAAAATGCTAATTCTACGACCGTCATTACTGTGAGGTGAGTGCTTCAACAAAAGGAGGAATGTCATTGAAGTCGATGCTTGCGTTTTGATCGAAATCGGCTTCCTCCTGATAGCTTCCGGTAGCCAAAGTCGTGATGAATGGAGGAATATCATCGAAGGTGACTGCTCCGTCTAAGTTTATATCGCCCATCAGTACCGGATTGGAGCTTGTTGCCGTCACGCTTAAAAGTATCGGACCAAAGCCCAGTTCTGGGGCAGTAGAGCCTGAGAAGATGTTGCCACTGGGTTCTGAAAGTGAAAACAGTGACAATGGGTCTCCTTGCGGATCTCCAAGGAATTCACCTCCGAGATCACTAAGCAAGGCATCGGAATCGAAAGGATCTCCGACGTCTGCAACTAGAATGATCCCTAACTCCCCCGGAGCATCAAGAAAAACACCGCCACCGGCTAAATCCTGAATGATAGTGATTTCACCACCAGCAAAATCAATCTGAGAAGTGTATCCTCCTGAGAACACAATTGAACTGGACAGGATTGCGTTGGGGTATACGCCACGATTAGGGTCGTCTGGGTCGCTGTCGGGCACCGATAGGTCGACCTCAAACTCGGCAATATAACCTTCCCCGATTGATACCTCCGGTGCAGCACCAGCGAACTCGAAATCTACGAATCCGGTGATCGTGTAAGTGACTTGTCCGTACAACAAATCGGTTGGAAGAACTGATGCTGTAAGGACGGCAAAGCAAAAAAGTGTACGCGAAAAGAGTTTCATGGCGTCGTCTCCATAGAAAAAGATTGGTAACAAGAAATCTGAAAAAGATATCCGAATTAAACCTTCGACCGTGCTCCGCTGCAATGGTTAACGCAAACGAATGACTCAAAAGTTTGCATTCTGTTTTTTCAAAAAAACTCTGCTCACGGAAATTTTTCGTGAAAGATTGGAGGCAAGTTGAACTGGCTTAATCGCTTGACGGATCTCCTATTGGTTCGGGTGTAGGTGTTGCTCAACGCAACTTGGACGCCGCCATAACGAATTAGCGTTTCAAGTTTTGGATAAAGGGAAATGCATGCGAAACGAACAACCGGTGATTCGTTTGAACGGGGGCGAACTTGATGCAGGGACGGTCGTTTGCGGCATCTCGCTTAGGACGAAAGCGTTGCCGTGCAACGCGCTGCACTTAGGGCAAGATCAGATCTGACTGCCCAGCTACTATGCCCGCCGATGCAGCTCGGCGTGGTTTGCTCACGGCGATGGTGCCCAGCAAAACAAAAAGGTAGAGAAACAAGTTTTGTTTCTCTACCAAGAGGAATCGTTTTAAGAGGGATCGTTTTTTAATTCGCAAACTTCAACGGGCTCCGCAGCGGCCAATTGCTCGTCTGCTTCTTCTGCGCCTATTTGCGTCGGCGGAGAGCACACGCTAAAACGCCGAATCCAAGCAAGCAAGCGGTTGAAGGTTCTGGAACGGCTGCTGGGAATCCAACTAGGTCACCAGTGGAAAGTGATTGTAACTGACCTGTAGGCTCGTTGAATGTAAACGTTACTTGTGGGTTTCCAACGACTAAGGATCCGAGATCAGTGGGCAATGTGTCCAATGCAAACGGGTTGCCTACGTCGAATATCAAAAAACTATGGGGGCCGATCGCGCTATCTTGATCGATGAAAATATTTCCACCGCCAGAGTCCACGTTGACTCTCACGTCACCTCCGGTAAAGTCAGTCGCGGAGACGTAGCCGCCAGAGAACTCGATTGAACTGAACAAGATAGCATCTGTGAACAGCCCCATCGTTGGGTCTGGGTCGCTGTCACCTACTGATAAGTCAACCAGAAACTCGGCCACGTAACTCTCCCCGTTTAAAACCTCAGGAGCTTGTCCGGCAGAGAGCGGATCAGTTGAGGGAGTGTTGTCAAGCGCAACATTCAGTCCGCTGAAGCCCGTGATCGTATAGGTGACTTGTTGGCCGTGCAATAAATTGGGCAGAAGAATAATTGCCGTGAGCGCAACAAAGTAGAGGCTAGTACGCAATATAAAAATCATGATGGTAACTCCGTCAAAGAAAAGTAATGTTAGAAACAAAATTTTTTCGCGCTCACATCTGACTGAAAAATGCAAGGCTTCGTCGATTAGAGCCCGGTGATCTTTTTAAGGATGATTGATTGACGTCGGGATTACAAGCGATATCACGAAATAACCTTGTTTGTTTACATTGCGATCTGAAAAGTAAGTTGCGTTGAAAGATTTAAGGGGATTTCCAAATCGGTGGTGGACTTTGATAGACGTCCGTTTCATCTCAAGCAAAAAAAGGTAATTCTTTCGAACTTCAGCATATTCAATCCATGAATCGGGATGTTGAGACGTCCGCTAATGTTCAATAGCCCAGATACCAATTCGCCAACATGACTATTAAGAAGCAGGAACAAATGAAAATAATTGTGCTCGACGGATACACGCTCAATCCAGGGGATCTGGATTGGGATGGGCTGCAGCAGCTGGGTGACTTGAGTGTGTTTGATCGCGTTGACCACTCAACAGATGCGGTTGTTGAGGCGATTGGTGATGCGGAAATCGTTTACACCAATAAGACTCCCCTGCCCCGAGAGGTTTTGAGCGCTGTGCCGAACGTCAAGTTTGTCGGCGTTCTGGCAACGGGATTCAACGTGGTCGACGTTCAATGCGCGAAAGAGTTAGGCATTGCGGTTACGAACGTGCCCACTTACGGCACCGATGCCGTTGCCCAGTTCACGCTTGCTCTACTTTTGGAATTGTGCCACCGAGTAGGCGACCATGACGTTGCGGTTAAAAATGGACAATGGGCAAGTTGCCCAGATTTCTGCTTTTGGAACCATCCGCTCATCGAGCTCTCGGGAAAGACGATGGGATTCATCGGCTTCGGTCGGATCGGGCAAGCCACCGCCAAAATTGCCCAAGCGTTCGGCTTGAATGTGTTGGCGTTTAACAGAAGTCAAAATCTGGACATGATCAGCGATACCTGTGGGTATGCGAGCCTTGAAGACGTGTTGACCAAATCAGACATTATTAGTCTTCACTGTCCACTGACTGACCAGACGCAAGGCATCATCAACAACTCTAATATCGCCAAGATGAAAGACGGCGTGATGATCATTAACACAGCACGCGGTCCATTGATCGTTGAACAAGATTTGAAGGATGCGTTAGAGACTGGAAAAGTTGCTGGTGCCGCGATCGATGTTGCCTCGGTGGAGCCGATCTCGGCGGACAATCCGTTGCTGATGGCCAAGAACTGTATCATTACGCCGCATATTGCATGGGCCTCCAAAGAGGCACGAGAAAGGTTGATGAATACAACAGTCGAAAACTTGGAAGCCTACCTCAGTGGAGGTCCAATCAATGTCGTGAATCCGTGATGCCCCAGCCTCTCACAGAATGAGTGGGGGAGATGCGGTAAGGTTCGCAGTCGCGCTATGGCTTTACAGAATTGAATGCCCATTTCAGTCGTTATCGTTTTGGCCTCGATCTGATAAGCGGACGAAAATGAAGGCGACACTCAATTGACTCTGGCAATCTTCTCTCTTTTTAATAAGGGCATGAGGTTAGTTCTTTTCGCGTAAATTGTTAGCGGCTGTCGATTCGAGCGACCGTTGGCGAATTGAATGGCCTAAAACCCCGCTGTTCGGTGTCACTTGCGGTTGATGGACGTAGTTTGCAAAGTTGGCTCTGCTTTTAAGAGTGAGCCGGCCCGGTGGAGTCGATCGTTCCGTTGATAAACTGGCTGAAAACGGTATTGCCGATAATAGCGGTGAATAAAGTGCCCTTCCTGTTGACAGTGAAAGGCCATCCAGAAATCGAGAGTCACGAACAGCGAGCAAGCCGATTCTTCCACCAAGCTTCGGCAGCGGCTAATACCTGTTATCGCTGATCAGCGTGGGGCCAATATGTGGGGCCAATATCCAATATAACAGGCAGCCACTTCTTGTAGGCCCGACCACGAGAATCATTGTAAATATCGGGGTAAACCCAACTGCGGATGCCTACAGCGGCCTTTTTTCTCGCAAATTATAGAGAATGCTAGGAAAGCAGGCACTTGCCGACTAATCTGAGCGTTGCACCAACGAATTTTAACAACATCGAATTTTAACTCCTAAACTGATTCCATGAACAAAAAGAATCGATTGACAAATGTAGCCGAGCTTCTGGAAGATAGAACAATGCTTTCTGCCGGAATTCCCAATACAGGAAACCCCAGTGGCGGAGCAGCGCAAGGAGCAGACACCGGAAGTGTACAAGGTGCAGCAATTCCTTCTCAGCAAGGGCAACCGGTTACTTCCCCAGCGGTTTCCACTTTCTTAGACCAGCAACTGTCTCTCGCGAATTCATCTGCGGCCGAAGCGGCTTCCGTTGGTAGTGGCCTTGGGCAGTTATTTGGAAGCCTTCAGGAAACGGGCATCGAAGCCATCTTTAACCCTGAATCCCCCCAAGCACAGTCCTTTGCACAGGGCACGGCACTCGTCAACAGCTTAGCCACAGAAATCGGCATGATCGGAGACAGTAGTCTGAGTGCGTTTGAAGAACTGAGCGCTGCGATTGCTCCTTCTCCAATGGGTGAAAACGTTGCTTCGCAGCAAACGCAATCAGCACCTGTTGCTAACCCTGAGAGCGCGATCATTGAGGGCGTGTACGGGCAAATCAACGAAGTGAATTCAGTGCTGATTAGTTCACTTACCGAGATTGGCGCCAACATGCAGCAACTGCAAGAGCTTGGAACCGCTGCCGCTGGCCAGCAATTGCCGGCGGAGTCTTTCGCGCAGGTTCAGCAGGCCTTGCCTTCGCTGGTCGAAGGGCTGTCGATGGACATCCCAAGGTTGCAAGCAGTCGCTGACGGAGGTCAGCAGCGTTTAAATGCTGTTGCTTCAGAATTACAACTCCCATCGGCTGCCAATCAGCAACCTGCTGCAGGTGTACAGGCAGCTCCGGGTCAAGCAGGACCAATGCAAGTAGCGCCGGGGCAAGCAGGTCCAATCCAAGTAGCTCCGGGTCAAGCAGGTCCACGGCAAGTAGCTCCGGGGCAAGCAGGTCCAATGCAAATAGCTCCGGGTCAAGCAGGTCCACGCCAAGTAGCTTCAGGTCAAGCAGGACCAATGCAAGTAGCTCCGGGTCAAGCAGGACCACGCCAAGTGGCTCCGGGCCAAGCAGGACCAAGCCAAGTAGCTCCGGGTCAAGCAGGACCAATGCAAGTAGCTTCAGGTCAAGCAGGTCCACGCCAAGCGGCTCCGGGTCAAGCAGGCCCAATGCAAGTAGCTTCAGGTCCAGCAGGACCAAGCCAAGTAGCTTCAGGTCAAGCAGGTCCAAGCCAAGCGGCTTCGGGTCAAGCAGGTCCAAGCCAAGCAGCTCTGGCTCAGCAGGCGGCGATCGAGCAGTTAGCAGCTGGCGAACAGCAGCTTGCCCAACAAGCGGAAGCGATTGCTCAACAGGAAAGCGCCCTTCAGCAGCAAGCTCTGGCTCAACAGGCGGCGATCGAGCAGTTGGCAGCTGGCGAACAGCAGCTTGCCCAACAAGCGGAAGAGATTGCTCAACGGGAAAGCGCCCTTCAGCAGCAAGCTCTGGCTCAACAGGCGGCAATTGAACAGTTAGCAGCTGGAGAACAACAACTAGCTCAACAGGCTCAGGCTATCGCACAACAATCGCAGGCTCAACAACAGGTCGTCGCTCAGTCAGCAGCTCAGGAGATGGCAATTGCCCAACGGGCAGGAGGTCGCCAATCAGGAACGCCGAATCCGTCTTCCTTACGCATGCAAATGCAGGTTGCACGAAGTAGCCAGCAGAGCCCCATGGCGACTGGCAGCCAAACAAGCCAGTGGGGCCGAAGTTCAAGGAGCCTGCGAAATATGTCGAGCAGCAGTCAAAATTTCGCGCGTCCACGACCGGGAAGCATGTTAACAGAAGTTCAAAACTCAGTTGATCGCAGCAGTGCAAATGCTGTCGCTCGGATGCAGTCATCTGCTAGAAATTCAGCGCCCAGTGGACGGCCGTCCGCTGTTCCTGCCGCGGCTAGTCCTTTCACTATAGCCTGAGCTAGTTCCGTCTGAACGATTCGAAAACAGTTGATGAGAGTCGGGCTGGAGGTAGCTGGCTTGCACGACTCTTGTTTCCCAGCTGGATGTTTGACCACGGTTGCCGTCGCCAATTGGCTGACGGAGCGGCATTCTGCTTTGAGACGGCGAAACATTTGAAGGCGTTGCGAGTGTAACGCCCCCCATGTTTTGTCGTGCGACTGCCCTCGAAGGATATCCAGATACTTTGTTTTGGGGCTGCTTTTTAGATTGCGCGCCGCTTTTGGCTGGCTTCTGATCAGGGGAGGAAGCAAGATGCATGCCGGCGGCATGTTGCTGGCTTTGGAGAGGGTATCTTTGAGGCATCTGCGCTTGTTGCATTCGCTTCCGCGGCATCCTTGTCGCAGCGTTATTGTATTGGCGGTCAAATAAATTTTGCCCACCGTTACCCCTTTCATATGCTGGGCCTTGGGCTCGTTGGAGTTGACCTACCTGCACGGCTTGATTGGGTGTGTTTCTGTAAACTGATTCCACGGGGGCTGCGTAGAATTCAGCCCAACCTGTCGACTGGCTGCCGAAAACTGGCTGACCGACGTCTCCCGACATCTCTCCGATAGGCAACTCACTTTGGCAAGCTTGCGAATCGCATTGCCCTACCAAGTAGTCCGCAAATTCTTCCAGTGGGTACTCAAAACCAGCCGATGAAAAATCAGTTCTTTTCCCGAGGCAGTCTTTGTTCCAGGTACTGCATCGGCGTTTGGAAACAGAATCCACATGACCAGCTATTTGGTCCGCGTGTTCTCGATAAAAGTGATCTCCTTCAATATATTGTCGAAAAACAACGAGGGCCTTATTTCTGCCAGGTTGTGAAAGTCCGGCATCTCCTGGCCTGACCAGAATCCCGGTTGCGCGATTTAGTTCAAACATAGATCGCTGGCGATTCGCCAGCGCTTCAACATAGTCTGCTTTGGAACTGGCCAGTTGCGCCTGAACATCTAAGAGTTGGCCTAACTGTAAACTCGGAATCGCACCTTGCTTTGGAATTCGGTATCGACGTTGCAATAGGAATACAAGCCTGTCAAGGGAAGAGTTAAAGATACTTCGTTGGCGTTCGATCAATACATTGTTGGTTTCCAAGTCCTGAACCGCTATCAGCACATCATTTTTGACCTGTTCCACTGCCGTCAACCACTGCTGCCTGAGTTTCGCCAATGTAAGTTCTGCTCTGCGTTTCGAAAATCGTGCTTGGCGATTCTGAATTGGTAATTCAAAATCAAATCCAAGTTGATATGTGGCGTTCGCGTCAAACATATTCCGCGCCGCAGCAGCAAGGTCTCGATTCCCGCTAAGGCCCTCAAAGTTCATTTCGGCGTTGAAGTTTAACCTTGGTAGGAGTTCATTAATTGAAAATTGATGCTGCAATTGTGCTTCCTTGATTTCCTCAATGACTCTACTTACCTCGGGCCGACTATGAATCGCAGTGTTTTGACGAGAAGCAATGTCTGGAGGATAGAAGGCTTCGAAGTCGATTCCCACAGGAATAATCTCGATCCTCTCTAAATTTTGGAGCAATTCAGGGGCGTTCACCAATCGTACCAGTTCAAACTGGGATTTTGAAAGGTCCGCAAAAGACGAATCGGCTGCCGCTTGTTGTTGCTTCCATGAGACACGCGCCTGTTCAGACAAATTTGGGTCTGCGTCGATGTTACGTCGCGCTTCTAAGTCTTCCCAGATCAACTTTGCTTGATTTGCGCTTTCAATCGCTGCTATGAGCCTTGCCCGGGAGCTTACAATTTCCCAGTAAGCGTCAGATACTTGGCCCAACAACTCCGTAACTTGAGCGACGCTTTCAAACTTTCCGGCCTCGGCTCGTTGGGAGGCAATGAGCACTTCGTTCATTGCTATGGATCGCCCTGAGCCTCTGAGTAGCTCCTTCGAGAACGCTAGTGAAAGTTCAGAACTTGCCTGATTGGGAGGGTTTAAAACCCCTGAGTCATTGTCTCGAGTGCCAAATTGTCTCGACAGTTCAATCTGGCCGCCCGATCGAAGCTCTTGTCTGATTCCGTATTCGAAATTGAATTCCTCGCCTTTGATTCTTTGGGCGTTCCCATCGACCTCAAAGTTATTGCCTACAGGTGTACTTGAGTCACGAAAAGTCTGTTGAAAGAAACTGGTCGTGTCGAATCTTCCAAACTGGATGCCGATGTCTTGATAGTTTTCAACCGTGGTTATTCGCAGTTCTGCTATCCTGAATGAATAAAGCAACGCTGCATTGATGGCATCGTCCAGCGACCAATTAAGTGTTGTTGACGCAGTTGTCAAAGGTAGCGAAGTCACGTTCATCAAGAATGTTTCCAGACTTTGCTGTCCCGCCACCTCAGGTAGTGGCAGAGCATCTAAAGTCCCCCAATCTTCGCCGTCATCTTTAGTCCAAATGTCGGTTGAGTTACCCGCATCTGCTTCTGTTTGTTCCAGCAGGGGGAATTCAAATTCCTTCAACTCACGGGATGTTTTTTCGTTTGGTAAATCAGTATTGGAGTAAGCCTCCATCTCACGTGGTGTGGTTGTGCGATTTTCCTGCGAGGGACTTGATAGCTTCGACGGAACTCGATGCGGTTCCGGAAGTGTGTGTTGTTTGCCCTGCGTCGTGGGGAATTCATCATGAATCATTGGCAAGTTTTCTGAAGGGAAAATCTCCTCCAACTTCAGATCGGTACCGCCTGACGATACTTGACCTCCCGCGAAACCACCGATCGCCAGTTGTGCAGCCGCAAGAATGACGCGGTCGCGATTTTTCTTCATCTCCAGATCGTGCTCCTGTTGCCGGACGGGATCTGCAGCGGTGGCGGATCCGTGCTGTCGAACGAGGCCACCTTGAGGCCAAGTTAGAGAGGGGTTGGGCGAGTAGGGGTAGTTAGGGTCTCGCTGCGGAGCTTGACTCGCCCACTGAGCGGGCACGGCGGTCGTGTGATACCCGTGCCATGGTGAGGTTCTTTGATAAAGCGGGGCCTGCTGTGGAGTTGAGCCCCCTGATTGGGTGAGAAACCACAGCACGGCAAATGCAATCACCGTAATTGCATGGGGATAACCAAATGAATTGGAACCTGACCTGTTCATGCCTTTCAATGGAGGAGTTCGCCGGAAAAGTCAATTGGAAAAGTTAAACTTTAACGATTATTTGGCTTTCGTAGTAAAACTCTCAAAATTTGTCTCGATGGTAAGATATGTAATAACAATTACAAACTAAACTCGCGATTAATATCCAATGTCGGCAACTTGCGAGGATCAGTTTCATTTCTCAGAAGCATCAAAAATCTAGATTTAAACCCGTGTTTTGACACCCGAATGTCCTCTTTTACCAATCGGCCTTGGCCATGTACCGTGTTTTTGAAAATTCTGGAGAGTGCTTCGAATTCAGCGACGGTTCCGCCAACGACTTTGCGCAATTTCTGACCGAGTTGGCGCGGGTTTGCCATACTCACGCCAAAGCGTCTGCTAGCGAAATATTATGTTTTGCGTCCGACGGCGACGGAAAAACTGATCCGGTTTGGCTTAACACTATGGGTGAGGAAAGTCAGCTTCTCGATACTCTTGAACCTGTCGATTTTCTTAAGACCCGAATGGAGCTCTCACTAGAGAAGGCAACCGAATTCTGCTTGAGGCATTGCCCTGAATCGGGCTTCGTTGAGCCGTTGAGCGCGGCAGCGATGGTGCCAGCAGACGCAATTCAGCAACCAGAGTCTTCCGGGAGCATACCTTTCCACGTCCTGTCCGCATCTACCACGGGGAGTTCAGCCGACACGAAATGCGATGAGAAGACCTCTCTCGATTCGATTGTGTGGCTGCGTCCGATCAGCAACCAGCACGTATTGATTTCGATTTGCCCTGCTTCCTCTCTGGGCAAACCACTTTTACATGTGATCCGCAATGCTTATGAATTGCGACAAGGGCTCGTCGACAAGCTTGAAGCCGAGAGAAACTACAACGAGTCAAGGCGGCTGCTGCGGCTGGCAGAAGAGGTTTCAGAGAAACTTCCGCTTGAAGAGCAGGCTCATGTGCAGGCAAACGAGATTCGTAGTTTTCTTGGATGCGACCGAGTCACCGTGTTCGACATAAACAACTCCAGCGCGACGGCGATCGCGGTAAGCGGCCAACCTAAGTTCAATCGACGCTCTAATTCGATTCGAACCGGGAAGAACATGGTGGGCAAAATTGCCAAAACAGGGGAGCCCTTCTGGTTCACTGGCAACTTTGATGACTTGGCCGACTCTATGAAAGAGAGCGTTCGTAGTTACACAGACGAATCGCTTGTAAATTCGTTTGCTGTCCTGCCGCTTAACCAGACCATCAAGCCAGTTTTTCCCTCGGAGGAAGAAGCGACACTGGAGGCAATCAATCCGGGTTCGGCATCCAAGCAGAAAACGATCGGAGCGATTCTCGTTGAGCAAATAGAGAATGTGATTGAACGAAAGACCGTTGAGCAAGACTGGAGCCAGATCCAGCCCTTTGTCTTAAACCAGTACAGTCTCTCTCGACAGTACGATTCGATTTTCTTGATTCGATTCTGGACGATGCTTGGTCGTTTTGCGGCGCTCTACCGGGGACAGACGAAACGAAAAGCAATCTTGATAACATCACTTATTGGGTTGCTACTGCTTGCCTCAATCATCATCCCATCTGATTTCAAAATCCGTTGCGAAGGCTACTTGGTTTTCGAAAACACTGTTGATTTATACACCCGTGGCGAAGGGGAAGTCACTAATTTAGATGCCTTCGATGGTAAAAAAGTCAAGAAGGGAGATGTTTTGTTGGTTGTTGAAAACCTCTCATTGAAGAAAGAACTGATGAAACTCACTGGCGAAGTCGCTTCTAAGGAAATTGAGATCGCCGACCTGAACGATGCGCGGAGTCGTGAGTTTTTTTCTAGGACAAACAGCCTTGAAGATGTTCCAGCAGAGATTGCTCAAGAAGTCAGTCGGCTGGAAGTCGAGTTGCTTGAATTGAAAACCCGCTCACGACTCATGGAACAGGAATTGGAACACTTGGTCATCCGGGCGCCTTTCGACGGGACCGTCGCCGGGTGGAAAACAGAGCGTAGGCTTCTTGGTCGCCCGCTAGAAAGAGGCGTCTATCTGTTTTCAGTCATTCCGTCTAATTCATCGTTCAGGCTTGAGTTGCGTGTGCCGGACCAGCGAGCCGGCTACGTGCAAGCAGCTTGGCAGCGTGCAACCGAAGAGGACGAAAACCTTCCTGTTACCTTTCGCCTCGCATCTGCTCCCGGAACGGATCGCAAAGCACACGTGAGCTTTGTCAGTCCGGGTCTCGAACGTGATGAGCACATTGGCTACACCTTGCCGATCCACGCGATGGCCATTGAAGCCATTCCTGAATCTGAACGAAAATCAAAAACTGCGGTGCTCGCAAAAGTAATCTGTGGCAGACACTCATTTGCTTACTGCAAGTGTTATGAGGCGGTTGACTGGGTTCGGTCAAAGTGGTTTGAGTTTAGTTTCTAATTTTGTGTTTTCTTGCCTTTGCCGAGCCTTAAAAATGCCATCGCCCCCATCGACCATCAGAGTGTACGCCCTTGGGTGGTTCGTTGCTGTAATGCTTGGCATGATTCCATGTTCTAGTCTGTGTGGTGCACAAGAGCAGTCGCCTCAGGAAGCTTCCAATGACGTCGCTAACGACGATAAATCCAGCGAAGCAGCGACTTATCCCATCCGGCTTCAAGTGCTTCAGAAAATCGACATTGCTGCAAAACGTGAAGGCTTCCTAAAAGATGCTTCATTGGTTCCTGGAACCGTTGTTACAAAAGGGCAGGTCGTGGCAAGGTTGTATTCAGAAAAGAAAGAGCTCGAAGCGAAACGCGTGCAAGCAGAAATAGACGCGCTCACTGCGGAGGCCTCTAATTCCGCCGGTCTGACGAAAGCACAACAAGATTTGCAACTGTCGCAAATGCGCAGTCGAGAGTTGAACGCAGCGGCGAGTCGGACGCGAATTCCTCGATTGGAAATCATGGAGGCGCAAACATCTGTTGAATCAAACATGAGTGCTTTGCAGGGAGCGCTTTCAGAAATGGATCAGGCCCAACACCGTCTTACTGCCAAACGAGCGGAGCTTGAAATCATCGAGCTTGACATCAAGCAATCGGCAATTAGGGCTCCATTTGACGGGATTGTGTTTAAGCAATTCAAACATTCTGGCGAAGCGGTTTCCGCGGCTGATCCAATCGCCGAAGTATATCGACTCGATCGCCTACTCGGTTCAGTCCTGTTGAGACAGACGCAGGTCGCACCTGCTGCGTTCAACGACCTAACGGGAACCGTTAGAATTGAGATACCCAATCTTGGTGTGCGCGAGTTTGAATTTGAACATCCCTCTCATCTGCCACGAGTCGAACGTGACGGTCGATTTCTGGCAGTCGTGAAAATCTGGAACCGAAAATCCGAAGGTAGCGACACGTGGATCTTGCTTCCAGGGATGCAAGGGAAATTGGTCCCAATGCTCAATTCAAAACAGGCATCGAGTGAACAATAGCTACTATTCTCAATCAAGTGCCTCGTCGTCGATCACGGTAAGGCCGCGTCCAGACATTGTGGTTAAGGAAGTTTTCTACCAAGGCGAACAGTGCTGGATTTGTAAAGACCCGTTGGATCAGCAATACCACAGGTTGAACGAACAGGAGTACGCGATCTTTCGTTGGCTCGACGGTGCCGTATCCTTTGAAGAGTTGAGAGACAGGTTTGAACTCGAATTTACGCCGTATCGTGTCGGCCTGCTTGATTTGGCCAGAGTAATCGGGCGCTTTCATGAGAATTCGCTGGTCTATTCAACTGATGCCCGCCAAGGCGAAAAACTGTTCGAAATGGGCAGGGAAAAGAAACGAGATAAGCTGAAGCAAAAATTCATGAGTGTCTATGCGATCAAATGGAAGGGCTTTGATCCAGAGGTGTTTCTCAATGCGACCAACCCCTACGTGAGCTGGGCTTTTTCGCAGAAGGCGGTCCTGTCGGTCATGGTGTTTACTTGCCTATCGGTTCTGTGGCTGATTCTGCATTATGAAATGGTAATGCAACGCGCGCCCGATCTCTGGTCATTTCTTGATTCGTCAAACTGGTTGACTTTGGGGCTGGTTTTGACGGGCACCAAGGTTTTCCACGAACTGGGGCATGCATACTCCTTCAAAAGATTTGGTGGCGAAGTACATGAAATTGGGGTCATGATTTTTTTCTTCATGCCTACGATGTACTGTAATACCAGCGATTCTTGGATGTTACCCAACAAGTGGGCGCGAATCGCGATTGCGTTGGGAGGAGTCTATGTCGAGCTTTTCATATTTTCTTGTGCGACGTTCATCTGGTGGTTTTCAGGGCCGGGGTGGGTTGAAAGCGTCGCGATCAATTTGATGTTCGTGTGCTCGCTGAGCGCGGTTTTAATCAATGGTAATCCTCTACTGAAGTATGATGGTTACTTTGTGCTCTCGGATCTCGTTGAAATTCCGAACTTGGCCAAAGATTCAACCGATCAGCTTCGCCGTCAATTTATGGTTCATGCCTTGGGAATCAAGGATGAGGCGGACCCATGGGTTTCAAAGTATAACAAGTGGTTTATGTTGATCTACGGTGTCGCGGCCTACCTTTTTCGCGCATCGCTAATGTTGACGGTGGGGGTTATCATGATTCAGCAAGCCATGCCACTTGGCCTTGCTCCGGCAGCTTACATTTTTTCTTTGATAATTACTTTA
The DNA here is from genome assembly GCA_938036435.1 of uncultured Pirellulaceae bacterium. Lineage (GTDB taxonomy): Bacteria > Planctomycetota > Planctomycetia > Pirellulales > Pirellulaceae > Mariniblastus. The sequence continues at coordinate 18,959 of CALHPU010000049.1, read as the reverse complement.
GTTTACCTTGCAACACCTCTTTACCAGTTGGGGAAGCAACTCAAGACCCCCGGAACCATGATCAAAATCAAGAAGAAGAACCTGCTGATCACAGTCGCGCTGGTAAGTGTGCTGGTATTACTGCTGTTTATTCCTACGCCGTACTATGTGATTGCGGATTGCACGCTGGACGCAGGCGAGGGGCGGACGGTTTTAACGCTCGAGCCAGGTGTTCTCGAAAAAAAGCACTTCAGGCCAGGCGACCTCGTAAGTCAAGGAGACGTGATTGTTGAGCTGACAAACCCGGCTCTGATGAGTGAGCTTTCCCAGCTGCGTGAAAAAGTTTCTTCCGTACGCAAAGATATTGAAATCCGCAAATATGATCTGTTCACTTCTGGATCCGATCAGCCAAGTGTGCAAGCAATGCGAGGGGAATTGGATAGCCTCAAGCAACAACAACAGCAACTCGCTTCGCGGTGCGATGCCCTAACGGTTCGGGCACCCATCTCCGGACGAATCCTTGGCATCATGGGGAAGTCAGAAAATGCGAGGATGAACGACGAACGCAGTTTGCGAACCGATCACGGAAACCTACTGTTAAGCGAACAGTCAACATGGCTTAAAGCTGGTATGGAGATTTGCAGAATTTGCTCGCAAGATTCGTGTTGCGCAACGGTGACAATTAGACAGTCGGATCAAGATATCGTTGACAACGGTCAAGCAGTGAAAATGCTTTTCCATTCGGACCGCTCTGGAATTCACCAAAGTAAACTAACGTTCCTTAGTCAGGAATTGGAGTTGCCTCGCAATTTGGTAGATTTCGAATCAGAGGGAACCACTGTCAAATCCATTGCACAAGCAGAGGAGGCGAAAAGTTCTGGTGAACCGGTCAACAGCGACGGCGCGGCCATGGAAGCTGCGGTGGTTCTCGGGAAATGCAAACTCAAGGGCCCGGCATCGATGCTTTTTGGCTCAACCGGGACAGCGAAAATCTACATCGGCCCGAGAAGTGTTTTTTGGCGGCTCCAGCGCATGATTCGATTGTTTACCAACACGAAACTATAAATTCAGGAACCTTAGATGTTCCCAGATAATTTCAAAAGTATTCTTGTTGGTGATTTGTCGGGTGGTCACCAACGGACGGTCGCGAAGATTCGAGAAGAGGCGGCACGACTCAAGACGCAACCGGACGAAGTGCTTCGACAACAAAGTAGTAATTTGCAATTCGAAGCGATGGCAGGGGCCACCGTCAACGACCTACTGGTCCCGGCATTTGGACTTGCCTGCGCTGCAATTGAACGCGTTACAGGGCTGCAGCCTTTCCCCACACAGATTCGCGGTGGTATCGAGCTCTGCAAGCCGTGTATTGTCGAAATGGCGACCGGGGAGGGAAAAACGCTCACCGCACTGATGCCTGTTTTTCTCAAATCGCTCAACCGAAAAGGCCTCTATTTTGCCACCTCAAACGATTACTTAGCACGTCGAGATGCTGACCATGCGCAAAAAGTGTTTGAGAAGCTTGGCATTACGGTCGGGGCAATCACATCCGATAGTGAAGAAGATGCAAGAAGAGAGGCTTATCTTCGCGATGTTACGTATGGAACCACCAGTGAATTTGGATTCGATTTTTTGCGAGATAGAGCCAAGCGGCGTCACTCTGTTGTGCACGGAGTAACGCCAGAAACGACTCTTGTGGGAAGGGGCACGCTCAACGCAATCATTGTTGACGAAGCCGATGCCCTGTTGATCGATGATGCCGCGACGCCAATGGTTATTTCTAGTGCGAAAAGGGCCTTGCCAGAATATCGCCGCCGCCTTTTTCAATGGGCTCATGCCACTTCGACGAAAGCTGTGCTCGAAAAACACTATCTAAAAAACAGCCTGAAAGACAAAGTCGAACTCAATGACCCCGGGCGAGCATGGGTTAGGCAGATGGCCCAAGACCTGAATTTCGAACGCATCAGCCTTCTCGATCTTTTTGAATACGTGGAACGGGCCATCCTCGTGAACACCGAGTTTATTCGTGACAAGAAATTTATTATTCGCGATGACGAAATCATTATCGTTGATGAAAACACAGGCAGGCTGGGGATTGGGCGCGAGTGGAGTGAGGGCATGCAGCAAGCAATCCAAGCGAAAGAGGGACTCGAGATTACAGGACAGTCGGGGCACCTTGCAAAGATTTCTGTTCAGAACTTTATTCGAGCGTTCAAATTCCGTTCGGGCCTGACCGGAACCGCTGTCCAGTCAGCGCGTGAATTTAAGAAAATCTATAAACTAAAAGTCAAACCCATTCCTACATTCCGAAAATGTCTGCGGAAGCAGGATCCGGCTGTTGCTTTTCGCAGACGCGAGGACGCTTTTGATTCGGTCGTGCAAAGAGTGGCACACTTCACTGACGATGGTAGGCCGGTTCTAATTGGCACTAGAACGATTAAGATTTCCGAACAGATGTCGAGTGTTTTTTCACGCAACAACGTCCCGCACACCTTGCTCAATGCTAAAAATGACTCATCCGAGGCTGAGATTATTTCAGTGGCTGGAGAAGCGGGACGGATTACCATCGCCACTAATATGGCGGGCCGTGGAACGGACATTATATTGGACGATGTCGCGAAACGAGCCGGTGGTCTGCATGTCATCGTTTTGGGGATTCACAATTCAAAACGAATCGACCGACAGTTGGTCGGGAGATGCGCTAGGCAGGGAGACCCCGGCTCATTTCATGTCGTTCATTTTGCCGATGATGATCTTGTTGATATTGCTTTTGGGCCGGAAATAGCTCAACAGTTGCGGCAAGAAATCGGAAATCGCTTCAGTTCCGAAAGCTGCATTCGACTCCTTAGAGACGCCCAACGCAAAGTCACACGAAGACTCGAATCGAACCGCGCAACGATGCTGCACCAAGAAAAAAAGATGGTCAAGCAACTTTCAAATGCCGGATTTGATCCGATTCTCGAAATCCCGGGTTAGATTCGTTGGTAAAACGAGTGCTTGGTTTGGCGAGTGTTGGTTTGGCGAATGTTGGTGTAGTTCCATTTTGGCAGCAGTTGATGGGGTGCCATCGGTTTTCGCAATTCCCACCTTCGCGCTGTTGAGTGAAGGAGACAGCGGAGGCGTGAGCAAGAATCAGTTCATTATGAACTTATGTTCCGAGGCAATATCCTAAGGGATTAACGGAGCGAAAGCATTTAGATCAACAGCACATCGCAAGATCAATTCCCTTGCCTCGCGAACACGACCAAAATCTGGTTGGCAGATCATCGACTCACAAGCAACAATTTATCAACACTGGCAACTGGTAGCGACTTGGCAGGTTTTTCAATCTTTTTTGAAAACTCGGAAAGCGTTTGCCGACGTTTGAGAAAACTTGTATCTAAATCGTGAATTGTCATTTGACAGACTAGCTAGCAACTTTAGAATCGCCCCCATGTGAGAGACGTTATCGGGTCGCATTGACGCGAGCCAGCTGATAGTCAAATAAAGGATACGGCGTTTACGGGTTTCGAGGGAAACGAAGCAAAATCTGAGCAACCACTGCTCATGCGCTGGCCATTAAATATGGGCCAAGTTTTCCACTTCCACCTCCGTTTGTGTCGCGTATCGATAAACCGTTAGGACGCGCATTTGTCGACCAAGGAACCCGCCGCCCCCACCAGCTCCCCTGTGGAAGCCCCCACTGACGCCCAAATTTCGGCAGCGATTGTCGAACGATTGGCCGATAGGCTTGGGTTGGTGCGGTTTGAGTTGTGGTTTTCAGGAAGCGGTTCGGTTGAGTTCTCTGATTCGACGGTTCTGATTCGGTCCGAAAGTAACTTCACGCTCAACCGACTGCAGAACAAATTTGGTAAGGACGTACGAGAAGTCGTTAATGCCGTTTGTGGAGCACACGTTGAGATTGAGTTTGCTGTGCGACCAGTTAAGCCTGCCAAGGTCTCCGTCAGCCGCAAGCCATTGCATAATCAAGCGTGCTTGTTTGAAGTAGCCGATCCAGAATCAAGTCAGGCGGCAACTCAAAGTGTTCAATTTGCCGATTCGGGCGTGGTTGCCAAGTCGGATGCTGTTGCCAAGTCGGATGCTGTTGCCAAGTCGGATGCTGTTGCCAAATCGGATGCTGTTGCCAAATCGGATGCTGTAGCTGATTCGTCAAAGTCAACTTCCGCCGAGGATGATTCGAAAGCGGCCGGCGACTCGCGTGCCGGTACCGGGCGGGCTGTTTCGCGGAACAAGCCAGCGCGTTGTAAGTACTCGCTGAAAGATTTTTGGTTTGGTTCATCCAATCGCATTGCTCGCGCTGGCATAGAACAGGTAACCGAGACGCCGGACCAGTTCACACCGCTGCTGATTCATGGCCCTTCTGGAACTGGAAAAAGCCATTTGCTGGAGGCTGTGACGACATTCTATCGGCGGCGACTGAACAAGAAGCGATGCGTGTATCTGACCGCCGAGCAGTTTACTAGTCTGTTTGTTGGTGCACTTCGAGACAATCGTGGCTTGCCCGTCTTTCGCCAAAAGTACCGTGATCTGGATTTGTTTGCGATCGACGACATTCAATTTCTGGCTGGTAAAACGGCAACGCTAAACGAATTCCAGTTCACGCTCGACACGCTGCTCCGCCAAGGCAAACAAGTCATTCTGTCTTCGGATCGATCTTTGTTGGAATTGAGTTCGTTGGGCAGCGATTTAGTAAACCGATTGGCCGGTGGTTTGAGTTGCCCTTTGACATGGCCTGATCATGATGGACGTGCCTTCATTATCAATCGCATGTGCCGAGAGCGTAATTTCAAGCTTCCGGTTGAAGTAGTGAACTTGGTGGCCGGTCAGATCACACGTGACGTCCGGCGTCTCTCCGGAGCAGTCAATCGTTTGCGAGCCGTCTCGATCTCGCGCGGCCAACCTGCGATGACGGTAGATTTCGCTGCCGAGGCATTGAAGGATTTATTGGTGATGTCGAATCTTGGCACATCGATGGTGACCATCGAAAGTGCTGTCTGCGAATTGACGGGCGTCAAACCGGCCGACCTTCGATCGTCCAGTCGCCGTAAGACGATCAGTTCGGCCCGAATGTTGGCCATGTATTTGTCGCGCGAGCACACCAATTCGGCGCTTTCGGAAATCGGCGATTACTTTGGTAATCGCAGCCACAGCACCGTGATCGCGGCTCAGAAAAAGATTGCCACACTGATTGCCGACAATGCGGAGCTAAAGTTTTCCTCATCAAACTACCCAGTTAAAGAAGCGGTCGAGCAAATTCGCTCAAAGCTGCGGGTGGGGTAACTTAAGGGTACAGTTTTCAGTATGCAGCGTACAGTTTTCTGTTGCTTGGTGAATTACTGGGAATCAACAATCGTTCGACTAGAATGGCTTCTCGGAAGTTAACGCGTCCCAAACTCATCCTGTAAACTGTACCCCGTAAACTTCTTATGGCCAAAAAAGCCTCCAAGAAAAAGCAAGCTCGGCCGGATTTCGAAACTTCGCTGCAGCATCTCAAAGAAGCGCTCGCGGCGCTGGAGTCCGAGGATCTGACGCTGGAGCAATCGCTCGCTCAGTACGAGGCTGGCATCAAGTATTTGGGGCACTGCCACAGCGCACTGGAAGTGGCTCGTCAAAAAATCGAACAATTGGTTTCAATTGACGAAAACGGCAAAGTCGTCACCAGAGCCTTCGACGGGACTGCTTCTGACAAGATCACCTCTAGCACTCGACGTTCAAGGTCCACCAAATCCGCTTCAACCGGCCCGAGCCCTGAAGACGACGATAATTTGGAGGGTGAGGACGAACTGCGTAGCCAGTTAGAGGATTCAGGCGACGTAGACGATTCGGATGGCTTGTTCTAAAATAAAACAAAATTGGACGACAGATTGACGCAGGTAACTTCGTTGCCAAACGACATGGATGTCCGGTTTATACTCAGCAAAGCCGGCTGTTTATCGGCTAGGCACCCACTGCCCACACCCCACGCTTAAACAACATGGCAACGTCGACATTGTTTCCCGCTGAAATTGAAGCTTGGCGAACTCAAATTGACGATGCGCTCGACCGTTACACGCTGTTCGATCAAGATTGTCCTGCTCGTTTAGGCGAGGCGATTCGCTATTGTCTGTTAGCGCCCGGCAAGCGTTTTCGTCCGCTGTTGTTGCTGACGGCCAACGAAATGTGTGGCGGCACGCTCCAAAGCGCCATGCCTGCGGCATGTGCGGTTGAGATGATCCACAATTATTCGTTGATCCACGATGATTTGCCGGCGATGGATGATGACGATGTCCGCCGTGGTCGAGCGACGTGCCACATTCAGTTCGATGAGGCGACCGCGATTCTAGCAGGAGACGCTTTGATCCCACTGGCGTTCGAGGTAATGACCCGTGACATTCGCCCTCAGGAACTGGCCGCGTTGTGTGTATCCGCATTGGCTCGGGCTTCGGGTCCGTCGCAGCTGGTGGGCGGTCAGGCGGACGATCTGGGATTCCAATTTTCACAGGCTGACCTCGAAACTTTGGAACATATTCATCGTCGAAAGACGGGGGCACTGATCGCTGTTTCGCTGGAAATGGGAGCACTGATCGCCGGAGCAGGCCCGGAAAAGCTCAAAAGCCTCACCAAATATGGTAAACATTTGGGTTTGGCGTTTCAAATCGTAGATGATCTGTTGGACTTGCGAGGTTCCCAAGCCAAAATGGGAAAACGAGCGGGTAAAGATGCTGAATTGGGGAAGTTAACTTACCCCGCGGTCCTTGGGGAAGAGAAAAGTGAACTTAGGGCCCGTGAGGTTGCTCAAGCGGCAATTGATGCTCTAAAGCCATTTGGCGAAAGTGCGCGACCACTAGAACTCCTCGCACGCTTTGTGATTGACCGGACGCAGTGACGTTGTCGTCCAGTGAATCTCAATGAAATAAGGAAACGATGATGACGAAAATTCTGCCGACTATTAAAAACGCCCTCGACTTGCATCCAATGTCACTCGACCAACTGGAGCAAGTCGCGGACGAAATTCGCGATACGCTGTGCAACCTTCTGCGGATCAGGGCCGCACACTTCGCGTCCAATTTGGGCGTTGTCGAACTAACGCTGGCGCTGCACAGCACCTTCGATTTTTTACAGGACCGTTTGATCTGGGACACGGGGCATCAAGTCTACCCACAGAAGCTGGTCACTGGACGCTACGACGAATTTCAAACGATCCGCACGCGCGGTGGATTAATGGGGTATCCCAATCCGGCCGAATCGGACTACGACCTGTTTATGACGGGGCATGCCGGCAGCAGTGTATCGACCGCTGTAGGCTTGCGCAGCGGTGACGATTTGATGGGGCGTGATAATTACACCGTCGCCGTCATTGGAGACGGTGCCTTTCCGTCGGGCATCGTTTTCGAAGCGATCAACAACGCCAGTGAGCTGAAAAGCAAAATGCTGGTGGTGCTCAATGATAACGAGATGTCGATCTGTCCGCGCGTCGGAGGTGTCGCCAGTTACTTAGACAAACTGCGGACCAACCGAGTTTACTCGGGCGTTAAGAGCGAAGTGGTCAGCATGTTGAATAAGGTTCCCGTTCTGGGTGACCCTACTGAACGACTGCTGTTTCAAATCAAAGAAGGCGTCAAGGCCGGTCTGCATGGTGGCATGATGTTTGAAGAGTTTGGCTTCAAATATTTCGGACCAATTGACGGCCATGATATTGGTGTAATGAAAAAATACCTGAAGATGGTACGCGAGGTTGACGGCCCCGTTTTATTACACGTGATTACCAAGAAAGGCCATGGCTTCCAACCGGCCGCCGAAGATCCCGTTTTCTTTCACACTCCTCCGACGTTCGATATGTCCGATGAAGGTGATGCAGTCGTTAACGGCGGAGCGTCCTCCAAGGCTTACACCAATTACGCGCGTGACGCGATCGCTGACCAAATGCGTCACAACGACAAAGTCACCGTCATTACAGCCGCGATGTGTCAAGGCAACAAACTTGAGCCAGTACGGGAAGAGTTTCCCGATCGTTTCTTTGATGTGGGGATCTGTGAATCGCATGCGGTTGCGTTTGCCGGAGGCCAAGCAAAAGTTGGGCTGCGTCCAATTGTCGACATCTACAGCACGTTCTTACAGCGGAGCTACGACCAAATCTTTCAAGAGGTTTGCCTACAGGGATTGCCGGTCACGTTTATGCTGGATCGAGGTGGTTTAACGGCGACCGATGGGCCAACGCATCACGGTACATTTGATTACAGCTACCTTCGCGCTTTCCCCAACATGGTTGTGATGGCTCCCGGAGATGCGAATGATTTAGGCGCGATGTTGGATTTCAGTTTGTCGCACGATGTAGCTTGTTCTATTCGCTATCCGAAACTTGCTGCTGAGGAGATCAGCCGAGAGTTGCAACCGATTGAGCTTGGCAAATCCGAGACACTGAGTGAGGGTTCTGATGGCGCCATCGTCTGCATCGGCACGCCGCTAAAGGATTGTTTGGATGCGGCGGCCCAATTGGCCACCGAAGGAATCAACGTCAGCGTGATCAACGCTCGTTTTGTCAAACCGATCGATGCTGATATGGTTAAACGCTGTTTAACCGAATTCGACTTTGTCGTGACGGTTGAAGAGGCGATGTTGATGGGCGGATTTGGCAGTGCGTTTTTGGAAGAGGCCAACAACCAGCGGCTGAGTACGGTGAACGTACACCGAATTGGGATTCCCGATGAGTTCGTTCATCATGCCCAACGCCACGAAGTGTTGGCGGATCTGAAGCTGGATGCCGCCGGCGTTGCCTCTGTTTGCCGCGACGCCATCGCTCTATCGACTGAAACCGCAAAAGTTGATCCAGTCGCGTAGTTTCGATTTTTAATCCAATCACGGGCGGGCATTCGGTTGGAAACCGAATCTACGAATCGATCGCTCCCAAGCAACCCGATCCGGCGGCGGCTGTACAGCCGAAGCAATGCCGACCAGTAACGATGGGCCGCGCGTTGAGCGTATCGGCAACGAAGTCTCTAATGTGACGTGGTTGACCGTCGAACGTTGGTAGCTCCAACATCTGATTGAAGTCGCAGTCGAACAGCCGACCATCCCAGCCGACCGACAGCATCTTACGACACATGACGCCGGTGGCTGCCGCAGGATTAAACGCCTCGACTAACTTCTTCATGTACGTTTCGTACTCGCCCTGTTCCCGCAGGTAATCCAGATAGCGGCTGATTGGCATATTGGTAATCGTAAACAAACGATTGAAGTGGATGCCGTAACGCTCCAGCAATTGTTCCCGATAATCCTTCTCGAGACGTGCTTGATCTGGTGGTAGGCTTGCGCCGACCGGGTTGTAGACCAGCGTCAGCGTCAAATTTGGATCCGATTTTCCGTATCCCACATCGTTCAGACGCTTCAAGGCTTTGATGGATTTCTGAAATGACCCGTCGCCGCGTTGGGCGTCAGCATTTTCTTCCAAATAGCAGGGCAGCGAAGCAACGATCTCAACCTGATTTTCGGCAAGGAACTCGGGGATGTCTGTAAATCCATTGGCCAGTAAAATCGTTAGATTGCAACGGTCGATAATGTGACAGCCTAACTTTTTTGCTTCAGTGACGAAGTAGCGAAAATGCTTGTTCATCTCCGGCGCTCCACCGGTCAGGTCAACGGTCTTGATGCCAGAGGCCTTGATCGCGGCCAAACACAAATCGACCGTTTCGAGGTCCATGTTTTCTTCTTTGCGGTCGGGCCCAGCATCGACGTGGCAGTGGGCGCAAGTCATATTGCACAATTTGCCGACGTTGACCTGTAAGATCTCAATCCCGTCGGCAATCAAGGACGGCAATCCATTATCTGCCAGCGCCGCTTCAAAGGTTGGTAGGTCCGAAGGTGCCTCTAGAATTTTGACTTGTGCTCGCGCGTTAGCCAATTCCGCGCCACGACGTTTGAGAGACAGGACTGGTAAGCTCAAGGGAACACTTTCGAGATTGGTGTTTCGGACTAATTTTGGGGTGGATAGCTGCAAGGGTTCTCAACATGCGAGAGCCTTCGCAACCGATCGAGTACTGGTAATGCTTGGATCGCGTTAGCAACAACTATCGCTATCGCTGCCCCCGCAGCACTCGCCGTCAACAGATTGAATAGTCAAGTTGTACTCTTGGCCTTTGGTTTCTTTTGCACTGCGAATTCGATTCACATCGCAATTGAAAGGTTTGGCTTGGTCCACTGGAATCGGCTTGATTGGATCGATAGCGATGAACTGGCCTTCATAGGGAGCCTGCATCAGAGTTCGATAAGTCCGCTCGCAGACTGCCATGCGTACGCCGCGTGGGTAAACGTGTCCGGCATCGTCAGAAACCGTTTCAAACGGGCCTTTGTAGACAACCGCCTGATTGCATTCGAGGCATTCGTCGTCGAAAGGTTTATAGGCCAGCAGTGTGACGCTGCGGAACTCGATACCTTTGACGGTCTGCCACGCTTCTTCTTGGCGTTTGTCGATCACGATGCCTTCGAAACCTGCATCGCTAAATTCATCAACGAACAAATCCTCTCGCCAAGCACCTGAGATACAGCCAGACCACAGTTCGCCGTCGGCTTGCAGGTCCGTTGGAACGTCTTCATCGGAGACGATATCGCTGATAGCGGCCTTTCCACCGGGCTTGAGCACACGGAAGATCTCGGCAAACAACTGGCGACGGTCCGCTGGAGCGACTAAATTCAAAACGCAGTTGGACACAACGCAGTCAACTGAATTATCGGCGATCATGGGTGATTCTGATCGTAGACGCTCTGGAAGATCAATCATCTCCAACGCCTGTTCTTTTCCCGTTGCGGTAGAGGCTTCGATGGCCTCGGCCAACTGGTCGAGGTCCAAAGCTAAATCCTGAATCTTTCCGTAGCGGAACTCGACGTTGCTGTGCCCGATCTTTTTGGCCACTTCGTCTTGGTACTGTTTGGCTAGGCCCAACATATCTTGATTGACATCCACACCAATCACGCGGCCCGAGGGACCCACCTGTTGTGAAATGATGTAGCAGAGTTTGCCTCCGCCGGATCCAAGATCGACAACCGTGTCGCCCGGATTAACGTAGGGCGATGGATCTCCGCAACCGTAGTCGCGGTCGATGATTTCTTGGGGAATGACTTCCAGATACTTCTGGTCGTAGACAACCGGACAACAAAGTGCTGGCTCACGCTCTTGGGATGCTGCTGAGTAACGTTCGTGGACAGAGGGTTCTGGATTGAGTTTCGTAGACATGGCGATCTGTTAAAGCCTTAGATTGAAGGATCTTGGTTTTTGGGTCGTTTTGGGTCGAGATGTTATTACGTACCATTATGTCGCGTAAGCGAAGAATCGTAAATGCCGCCTTTGGGTGTGAATTCTTTTACAAACTTTGCTGCTCTACTTGACCGTCCGTATTTGGGACGCTGATGGGGCTCCTGACTTGGATTGGAATCCAGAATCGTAGTCCCGATTGCTCACAGGCACTTGCTTTTTTGAGAAACAAGGTTGATCTTGCTTTCAAACCCAACAAGTGGTGCAATGTGAGCAAAGGAAAATTGAGCTTCGAAGGAATGATTGATGAAACATCTTTTTCTAGTTGGTTTGGCGTTAATTGTCGTCGGCGGTTGTGCGTCAAATCAGTCGGTTTGGTCACGCGATGCCTACGTTCCAACGCCGCAGACGATGCGCGGAAGTCAAACTTACTCTCCCAAAACCGTTGTCTCGCCCTATCAAAATAATGGAAGCGGTCAGCGTAATCAGTGGCCCAGCGGAGCAGCAAATACGACTGCTGGATCGGGTTCGAGATAGTTTAACTGGCTGGAAAGAGTTTGCGGCTGGCGACGGTTTTACAGCCGTGTTAAACCCGATATAGCACGCGGAGTAATATGCGGTGGAAAGCGAGCAAGAACACAATGGGTCAGTCGCCTATGATTCGGTGGCCGTTGTCATTCCAGCACTTAATGAAGCCACTAGCCTGCCGTTGGTTTTGGGTGATTTGCCAACGGTAGCGCTTGTCGTAGTGGTTGATAATGGATCCACCGATGACACGGCGAGGCTTGCCGCTGAACTGGGTGCGACGGTCATTCCTGAACCGCAAAGAGGTTATGGAAAAGCGTGCCTGACTGGTTTGGACGAGGTAGCGCGTCAGGTCGATCAAGAGAACTTGAAAGTGGAGGTGGTCGTGTTTGCCGACGCTGACTACAGTGACCATGTCCACGCGATCGGCAAATTGATCGAACCGATTCTTGCCGACCAGCATGATTTTGTGCTGGGATCGCGTTTGCTGGGAGAGCGCGAGCCCGGTGCGATGCCTCCGCAGAGCCTCTACGGAAATAAATTTGCTTGCTGGCTGATGCGTATGATGGTCGGCCAAAACTGTTACACGGATCTAGGACCGCTGCGGGCGATTCGTTACGAATCGCTCAAACAGTTGGCGATGGTGGATGAGAATTTTGGCTGGACGATCGAAATGCAGATCAAAGCGATCAAGCACGGCCTGAGAACGATTGAGATCCCGGTGGCCTATCGGAGAAGAATCGGTGTCAGCAAAATATCAGGAACGATCTCTGGGACGTTCAAGGCTGGCACGAAAATCATTTACTCGGTTTGGAAATACGGGCGAGTTTAAGTTTGGTGTCCTCTGAACTTGCCAGTCTGAGCTTTGCCCGCGGTTGATGTGATTTAACAAAATCTAGAACATCATCGCTGCCGATGGCAAGAGATGCGACACGCATCGAACGAGCGATGTTGACACCCAAAAGTTCGCCTTTGAGACCGACCAGCGGCCCACCGCAGTTTTCGGGGTTTAAAACCGAGTCGTGAACAAGTGTTCGGCCAAAGCCAAATCGACGTTTGCTGTATGGTCCGCCACCCCAGCGATCGTGCATCGAAGGTTTCGCCTCGAGTGAAACTCTGTGACTGATCTGTTTTGTCCGACCCATGCGGTCGATCGTGGAGGCGGTTACTAGGTCACCCATTTGTAGGTTTCGAACAATGTTGTCGATTTGGTTGCGAGTCCGGATTCTTTGACCATTGAGATACCGAATTTGATCACCGACCAACAGTCCCATTCGTTCGGCCAGAGTGCGTGGAGAAACTCGCAACACTTCTACGCCTGTAATCGGTCCGACTGATGAAACAGGAAACGCCGAGAGGAGCGCGCCGAGTTCGAAATTATCGTTTTGGTCGATTTGAAAATCGTAGCTCGGCAAAGTCACGACTCCCCAAGCCGCGACGGTGCAATTGTGACCAATGGAAACTGATATGGTACCGGGTACTGTTGGACTGATTGCTTTCGGTAGATCGTCGAACCTCACCGGAAAGGTGGGCTTGCGTTGAACTTCGATTAGGCAAAGATCGCGTTGGTTGTCGGTTGCAATCACACGGTAGGGACACTCTTGGCCATCAGAGAAAATACACCTCCCTTTGCGATCGACCAGGCTGTTCTTGGAAACGATTAGACCATCGGTGCTGACGACTGTCCCTAGAACTGAATGGCCATGCTCGTCAACGATTTGAGTTACCGACCTCTCCAAAGAGGCGGCTAAGGTTTCGAATGCCACGCGTACGTCCGGAGCCTGTTTTCCAGTTTGCTTTTCGGCAACAGCAACGGGATTTCTTTCGGCTGTTTTCGGTCCAAAGTTTCGCTTCGGCTGGCGTGTTTGATTGCGGTTGGACAATTCGCGCAATTCGGTCGTTTGATCGAATTCCGGGATCGGGTCAGCTTTGATTGGGGCGGCTCTTCTTGGCCCAAGCGTCTGGCGTGGAGATCGTTTTCCGCGGACCTGTTTGCCACGAATACTTTTCTTCCCGGTGATCTTTCGCTTGCCGGTGCCCGGCTGAAGAACTGTCCGCGGAGCATCTAAGTCCGATCGGCCTTCGTAAAGACCTACATCCCAGATGCGGCGGTCAACGGAGCGCGAAGATTGTGCCGACGCAAACTCTGACACCAAAGCGATCAGTAACAATAGCGTTGCTAGTGCGATCACGCGGCGTGCGAGTCGGTGGCGGAGTGGCGAGTTGACTGGATTGTGGTTCAAGGCGATCTATCAGAGACGTGGAGCAGAGTGGCTTGGGCTTGGATGAGAATAATTTAGCCGATCAATTTGGGTGGGGCTACTATTTTACACTACCTACCTCTACTTGATCCAAGTGTTACCGGGATTTCCAAAATTTGCCCAAAACGTAGTAAGCTTACTTTGACATTGCTGGCTGGAAGATGCTGCTTGAGCTGTGACACCAGTTGTTGGAAATTAGAGATTTTTTCTGAATTTATTGCCGTAATCACATCCTCGGCGGCTATCCCAGCCCTCTCGGCCGGTGAACCGGGGTGAACACGCCTGACCCGCAAAAAGCCAATGTCGGATTCGGTCGACACCCCTAAGTAACCATGAGCTGGCGGTTTCAGCTTTACATCCTCAGGAGCCGAAGTTTCCTGCGGTTTCTTGATGGACTTTTGGGCTGTTGGAGTCGAGTCGGAAACGCTTCGGTCGATCGAAAGTGAAATGTGTTTCCAGTTTTCAACGAATCTCTCGGACGGGATGTAAAGGTTCTTATCGATATCTAATTTGACGCTACTGTTGATTGCGATCACGTTTCCGTCCAAATTCAGAAGTGGGCCACCTGAATCGCCTCCCATAATCGTGCAGTCGGTGACTATTTTTCGGTTTCCTTGCCTCTCGAGAATACGCCCCAATCGCCCTGATGCAGCCTGTCCTCGAGGAAAAGAAAGAGGGTAGCCCATCGCAATGCACCACGTTCCTGTAACGGCCGTCGCGGATTGGGACACTTTGAGGAACGGGTAAGGGCCTGGAGAAAGCAACCGAATAGCACCTGTATCGGTCACGAAATTTGATCCCAGTGTAATTCCCTGAACGACACGTCCATCGGAGAACAAAACGTTGACAATCCGGTTGGCCTTGAGAGAGACGTGAGAGGCCGTCAGGACGATTCCATCGGAGCTGACTACGACGCCGCTGCCGGTGTCGTCGATCGCCACGACGGCAGGACTAGCCTCCTGTATCACTTGCCGAACTGTGTCTTGAAGTTTGATTAACTGGTCCAAACCTTGGCCTTGATCGTCGCCAAGTGGCATTTGGGCGGCGGTCGTTGACGCCAGCGCAGCGATCAGTGGACAGCAGACAATCAACAGGAGAAAGCGCAGGACGATGGCAAACTTGTATTGAGCGTGAATTCGGGCAGACATATCGGATGCATCATATTCGCGAGGCAAAAAAAATGGAAGGAATTTTTGGCTCGCGTGAGCTGTTTGGCCGCTGTTTAAAACCGCTGATCCTCAGGTGCAGTACCTTACGAAAGGGCGTAGCTGCCGCTAAAATTTGCCAGTGCCTGCACTTCCACTTTTGACGTGCGACTGCGTTATCCGGCCAACTGGCCGACACAGGATGCTTTGACGCTGGCCTGTTCGCCAAAGCAAATTCCAGCATTATTCAACCGATTCGATTTTCAAAAAAAATACCTGCATGACTGACACTTCTGCATCGGCTGCGTGGCGACTGCAATATCCCTTCGAATCGCGTTTTATCGATGTTGGCGGGGTCAAAATGCACTACATCGATCAAGGATCACAAAAAAGTGATGTCATTCTGATGATGCACGGCAACCCTACTTGGTCGTTTTATTGGAGACACCTGATCGGCGGCCTTTCAGGGCAATATCGAACCATCGCCGTTGACCATATCGGTTGCGGACTGAGTGACAAACCGGCCGACTACAACTACTGCCTTAGGCAGCATATCGACAATGCCTGCGAGTTGGTTGAGAATTTGGATTTGAAGAACGTCACCTTAATGGCTCACGATTGGGGTGGTGCAATCGGAATGGGGACACTGTTGAAACTCAAAGAGCGGTTTTCGCGAATCGTGTTATTTAACACGGCTGCTTTTCCGCCGCCTTACATACCGTTTCGCATTCGAGTTTGTCGCTGGCCGATCGTTGGGAAGATTGGGCTACAGGGATTTAATTTATTTGCCAAAGCCGCAATTACGATGGCGACCGAGCAACCTGAAGGCCTCGATCCGGTTGCCGCCGAGGGACTGTTGGCGCCCTACGACAATTGGAAAAATCGTATTGCGACTTACAAGTTTGTCAAAGACATTCCGCTTTCTCCGTCCCACCAGACTTGGGCAGTGCTAGAAGAAATCGAAGCGGGATTAAGCAGTGTTAAAGATTGGCCGATTCAATTGATTTGGGGCATGAAGGACTGGTGCTTCCGTCCCGAGTGTTTAACGCGTCTTCAATCGCACTGGCCCCACGCCAAGGCAACACAGTTTGAAGACGGCGGCCATTATATCGTCGAAGATAAACGCAAAGAGATTACGCCGTTGGTCATGTCGTTTTTGAAAGACAACCCGGTGTCGAGATGACTGGCAAACCATTTTCAAAAAATGCTCTGCAATTCACAGCGGGACAGTTAGCGTCTTGGGTTTGCCAATTGGAGGTTACGGCACCTAAGCCCGGTAATGTTCATCGCGCGGCAGATTTCGAGGACGTCACGCTCGGTGATTTCCTCTCCAGCGGGATTGCACTTGGAAGCGCGATCGATGCTCAGCCTGCAAGCGGTGGAATCGGATCGATGATTTTGTCAGCGATTGAGCGCACCAATCTGGTGACCAAGTCCAACACCAATCTTGGTATGGTTCTGCTGATTTGCCCTCTGGCAAAATTAGTCCAACGTGGCGAGCCAATTAGTTCAACGGCGATCGTCACAGAGACGCAAACCATCGTAGATACAGAGAGTGACGCCGTATATCAAGCGATCAACAAAGCAAACGCTGGAGGGTTGGCGGCGGTCGAAAAGTATGATGTCAACGATGTTGGATCAGTACCTAATAGAATCCTTGACGCGATGGAGATGGCCAGTGACCGAGATATGGTCGCCAAACAATATTGCTGCGGTTTTAAAGACGTAATCGAATTCGTGTTGCCGGCAATTGAAGAAGGGGTGCGGCGATTCGGAAGAATCTCCGATGGAATCGTGTGGGCGCACGTGAAAACGATGGCTCAGTTTCCCGACAGTCTGATCGGTCGAAAGCTGGGTGATTCGGTGGCCAGAAAATCTTCGGCATTGGCAGCGCAATGCCTTGAACAATTGACCAGCGCAGACGACGATGACTTTTGGCGGTCCGTTGGCGATTTAGATTTTTGGTTGCGCAGTGACGGTCATCGAAGAAATCCCGGTACGACGGCCGATCTGATCACGGCAGCGTTGTACGTCGGGGTGGCCAATGACCGTTTTGAGCTGCCGCTAAATAGGTGACGCATCTGCACTCACGGTAGTCTGATCGTTTTTCAACAGGAGTCTTATTGATGCCGTCCTCAAAAGAACCCGATTACTGCGTCTCATTGGAAAAAGACAATCTTGTTTTCAGTGCTGCCCATTTCATCACGTTCAACGGCGACGTGTGTGAACAATTGCACGGTCATAACTACCGAGTCAAATGCAAAGTGTTTGGGCCGTTGGACGAAAATGGATACGTGATCGATTTCATTGCTTTACGTGATACTTTGATGGAGATCATTGCCAAGCTCGATCATCGGACGTTGCTGCCTACCAAGCACCCGAAGATCAAAGTTGTTACCCAGGATGAAGAAATCGTCGTTCGTTTTGAAAAGAAGCGTTGGGTGTTTCCGCGCGAGGATTGCGTGCTGTTGGAGATCGCCAATACGACCGCCGAGCTGTTGGCCAGCCAAATTGGGGGCGCGCTGATTGAGCGTTTGCGAGAAAAAGTCTCCACCGATATCGATCGTGTTGAACTTGCGGTGGATGAAAACCGCGGTCAGTGGGCGGTCGTGACGCTGCCTTGGTAAAGCGTTGTCCACGCGTTGGGCCAAATGGGCTACCGGTTTTAGCGATTTTTCGGCAAATGCCGGCACGAAAGCCGCTGTTTGGTCTTCAAAACTCTCGTCCCGCCCCGGGAGCTCAAGGCGTAACCTAAGTTTTAGAATCTTAAACAGACTCGACGCGCACCTGCTCATCGATTCCCGCCTTCTGATTCTAGTTAGACAAAATCATGATCGTCAAAGCAAATTCAACCCTACTTCAAGTCCCTTCTACCGCTGTTGAAACAGTAAAGACGTTGCACCTAATCAATGGAGAACATTTCTCAGGTGCCGAGCGCGTTCAGGATTTACTAGCGCTGGCGTTGCCAGAATTTGGATATGAGGTTGGTTTCGCTTGTCTCAAACCAGATAAGTTTCCTGAGGTTCGCAATTCAGATACTGCACTCCACACGTTGAAGATGAACTCACGGTTCAGTCTTGGTTGCTTTCGCGACGTTGTTGACATTGCAAAACGTGAGGGCTACCAAGTCCTCCACGCCCACACACCTCGCACGCTGATGATTGGTGCATTGGCGTCTAGAAAACTGAAGTGCCCACTTGTCTATCATGTCCACAGTCCCGTTGGACGAGACAGTTGCCGGGGCCTGATGAACCGACTCAACGGAGCCATCGAAAAGCTCAGCCTTCGCCAAGTCAGCAAAATGATCTGTGTGTCAAGTAGTTTAGGCCAGTACATGGCTGAGCTCGGACATTCTCAAGATAAATTAGCGGTCGTGCCTAACGGTGTTGAATTGGTCGATGATTTGGTGATGCCAACAGCGCCCAAGGGGACTTGGACGATTGGCTGCATGGCGTTATACCGACCTCGCAAGGGAACCGAGGTTCTGTTGGACGCTTTGAAGATTCTCAAAGACAAAAATTCGCCTGTGCGTTTGCGCGCGGTGGGTCCGTTTCAAACTGAAGCGTATCAAGAAGAGGTTTTGGCAAAAGTTGAAGCACTTGATATCAGCGACATGATCGAGTGGACAGGTTTTCAAACCAATGTCAACGAGCAGCTGGCGGCGATGGACGTATTCGTTTTGCCAAGCCTTTACGGCGAAGGCCTTCCAATGGTCGTTTTGGAAGCGATGGCCAATGCGGTTCCCGTGATCGCCAGCAACGTCGAAGGGATCCCCGAAGCCGTTAGAGATGGCGTCGATGGAATGATCTTCGAATCCGGTGACGCCGA